>JBAQUK010000144.1:0-13277 GCA_049297455.1 Desulfosalsimonadaceae bacterium | reverse complement strand
GAGAAATAGTTTTGTTGGGAAAAGGAAATTTTGATAAATTTTTAGAAAATTTTTACGAACTAAGCAAAACCAACCACATTTTGGAAAAACGCAAGCAGGAGCCGAGTTCATTAGAACTACTACTCCCATGCATAAATTTTTAAAGTGTTGAAATGTCAGTTGAAAAATATAGGAAAATTCTTAGCCTGACGGCTATGCCCCTGACCCCCGGCCGCAGGTGCGCGGGCTTTCCGCAACAATATCCGCCACGATCAGAAAATAGGCGGCAAATCCCATGGCCGTGATGAGTGTAAGCTCGTGTTCCAATCTCTCCACCACCGTCTCGGATACTTCGCCGTAGCGACGCCGGGCGCCTTCATACGCAGCCCGGCGCAGCCGTGCGGCTGCCTGATCGGGGGTGTCGGTCTCGTAAGGAGGGAATACCAGGCCGAAATCCGGCCGGGTAAAATTAAGGCGTTCCGAAAGAATATGGGTATTGGCAATGGCTTCCGGGCAAATAGCGAACCGTTCCTGATAGATTTTTGGAGATGCCAGAAAAGCGTCCCCAGGGGCCATATCCTGGGGTTTAAGACGGGAGAGGGACGTATTGCCGTCAATGGCCCGCAACACCCGGTGAACGGAAAACTCTTCGGGATGGATGAAAAAACTGCCAGGAGTGGCGATAATCGGAATCCCCAACCGGTTTGCGGTTCTGCGCAAGGGATGGGAGACTGAAACCGGATGACGGGGCAGGGCGGCCAGAACATCTTCACCTGCCTCATGCATTGCGGAAAGCAGTTCCGGGCTTGAGGTGAGTACGCTTAAGCCCTTGGAAAAGGAAATAACAGATGATTTCAGGTCAAACGCATCATCGGTATGGCGAAGGCTTAAAATTCGGCAGAGATGACCGTACCCTTCCCGGTCTTTTACCAGGCAAACCGCCCGGCAGGATGTTTTAATGTCCGTGACTTCAGCGCCGATAACGGGCCGGATGCCTTCCCGTTCGCAGGCCGCCAGAAACGGCCACAGGCCGTAAAGGTTATCCGTGTCCGTGAGTGCAAGACGGGTATATCCGAGACGTTTTGCATGGCGGCACAGGTGTTTGATATGGGTGGTTCCCCACATCAGGGAATAACAGGAACGCACCGTCAGTGGGACCATGGGCAAGTGCTCCTCATGACGCATACGTACGTCCCATATGAATCGTTTCGTGGCCAAACCGTTCCCGGATACGGTCCATGGCGGCCACTATGGCTTCCTGTTTTTGCAAAACCGGATCCGGAAAAAGATCCATCTGGGCCGGTGGGAATACCGGGTTTTCGCAAATCAGCCGGATGTGGCGAAACCGCACGCGCCGGGTCCAGGCCGTGTAAAGGAGAGCCCTGGCGGTTTTAAAAAGGGACATGTCATTGGCCGATGGCGGTATGACGTTCATCTGCCGGACCCGCCGAACCCCATCGGAATAATCCAGCACAATTGCCAACATCCGGGCCGCCTTGCGCAGCTTCCGCAATCTGACGCCGATTTTCTCCACAAGCTGATATAGAACAGTTTCGATTTTTTCCGTCTCGTTGGTATCATCGCCGAATTCATGGTCCGCAATGATTCTGGACGGTTTTTGATCTGCCGGGAGAACCTCCGACGCATCAATGCCCCGGACGGCGTCAAACATAAACCCGGCCCGCTTGCCGAAAATGACGGTGAGTTGATCTTCCGTTAACCCGGCGGCCTGATGCACAAAGTTTAAGTTCAGCTCCCGGAAGCGGAGTAAATCCTCCCTTTCGATACCGGGCAGTAAAAATAGGGGCAAGGGCCCAAGAAAGGCGGATTCTTCTCCTTCACCCACAATATATTCACCCATGGGTTTGACCAGGCGGGTCGCCACCTTGGCCACCAGTTTATTGGGGGAAACCGACCATATCGGCGCAAATCCAAGGACTTTTTTAATCCTTTGATACATGCGCCAGGCCACATCAACGGACGGCCCGAACAGGCGGCTGGTGCCGGTGGTGTCGATAAACAGGTGGCCGTCCATGTCACCGGGTTCAATCAGGGGAGAATACGGCAGGACTTCCCGGAGAATATCGCCCATGGCCCGTTCATACCGGCCGGATGCGGGGGCAGGATAATGGCATCCCGACAGCAGCGGATGGCCTTCCGTAAGGGCATTTGCTTGCGGACACCATGGCTAAAGGCCTCTTCGCTCATGTCATACACAACCGCACGGGCCGATTCTTCCGGCGCGATGATGACCGGATAATCTTTCAAGCGATGGTCCACCCGGCGCTCCACCGCCACGGCAAAATCAGCGATGTTCAGATGTACGACCGTCCGGGGCCGGTGAGGTTTTAATGATGATGGGACAGATTGATAATGGGTAGCCATGGCTTTTTCTGTGTCGGCACGGTGACTAAGGGTTTGCCGCCATCAGTCCCGCATTGGTCAACAGCCGGATCATGCTTTCGGCATTGCGGGGGGCCTGGGCGCGGACATGGTTATTGAAAAAAATAATGCCGGTTCCGGCCCGCTCCGCCATAGGGTCGATCCGCAGATCGATCCATTCTTTCAATTCGTTTTCGCTGTAATTGTAGTCAAACTGTTTCTGCATATGACCGGAACGCCACCCGGCGGCATTTCTGCCGTGAAACCGGACATAGAAAAAATCAGGATTTGTGACCACCGGAAGCGGCGGAAACAATCCCGGCAGCACGGGTTCATCCACCGACACCAGCGCCACATGGCGGGCCGCAAGCCCATCAAAAACCCGGTCCACCGCCCAGGCAACATGGCGGAATTCGATGGCTGTCGGGAGTCCGTTTAATGCATCCAGCAAGGCGGCCAGATACAACCGGTTTTCTTTGGAGCGGTCAAAGGAAGGGGGCATCTGAATCAGCACCGCCGCCAACTGGCCGGTTTGCACAAGGGGCGCAATGCCGTCCCGGTATGCCCTCACCTGGTCGCGCCATTTGCCGGATTCAATCTCATGGGTCATGGTGCGCGTGAGTTTGGCGGTAAATAAAAAATCCGGTCCGGCGGATTGCCGCATCCGGTCGATGGCTACAGCTTTCGGCATTTGATACCAGGTATAATTCAACTCGGTAATCTTAAAGGAGCGGGCATAATGGGACAGCATCTTGCTGGCGGGAGTTCCTGGGGGATAAAACCCGGCATCAGCCCATTCCGCATAGGAATACCCGCTGGTGCCGACCAGCAGCCTGCAATTCGGAGAAACTCCCGTCATGGATTTAAGCCCTGCATGACATCCGGGCCGCGCTGGATGCCGATCACTTTGCCCTGGACCAGGACTTCATCAAAATTATACCGTATGGCCGTATATTTGGGGTTTTCCGGCTGAAGAAGAATATGGTCCTCCCGGACAAAAAACCGTTTGACGGTCGCCTCTTCCTGATGAATCAGGGCCACGATGATCTCGCCGTTACCGGCATATTGGCGGGGTTCGCAAATCGCAAGATCCCCATTTAAGATGCCCGCATTGATCATGGAGTCTCCGGCGACATATAGCGCAAACAGATTGTTTCCTTTATAAAAACCGGAATCAATGACAATGCTGCCATGCCATTCCTGCTGGGCATACATGGGCAGTCCGGCGGTGATTTTGCCGATCACCGGTACTTCTTTCCACCGATGGACGCCAGCAGGCCGGCGGTCGGGATTGATGAGATGCACCGTGCGTTGATATCGGCCCTCACGCTTGATGACCCCTTTTTCTTCCAGGGTTTTAAGGGTCTGGGCGACGGCCGTATGGCTGATCTGTAAATCAAGACCGGCCTGGCGCAGGGAGGGGAATATGCCGGTTTCGGCAATATGGTTCTGGATGTAAGTTACGAGGCGTTTTTGCTTGAGGGATAAGGATACGGGCATGTTGATCTCCTTTTTTATTGGGACGATACAAACATACCCGCAAATTAAGTAAATGTCAATGTAAAGATTATGTAAAGGTATTGTAATATTTTGTCCGGCGAAAACAGGACTTTTGGAAGCGGCTGGCGATCAGGGCAATCGCTCGTAGAGTCCGGTGTAATTTATGCCTCATGAAAAAAACACCACGAAGCACACGAAAAATCATGGAATTCGAGGGATGTCCCTACCAAATTAACAACGGCGGTTAAATTTATTCTTTAACCGCCGTTTTTTTTTCGGGTGGGGCGGGGCAGATATCAAACCAGCCCGGCTGATCCGCGGGTTGCAAAACCAACCGCCGGCATCCGGTCTACTTCTGGATTTTCGGCCCTGCGCAATACACTGAATCGGATATAAATTCCTTATACTGCTTGAAGTTTTCCGCAAACAGCCCGGCCAGGTGCGTTGCTTTTGCATCATAGGCGGCTTTATCGGGCCAGGTGTTTCGGGTCATCAGTATCTCGGAGGGCACCCCCGGGCAGGACGTCGGCACGCTGAGACAGAAGAACGGTTCCTGAACGAATTCCACATGGTCAAGCTGGCCGTCCAGGGCGGCATTCAAGAGCGCCCGTGTGTATTTGATGGAAATCCGTTTTCCCTCGCCGTAAGGGCCGCCGGTCCATCCGGTGTTGACGAGCCAGCAGGCCGCGTTGTGCTGTTTGATTTTCTGGGCCAGAAGCCTCGCGTATTCGGATGGATGAAGGGGCATGAACGGTGCGCCGAAACAGGTGCTGAAAGTGGCTTTGGGTTCGGTGACGCCCGCTTCTGTGCCCGCCACCTTGGCGGTATATCCCTGAAGGAAATGATAGGTGGCCTGTTCGATGGTGAGGCGGGATATGGGCGGCAGGACCCCGAACGCATCCGCGGTTAAAAAGATGATGTTTTTCGGGTGAGAACCCACGCCTTCTTTAACGATATTGTCCAGGTGGGTCAGGGGGTAGGCGGCCCGGGTGTTTTCCGTGATGCTGTCGTCATCTAGGTCCACCATGCGGGTTTCCTCATCAATCACCACATTTTCCAGAATGGTGCCGAATTTGCGGGTGGTCTCAAAAATTTCGGGTTCCGCTTCTTTTGAAAGCCGGATCACCTTGGCATAACACCCGCCTTCAAAATTAAAAATCCCGTCATCACTCCATCCATGCTCATCATCCCCGATAAGGGCCCGGTCGGCCACCGCCGACAGCGTGGTTTTCCCGGTGCCCGAAAGCCCGAACAGCAGGGCGGTGTCTCCCTTTTGTCCCATATTGGCGCTACAGTGCATGGAAAGCACGTTTTTCTGGGGCAGAATGTAATTTAAAGCCGTGAATACGGATTTTTTGATTTCCCCGCCATAGTAGGTGCCGCCGATAAGCACCAGTTTTTTGGTGAAATTCACCATAATAAAGGTGTCTGAGGAGATATCGTCCAGTTCGGGATTGGCCAGGAATTTCGGCATGGCGATGACCGTGAACTCCGGTTTGAAATCGCTAAGTTTACTGCGGTCCCGGATGCGGATCAGGAGGTTTCTGGCAAACAACGACTGCCAGGCGTATTCGGTGATCACCCGGACGGGCAGGCGGTATTTTTCATCCGCACCCGCGTAAACGTCCTGAATGAAGATTTCCCGATCCTGCATATAGGCCTTGAGCCGTTCAAACAGGTAATCGAATTTTGTCGCATCATAGCTGACATTCACCTTGCCCCAGTTGATTTTGTTTTCCGTGCTTTCATCCCGGACGATAAATTTGTCGTTGGGAGCCCGGCCCGTGCTGATGGGGGATTCTATGGGCCGCACCACCACCAGGGGCCCCAAGTGGGATATTACGCCTTCGCCTCTTTTGGTGGCCTGTTCATATAGTTTGGGAGAGCCCAGATTCCAGTGGGCTTTTTTGATATTGCGGATGCCCAGATATTCCAGACCGGGTTCTAATTTTTTTAATTCCTGGAACGATTTCATCTTTTCTCCTTGCCCGGACTCGCCGGGGAAATAGTGTGTGAAGGAATCTGCGCCGGTTATTCCGGCGCAGATTCCTTATTGACAATGGTTGATCGGTTTGCCCGTGCGTCAAGGGCCAGGTCCCGGACCCGGAGGATGTCTTCGTCCGTAAACACGCCGTTGACCCCTGAAATGGCGGCCAGTTTCATGCCGTGTTTCAGGCCCATTTTATAAATGGTTTTGACTTTTTCCCATTCAATGTCCCGTCCGATGGTGAACACCTCAAACCGCCGGTCCAGGGCCAGGACGATGGTTTCCGCCAGGCACGCATAGGCGACTTTGGGCGGCAGCCCGATGTCTTTCATTTTCGGCTCACCCGGCAGCAGGATTTCTCCGGATTCGATCACCAGCACATCCGGGCGCTTGGCCACATCCGAGGGTGAAAGATCGAGCGGCCGGGCCACATCGGTGATGACGCATCCGGGCTTGACCTTGGTGATGTCGAGGATGGTTTTTCCCATTCCCGAAGTCGCGGTGACGATCACGTCCATGTCTTTCAGGTATTTATCCGGATTCACCACAGTATGGATTTTCACATTCGGGCTCTCGGCCAGAATCGATTCCTTGAGGGTCATGAGTTTGATGATGTTGCGGCCGCACAGATAGACTTCGTCAAACGCCATGGCCAGAAGCCGGCTGCAAACCGACCCGATGGCGCCGGTGGCGCCGAAGACCATGGTCTTTCCCCGTATTTTTTTCCCTTCTGCGATTTCGATCAGTCCCATGCGCCTTACCGCATCCGCAGCAGCCCAAAGCGCTCCGGATGCACTGTAGGAGTTGCCGGTGGTGATGGGGATATGGGCTTTTTTTGCCACTGTGACGCCTGCGTCCCCCACCACTTTGGTGAAGGCCCCCAGTCCCATGATCTGGGCTCCGAGCCGTTTGGCCATCCGGGCGGCCATGAGCAGTCGTTTATACGTAAATTCCGGGGAATGGGACATCATCTGTTTGGGGGTCCCGCCCACGGTAATCAGCCAGCCCTCGGCTTCCGCGCCGGTGGGTGATTTGATGCCGGTGACTTTTGAATACACCCAGGGCGGGGCATAGGCCACGATTTTTTCCACCGCATCCACTGCGCCGGGGATTTTGATAAAGGGTTTGACGGTTTTTTCCAGTTTGAACTGTTCCTGGGACAGGGGATGGATCACAAAGGCAAACCGGCTGATTTGTTTTGGTTTTCCGCCTGTATAAATCACCCTTGGCCGGATGCCGGTTTTGGTGCTGCTCATGAGCTCCAGCATTTCCTCGTCGGTGATCCGGTGCTTCTTTTTGTCTAAGGCCGCGATCACCAAGGCTTCGAGTACATTGACCCCCACCACCTGTTTCAGCATTTTCGGGGTGGTGTCGATAATCACGTCCGCCCCCTGGTTTTTCAGAAATTCGATCCGGTCGTCATAGGCGGTGGTGGTGATGATGGTTTTTCCCCCCAGCTCTTCCGGTGTGCAGTCCCCCACATAATCGTAAAAATTGTGGTACGGCACCACAATGACATGGGCGTTCTGCATGGCTTTGCGCATGATATAGGCGTTCCATTTTTTCAGCGGCAGCGCGGAAGACACCAGATGTTTGCCCGGCACCCATTTCAGGATGTCGTGCGCGCCTTTGCCGTAGAGTTCCAGCTCTTTGAAGGAGTGCAGAAATTTGGAAATGCCGTTATCCAGCACCGGGTCCGCAAATGTGAGGTTTTCGGTGAATTCCGCCATCACGGACGCCATGCGGTAATGGGTCATGCCGGAAAGAAACAGGACCCGGGAGTTGCTGAAATAGCCGTTGTGTTCAAACTGGAGGGACCGGATGGCCCATTCATGGGCGACATTCATGAGGTGATCGCCGGTGGTGACCGGGGCCTTGAGCCGGGATCGCAGCTTGGCGATTTTAATGGAATCATCCCTGACATAATCCACAAGGTTCGAGGCCATATTCATCAGCATGTTATGCTTGTTGGGCGCGGGCAGTTTGACGCTCCCCAGGCCGAATGCGTCGGCTTCGGCGTCGAGCTGGATCAGTAAATCCACCGCCTTGTCATAGTCTCCGTTGGTGCCGATCCGTCGAATGGTGAATTTCTGGCCGAGAAAGTTTGCCTGGAATTCATAATTGTTGGCGCTTGATCCCAGACTGATGCTGATCACCTGCTTCATGTTATCCTCCTTTATGATGCTGAGCGTCGTCGATGCGTGGCGTGGAATTGTCTTGTGCTTGGTGTGATGAATATTATATGGATAAGTATTATCAAAATTGCCGAAACACTCAAGCAAATTAATTTCCGGACCGGCTCACGGAAAGGGTGTCGATACCTGAGGTATCGGATGGCAATGCGATGCCACATTCGCTTGAATTGTAAGATATACACGATATCATTATAAAAAACGTCATATACGCCTCCCCTGCCCCTGCGGAAGGATCTCATCGGTCCCTTTTCCAGCCGTATGTCGTGCTTGCTTCCGGTACTCATGGCATTTTTTAAACATCCAATAAGGAATTTTTTTATGCCGCATCTGAAAATTGCGCTGGTGGAAGCCGTTTCAAAGTCCACCCATGTTTACAGCCGGACTTACCTCCCCAGGGCCGGGGTCGCCACCCTGGGCGCCGTGTTGAAACAATTGGGATACCGGGTGGATATCTTCATTCACTCCCTGTCGGACCTTGAAGAACAACATCTTGCAACCTACGATGTGGTGGGCATCGGGTCTTTGTCCAGCACCATTGAGGAGGCTTACCGCCTGGCGGATTGGTTGAGGAGGCAGCGGGTGACGGTTGTCATGGGCGGGCCCCATGTGACGTTTATGCCTGAAGAGGCCGTTTGCCACTGTGATTTTGCGGTGATCGGCGAAGGGGAGGGCGCTTTGCCGGCGCTTTTGGCGGCCATTGAAAACAAAACGCCCTTTGAAACTGTCCGGGGAATCGCTTTTAAACGTCCGGACGGCGGGATTCATTACACGGGGCCGTCGGACCGGGTGGATTACAAATCCATGCCGTCGCCGGATTTTCTGCTTTCCCCGAAGGTGACGCCCAAAAATATTCCGCCCATTATCACCACGTCCCGGGGATGCCCCCATGACTGTTCCTTCTGTTCGGTCACGTCGGTTTTCGGCCGAAAATACCGGTTTAAAAGCAGTGGGCAGGTCATCAAAGAACTTGCGCCCATCAAAGACCGGAGCGTGTGTTTCGGGGATGACAATTTCTGCGCCAATCCGGTGCGCACGAAAAAGCTGCTGCGGGAAATGATGGAAGCGGACGCCGTGCCCCTGAGATGGTCCGGCCAGATGTGCGTGGGGGCGGCTTCGGACAATGAACTGCTGGATCTGATGCAGCAGACCCGGTGCCGCATCGTGTATGTGGGGATTGAGTCCGTGGATCCGGAAACCCTCAAAAAATACGGCAAGGCCCATAATGTGGACGCCATCCGGCGTGTGGTGGAGAACCTTCACAATCACCATATCGGCATTCACGGCATGTTTGTGGTGGACAGCGGGGACAAGATAGATGCGGCACGGAACATCGTGGACTACGCCATAGCAACCGATATCGACACCATCCAGATTTTTTCCATCACCCCGTTTCCCGGAACCCGGTCGTTTGCGGAAAATAAAAATAATATTATCCATCAGGACTGGCGCTTTTATGACGGCATGCACGTGATCGTCAAACCGCAGAAGTGTTCGGCCCATGACATGCAGATGGCGATTGTGGATGGGATGAACCGGTTTTACAGTCTGCCGCGGGCCTTGACCGCATACCGGCCGAACCGGGGGTGGCGGGTGAAATACCGGCTGGGCGGCCACATGCTCATGCGCAAGTGGGTCCGGGAAAACAAGGCCTATATCGAAAATCTGAGGGCCGGTTTGTCGCCGGCCGCAAGCGGGAACGTGGAAATCAAAGGGGCCGGGGCAGGTGTGTACGCGCCGCTGGGGGCGTTCACGAAATAACGGTTTTAGCGGCGCCGTTTGTATTCTTCGAGCATGGAGAACACCCAGGGCCGGAAAGCGATCATCAGTCCGGTGTTCCGGCTTTTTTCCTGGGGCAGGGCCTTGTCGATTTCCGTCAATTCATTGTATTCCTTGAACAGACGGTCGATTTTGCCCAGCATTACGGAAATCGACCCGTCGGAAAGTTTCCCGTTTTCAAACCGAAGCCGTTCTTCGGCCAGGTCAAAGGGCGCGGATAAAAATTCTTCCGTAATTTTTTTTTCATAGATGGTGCGCATGGGACCGTTTTTGCGCCAGGTGATGCTCTTCTGGGTCAGGAGCCGCACCTTGTTGCCGGGGTGCAATTCAATGAGCCGTAATTTATCCAGTTGCAGGAGAAATTGCAGGGATTCTTTCCCGGATATGTCGTAGTCCTTCACAATGCTGTCCGGCTCCCGGCCGTTCAGCAGGAGGTAGAAAAAGACCAAAAGCTTGGGGTTTTCGGACAACACCCGTTCCTGATCCACCGTCAACACGTTCGGGCCCTCCAGGGCGTCCGCACTGATTTTCGCCAGATCGTAAAAGTTCAGATCCAGCACATTGCAGATTTCTTCCAGCCGTTTCAGGGAGAAGGTCTGTTCCGAAAACAGGCGCTTGATGCTGGCCTCGCTCAAATGGAGCTTTTCCGCAAGCTGTCGGTAGGTGACGCCTTTGGCTTTCAGACATTTTTTCAGGGTGGAGAGGAGTTGGGTGGTCTGGCTCATGGGGTTTGCTGGTATCCGTTCAGGCAGTCGTACAAACCCTGGGTGTCCAGGTTATAGGTCGTGGTGAAAATGCCGGATCGTTCGGATGCGTAATTGCCGCCCAGGCACTCATCAAAATGCAGCCGGATGTTTTCCAGGCATTCGGGATCATTGTCGCAATCGGATATGGCATTTTTGCGGATTTCGGAAAGGAACCGGTTCTTTTGGTCATCCGGCGGGCCGAAGACCCACCCGGCCGCCAGGGCGAGGCAGATGACGGCGCCCACCACCATAAGGACGGTTTTTGTTCCGGAGCGGGGTTTGCGGGCTTTTTCCATGGTCATCCATTCCTCCGTTTTCAGCCTGAACCGCTGAATATATAGCCGGTTCAGGCCGAAAATGGCAAGGGATTTTTACGGTTTCGTGAATTGTCAACCCGGCCGATTACCGGGCCGAACCGTATAACGCCTCAATGGCATCGTTATATTTTTCAAACACCACCCGGCGTTTTAGTTTCATGGTCTGGGTGAGCATGCCGTTCTCAAGGGTGAAATCGTCCGCTATATAAATGAATTTTTTGGGTATTTCATAGCCGCCGTATTTCAGTTTCAGGCTTGCTGTGACGGTGTCGGAAATCATCTGCTGAATCGCCTTGTCGTTTATCAGGGCTTTCGGGTCTTTCACGGGCAGGTTGTTGTCCCTGGCGTATTTGGCCAGCACGTCAAAATCCGGGATGATGAGGCACACATTATAGCCTTTGCCTTCGCCTGCGATCATGGCGTTGGCCACAAAGGGGATCAGACGGATGTCTTCCTCGATGGCCCCCGGAAACACGTATTTTCCGTTTTCCAGCTTGTATTGTTCCTTGATCCGGCCCGTCATAAACAAATACCCGTCTTCGTCCAGCCGTCCCCGGTCCCCGGTGCGGAAACCGCCGTCGGGAGTCATGACAGCAGCAGTGGCTTCCGGCTTGTTGTGGTATCCCTGCATGACATTGGGGCCGTAAACAACGATTTCGCCATCCTCGCTGCCGTCTTCCACCACGGATTTATCAATGACCACCCGCACGTTTTCAATGGGCCGTCCCACGGAGCCTGGTTTGTTTGCCGAAAAACAGTTCATGGTGACCGCCGGGGAAGTCTCGCTCAAGCCGTAACAGTCAAACACCGGAATGCCGATATCGGAAAAAAAGGCGGCGATTTCCTTGTTCATCAGGGCGCTGGCGGTCAGCGCACCCACCAGGCGGCCGCCGAATTTGTCCCGGATTTTTTTAAACACGATTTTATCCGCGATCTTTAATTTCAGGTTCACCATAAAACTGGACTTACCCTCCGCCGCCAGTTCCCGTTTCTTTTTGGCGCTCTCCACCCCCATGTCGAACAGGGTTTTGGCAAGGCCGCCGGTATCTTTCATTTTGGCGTTTAAGCCGTCATAAATTTTGTTGAACACCCTGGGAACGGCGATCATGAAGGTGGGGTTCACCAGGGCCAGGTCGTCCCCCAGGGTGGTGACCGCTTCCATGAACCCGATGGACCCGCCCACCAGCATCCAGTTATACAATTCGGCGACTTGGCCGTAGGAATGGGCCCAGGGCAGGATGGAAATGCTCCGGGAGGTCTCGTTGAGGATATCCTTATATAAGCGGTTGCCGCCGATGGCGTTGCTCGTGAAATTCCCGTGGGACAGCAGCACGCCTTTGGGTTCGCCCGTGGTGCCGGACGTGTAGATCAGGGCCGCGATGTCTTTGGAATCGGGTTTGACGGATGCCGCCGGGTGTTTTGCGCCGGCCTCCTCAAGGGACGCCATGCTGCCGGGACCGGAGGATTCCACGACAAACACGTGCTCAAGGGTGGGGATGAGCCCTTTGTAGCGGATGACTTTCTGGTAGATTTCGGGTTTGGAAACCATCAGCAGTTTGACGGCGCTGTCCCGGATAATATACTCCCAGGTGCTTTCCAGTTCCGACTCGTACATGGGCACAAACCGAGCCCCCGCGCCGTAAGTGGCGAATGCCGCAATCGCCCACTCGGGCCGGTTGTTGCCGATGAAACCCACGGCATCGTTCTTGCCGATGCCCCGGTGTACCAGTCCGGCCCTCATAGTGTCCACCCGGCGGCCCACATCACCGTAGGTCATAAAGGTCAATTCCGTTTTTGTTTCGTTTTTGACCCCGAACAGGTCGTTTTCCGAAAACCTGCTGACCGCGCCTTCGAATAAATCCACAAGATTGTCCGGTTCTTTGAATGATGCCATAAAATTCTCTCCCTTTTGTTGAAACCGGATGTTTTTTCGAGATATCCGGTGGTTATGGGTTAAGGTGATTTTGAGAAGGGTTTACAACTGCAAAGAACGCGCCAGCCATCGAAAAAAATAACAGGTTGAAATAATGATCAATTAGCGGAAGCCGCACCATGGGGCGGCTGCTTTTATCAGAAAAAGATGGGGCGGATCCGCCCGTAAAAATGGACCATTTCAAAGGCAACATGCTTAAATTAAATATAAAAATCTGATCAGGGCATTCCGGCCCCCATAAGGGGCGGTTCAGGCCGGAATTTCCGCGAAGATAGGAGAGGATAACAAGTTTTTTCATTTTTGTCATCCTTCATGTGGATCTCTCCTTTCGCATATGTTAATCTTTACATTCTATGAACCAAAACAGGCGGTGGATTTTTAGATTCCGTTGACAGATTAAAGCGATTACCAGAATAAATGAGCCTCTGAGAAAGAGGCTTTTTTCTTTTAAAAGGGCGGTGA
>JBAQUK010000143.1:0-2392 GCA_049297455.1 Desulfosalsimonadaceae bacterium | reverse complement strand
TGGCTTTAAGTGTAACGGATTGGAATGAAGACGCAATTCAAAGAAGTGTAAAAGAATCGGGATGTTTTTTTACATAACTTTTGCTTTTCTACGGAACTGAAATCGCTTAGGATGGAAACGCCCGGAGAACAATCGTCTTTTCCCGCTTCCGGAAACAGGAAACTTGTAGGTCGGGATTCTTTCCCGACAAATGGCCCATGCCGATCGCCGGGTAAGAAACCCGGCCTTCCTTTTGCCGTTGAGCGCCGTTAAGTAAATGATGCGTTTAATATGGTTGGAGAAGGTGTTTATGATGAACGACCCCAAAGCCACGATTCTGATCGTGGAGGATGATCCCGCGATTTTAACCGGGCTTTTGGATGTGCTGGTGTTTAACGGCTATCAGCCAACCGGATGTGCTGACGGCGGCGACGGCCTTGCAAAGGCTTTGGCCAGTCGTTTTGATCTGGTCCTGCTGGATGTCATGCTGCCCACGCTGGACGGGTTTTCAATATGCAGGGAAATCCGCCGAAAAAAGCCGGACCAGCCCATCATCATGCTCACCGCCAAGGGCGCGGAAACCGATATCGTGACCGGGTTTAAATCCGGGGCCGACGACTATATCAGCAAGCCGTTTTCCTTACAGGAACTGATGGTGCGCATCGAAGCGGTGCTGCGGCGGTCCGGGAAAAATCTGGGGGATGACCAGTTGACCATCGGCGGGATTTTTTTTGACGGCAAGAATCTGAGGGCCGCCTGCGGTCAGCAAACCATCGAGCTGACCCGCCGGGAAATGGATATTATCGTATATCTTCACCGGCACAACAGCCGGATCGTATCCAGAAAAGAGCTGCTTTCAAAAGTCTGGAATTACGGCGACGCGGATATTGAAACCCGGACGGTGGACATTCATATTCAGAAACTCCGGAAAAAAATTTCGGATTTGATCGGCGAAACGCCATTTCTCCTGACCATTCGGGGCGAAGGATATCGTCTGGATATGGGGGAAGCAGAATCGTGAAGCGCATTCGATTTTTCATGGTCATTTTTTTCATCTGCCTTTCCATCCCTCTGGGGTATTTTATCATCAGAACCCATCAGAGTCTGGACCAGGAGGAAAAGGCGGAGCTGCGCTATTTTGGCGACACCCTTTTTTATGAGATGGAAAAAGAGCTTTCCGATTTGGTTGTAAGGGAAGAGGGAAGGGGTATTGAGGAGTATACCGCGGCTTCAAAATTATCCGTCCTGCCGGAAGAACCGTATATTCTGGGCTATTTTCAGAACAATCCGGACGGTTCTTTCCAGACGCCGCTGGCATCCGATGTAACGGCGCTGTCCGATTCAAAAATACAGGAACCCAAAAACGAGACTGTCACCGGTGTTGTCCGCCAGTTGGAGGATGTGAACCGGGTGTTTAATACCCGGCGGGCGAATGTGGCGGAGCCTGTTGCGCCTTCACCGCCGGAAAAGGTCTTGCCCGAAAAAGGAGTGCTTGAAAAGGAAGCGGATGTTTCGCTGGCCGGGCGATATCTGGATCTGTCCCGTTCCAAAGCAAAGAAAGAATATCTTGGCCAGGAAAAAAAGCGGGTGGAAAATATTACCGCAGATCAGGCCATCCAATTGTCAAAACAGAATCTCCCAGCGGCGGCGGCATCAAAAACCGATGAAACCCGGATGGCGGATGCGGAAACGGATTCAGGGGAAATCGCCGGACAGGTAAGTTCATTTTCAGCAGCCCCGGCTCAGGATAAATATGCCCGGCTTGAAGCCCCTCAAGAGCAGCCGGCTCCTGGGCCGGCCGTTTCCTCCGCCGTTTCCGAAGAAAACATCAGGGAGGCGTCTGCCGGAAAAGACCTGGATGCGTCAACCTTCAGGGCGGAAGTCGATCCCCTGCAATCGGTGTTTGTTTCTGATGAAAAAGTCGTTTTTTTCAGAAGGATTGTGATCGGCGGCCAGGTCTACCGTCAGGGGTTTGTGCTGCTGATTCAACCCTTTTTGAATCATTTGTCGGAGTCTCATTTTATCAATCAGCCCATGTCAAAATTCGCCAGCCTGAACCTGTCCGTTCGGGATAACGGCAGGCAGCGAACAATCATTGAAACCGGGGCCTTGTCAAATAATCCCAAGTTTTCCTTAATCCATAATTTCCCGCGGCCCTTCGCGTTTTTAAACGCCCGTCTCGCCTGCGACAAAATCCCCCGGTCGCCGGGCCGCCAAACCCTCAATATCATGATGACCATCATGGCCCTGGTGATTCTCATGGGGCTTTTCGCCATTTACCGGAGTGTTTCCGCCATTGTCGGGCTATCCGAGAGGCGCTCGCAGTTTGTTTCGGCCGTCACCCATGAACTCAAAACCCCGCTCACCAATATCCGCATGTATATCGAGATGCTGGAGCAGGGGATTGCCGCAT
>JBAQUK010000142.1:0-2381 GCA_049297455.1 Desulfosalsimonadaceae bacterium | reverse complement strand
TGGCTTTAAGTGTAACGGATTGGAATGAAGACGCAATTCAAAGAAGTGTAAAAGAATCGGGATGTTTTTTTACATAACTTTTGCTTTTCTACGGAACTGAAATCGCTTAGGATGGAAACGCCCGGAGGAAAGTCGTCTTGCCCGATTCCGGAAACAGGGAACTTGTAGGTCGGGATTCTTTCCCGACAAATGGCCCATGCCAATCGCCGGGTAAGAAACCCGGCCTTCCTGCAGAGGTTATTTAACTTTTTTGGGCGACAACGTTGGAGAAGGTGTTGATGGTGAACGACCCCAAGGCAACGATTCTGATTGTTGAGGATGATCCGGCGATTTTAACCGGTCTTTTGGACGTGCTGGTGTTTAACGGCTATCAGCCTGAAGGATGCGCGGACGGCGGCGACGGCCTTGCGACGGCTTTGGAAGGCCGTTTTGATCTGGTCCTTCTGGATGTCATGCTGCCCACGCTGGACGGGTTTTCCATCTGCCGGGAAATCCGCCGAAAAAAGCCGGATCAGCCCATCATCATGCTCACCGCCAAGGGCGCGGAAACTGATATCGTGACCGGGTTTAAATCCGGGGCCGACGACTATATCAGCAAACCGTTTTCCTTAAGGGAACTGATGGTGCGGATTGAAGCGGTGCTGCGGCGGTCCGGGAAAAATCTGGGGGATGACCAGTTGACCATCGGCGGGATTTTTTTTGACGGCAAGAATCTGAGTGCCGCCTTTGGCCGGCAGACCATCGAGCTGACCCGCCGGGAAATGGATATTATCGTTTATCTTCACCGGCACGGCAGCCGGATCGTATCCAGAAAAGAGCTGCTTTCAAAAGTCTGGAATTACGGCGACGCGGATATTGAAACCCGGACGGTGGACATTCATATCCAGAAACTCCGGAAAAAGATTTCGGATTTGATCGGCGAAACGCCATTTCTCCTGACCATCCGGGGCGAAGGATATCGTCTGGATACGGGCGGAACGGAATCGTGAAACGCATTCAATTATTCATGATCATTTTTTTTATCGGTCTTTCCATTCCTCTGGGATATTTTATCGTCAGAACCCATCAGGGCCTGGACCAGGAAGAGCGGGCGGAGCTGCGCTATTTTGCCGATACCCTTTTTTATGAAATGGAAAAAGAACTTTCCGACCTGGTTTTAAGGGAAGAGGGCAGGAATATTGAGGAATATACCGCATCTTCAAAATTATCCGCCCTGCCGGAAGAGGCTTATATTCTGGGCTATTTTCAGAACAACCCGGACGGCTCTTTCCAGACGCCGCTGACATCGGATTTGATTACGCAGTCCGATTCAAAAATTCAGGAACCCAAAAACGAAGCCGTCACCGGCGTTGTCCGCCAGTTGGAAGATGTGAACCGGGTTTTTAACGCCCGGCGGGCGAATGTGGTGGATCCGGTTGAGCCTTCACCGCCGGAAAAGGGTTTGCCCGAAAAAGGAGTACCGGAAAAGGAAGAGGGAGTTTCGCTGGCCGGGCGATATTTGGACCTGTCCCGTTCCAAAGCCAAGAAGGAATATCTTGGCCAGGAAAAAAAGCGGGTGGAAAACATTACCGCAGATCAGGCCATCCAATTGTCAAAACAGAATCTCCCGTCGGCGGCGACGTCAAAATCCGATGAAAGCCGGGTGGCGGATGCGGAAACGGTTTCAGGCGAAAGCGCCGGACAGGCAACTTCATTTTCAGCCGATTCGGAGGCTGATAAATATGCCCGGCTTGAAGCGCCCCAAGAGCAATCTGCTCCTGCGCCGGCCGCTTCCTCCGCCGTTTCCGAAGAAAACATCCGGGAGCCGTCTGCCGGAAAAGACCTGGATGCGTCAACCTTCAGGGCGGAAGTCGACCCCTTGCAGTCGGTGTTTGTTTCCGATGAAAAAATTGTTTTTTTCAGGCGTATTGTGATCGGCGGCCAGATTTACCGTCAGGGGTTTGTGCTGCTGATTCAGCCGTTTTTGGACCATTTGTCGGTATCCCATTTTATCAATCAGCCCATGTCAAAATTTGCAAACCTGAACATGTCCGTTCGGGATAGCGGCAGGCAGCGGAGCATCATTGAAACCGGGGCCTTGTCAAATAATCCCAAGTTTTCCTTAATCCATAATTTCCCGCGGCCTTTCGCGTTTTTAAACGCCCGCCTCGCCTGCGACCATATACCCCGGTCGCCGGGCCGCCAAACCCTCAATATTATGATGATCATCATGGCCATGGTCATTCTCATGGGGCTTTTTGCCATTTACCGGAGCGTTTCCGCCATTGTCGGGCTATCCGAGAGGCGCTCGCAGTTTGTTTCGGCCGTCACCCATGAACTCAAAACCCCGCTCACCAATATCCGCATGTATATCGAGATGCTGGAGCAGGGGATTGCCGCAT
>JBAQUK010000141.1:45000-46697 GCA_049297455.1 Desulfosalsimonadaceae bacterium | reverse complement strand
GTTGAGACAGTGCGGAAGTCGTTACGCCATTCGTGCAGGTCGGAACTTACCCGACAAGGAATTTCGCTACCTTAGGACCGTTATAGTTACGGCCGCCGTTTACTGGGGCTTCGGTTCAATGCTTCGCCTTGCGACTAACATATCCCCTTAACCTTCCAGCACCGGGCAGGCGTCAGACCCTATACATCGTCTTGCGACTTAGCAGAGTCCTGTGTTTTTAGTAAACAGTCGCTACCGCCGTTTCTCTGCGACCCCCTTTAGCTCATGAAGCCAGTCCAATCACCAAAAAGGGCACACCTTATCCCGAAGTTACGGTGTCATTTTGCCGAGTTCCTTAACCAGAGTTCTCTCAAGCGCCTTGGGATTCTCTCCCTGCCTACCTGTGTCGGTTTGCGGTACGATCACCCTGTCATCTCGATAGAGGCTTTTCTTGGCAGTATGGGATCAATCAGTTTATGGGGCAAGCCCCTCCTCATCACGTCTCAGCCTTAAAGAAGAACGGATTTGCCTATCCTTCAAGCCTACACGCTTAAACCGCCTATTCCAACAGGCGGATGACCTACCCTTCTGCGTCCCCCCTTCTCTCAAACGATGACCAGGTGGTACGGGAATTTTAACCCGTTTTCCATTACCTACGCCTTTCGGCCTCGGCTTAGGGATCGACTAACCCTGAGCAGATTAGCTTTACTCAGGAAACCTTAGGCTTACGGCGAGCGGGTTTCTCACCCGCTTTATCGCTACTCATGTCAGCATGGTCTCTTCCCTGCAGTCCACACGTCCTCTCGGTCGTGCTTCGACCCGCAGACAATGCTCCCCTACCGATCCATCAAAGATGGATCCCGCAGCTTCGGTAGTGTGCTTGAGCCCCGTTACATCTTCGGCGCAGACTCACTTGACCAGTGAGCTATTACGCTTTCTTTAAAGGATGGCTGCTTCTAAGCCAACCTCCTGGTTGTCTGTGCATTCCCACATCCTTTCCCACTTAGCACACATTTGGGGACCTTAGCTGACGATCTGGGCTGTTTCCCTTTCGACCACGGGACTTAGCTCTCGCAGTCTGACTCCTGCGATAAAAGTCAACGGTATTCGGAGTTTGATTAGGGTTGGTAACCCGGTAAGGCCCCTAGCCTATTCAGTGCTCTACCCCCGTTGCTTAATTTCGCAAGGCTATACCTAAATATATTTCGGGGAGAACCAGCTATTTCCAAGTTTGTTTGGCCTTTCACCCCTATCCACAGCTCATCCGAGAACTTTTCAACGTTCAACGGTTCGGGCCTCCACGAGATTTTACTCCCGCTTCACCCTGGCCATGGATAGCTCACTTGGTTTCGGGTCTACTCCACGCAACTAAACGCCCTGTTAAGACTTGCTTTCGCTACGGCTACACCTGACGGCTTAACCTTGCTGCGTAAAGTAACTCGCTGACTCATTATGCAAAAGGCACGCAGTCACACGGGGACAAGTCCCATCGTGCTCCCACTGCTTGTAGGCAAACGGTTTCAGGTACTATTTCACTCCCCTCACCGGGGTGCTTTTCACCTTTCCCTCACGGTACTGGTTCACTATCGGTCGCCAAGACGTATTTAGCCTTATGAGATGGTCCTCATAAATTCCCACAGGGTTTCTCGTGTCCCGCGGTACTTGGGTTCTCGATCCAGGAAGTCCGATACGTTTCGCTTACAGGTCTTTCACCTTCT
>JBAQUK010000141.1:0-42500 GCA_049297455.1 Desulfosalsimonadaceae bacterium | reverse complement strand
AGATCAAAGGCTTTTTTTGTGCCTTATCTGATGCTGCCTTTTTCGACCGGAGTAAACTTTCGGTCAGGTTTTTCTCAAACGTTTTTTCACTGTTTGGGAAAGTATACTTAATATAGAAAGTGAAAATCTTTGTCAATCTCTTTTATTAAATATTGACGATTATTTTGTGAAATTTTTTCTTTCCTGCCCGAAGTCCGATTTCACCATTTTGAATATGGGATAACGAAATAATATAATCATCTGAATCTATCCGATTCCCGTTCACGTAGGCGCCGCCTTGGGTTATGAGCCGACGTGCTTCACTGCCTGATTGGGCAAGACCAACCTGCTGATACAGCTTGAATGCCGGAATACCGGATTCCAGATCCGCCATTTCAAACCGGGTAGACGGCGTATTGTCATCCGTCTCGCATCCAACTGAATGCCTGCCCTCGTCGCCTCTGGCAATCCGGCTTGAAGGCAAAATTGATCCCTTAATCCGTCGCACCCCAAAATTGGCTATAGCTGCAAGCATGGCGTTGTCTGCCGCATCTTCACCATGACAAATTTTTGTCGCTTCATATGCCAGAATGGATTTGGCGGCATTAATATCCGAACCGTCCAGCGCCTCGACCTCCCAAATTTCCAGCATGGGCAAAAATGTAAAGAGTGCCAGAAATCTCGCCACATCCTTGTCATCGGTATTGACCCAGAACTGGAAATAATCATACGGCGAAGTCCTTTCAGGGTCAAGCCAAACCGCACCACTTGCTGTTTTTCCCATTTTGGCGCCGCTGCTGGTGGTAATGAGTGGAAATGTAATGCCAAAAGCTGTTTTCTGAAGTTTGCGCCTTACCAGATCCACACCGGCAACGATATTACCCCACTGATCACTGCCTCCCATTTGGAGCAGGCATCCATGAGATTCGGCAAGCTTAAAAAAATCATAAGCCTGTAGTAACATATAATTAAACTCGATAAAACTCAGCCCTTCTTCCGATTCCAGCCGCAATTTATAACTTTCGGCCTTGACCATCCGGTTTACGGAAAAATACCGACCAATATCCCTTAAAAAATCAATATAGCCCAGACCTGTCAGCCAGTCTGCATTGTCCACCAGCTCGCCCTGGTTATTATTAAAATTGATAAAATTGGAAAGTTGTTTTTTGAGCGCCTTTTTATTGAAATCCACATCTTCCTTTGTGATCAGCTTCCGCATTTCCGTTTTTCCGCTTGGATCGCCGATAAGGCCGGTGCCTCCGCCCACAAGGGCGATGGGCCGGTGGCCGCACCGCTGCATGTGGGCAAGGGACATAATCGGAACCAGACTCCCGACATGAAGGCTTGATGCGGTGGGGTCAAAACCGATATAACAGGAAACGCTGCCGGTATTTACATATTCATCAAGCTCTTGCGCATGTGTTCTGTTTTCAATAAAACCCCGTTCCTGAAGTGTATCAATGACGTTCATCATCACTATCCCTTATTTATTCGCAAATTCAACTGCCCGGGTCTCCCGGATAACTGTCACTTTAATCTGACCGGGGAATGTCAATAATTCCTCGATTTTTTTAACAATATCTTTGCTTAACAAGACCGATTCATCGTCCGTAAGGGAGCCGCCGTCAACAATGACCCGTAATTCCCTGCCGGCTTGAATGGCATATGAATTGGAAACGCCTTTAAAGGAATTGGCAATGCCTTCCAGTTCATCAAGGCGTTTAATATAATTTTCAAGCAATTCTTTACGCGCCCCAGGCCTAGCGCCGGAAAGACTGTCGGCTGCCTGCACCAGCAAATCATAAACGGATTCAGGGGGAACTGCCTCATGGTGTGCGGCAATTGCATAAACCACTTTCGGTGACTCCCCGCATTTTTTGGCCAGTTTGGCACCGAGATCCGCATGGGCCCCATCGACTTCATGATCAATTGCTTTTCCGATGTCATGAAGCAGACCAATCCGTTTCGCCAATTTCACGTTTAATCCGAGTTCCGCCGCCATGGCGCCGCATAAAAACCCCACTTCAACGGAATGCTGTAAAACATTCTGCGCATAACTGGTTCGAAATTTTAACCGGCCAAGCACCCGAATCAACTCCGTGCTGATGCCGTGCACACCGAGATCGAAGGCAGCCTGATCACCAGCCTCTTTAATATCTATTTCAACTTCTTCAGTGACTTTTTTGACAACATCCTCAATCCTTGCCGGATGAATGCGTCCATCCTCAATCAGACGCAGGAGCGAAAGCCTCGCGATTTCCCGCCTGACGGGGTTAAAACCGGATAAGATAACTGCTTCCGGCGTGTCATCAATAATTAAATCAATGCCGGTTGCCGCTTCCAGCGCGCGGATATTGCGGCCTTCCCTGCCGATAATTCGCCCTTTCATTTCATCATCAGGCAACTGGACGACGGATACGGTGCGTTCGGCAACAAAATCACCCGCATAACGCTGCATTGCTGTCGCCATAATTTTTTTCGCTTCCTTATCCGCATTTTCTTTTGCCTCAGCGGTTATCCGTTTCACCAAGGCTGCCGCATCATGTCGGGCCTCATTCTCCATGGATTGAATCAACAGTTCTTTTGCGCCCTCCGCTGTAAGGCCGGACAAGGCTTCTAATTGTTTTTTCTGCTGATCGATCAATTCATTATAATTTTGTTCCAAACTTGTGATCTTGGCTTCTCTTTTTAAAAGATCTTTTTCTTTACGGTTTGCCTCTTTTACCTGGAGTTCAACCTGCTCATTTTTCTTTTCAATGTTTTCTTCTTTTTGTTGTAACCGATTTTCTATTTTTTTAAGTTCTGCCCTTGCTTCTGCTGTTTCTCCGTCAAAATCACTTTTCATTTTTAAAAGACGGTCTTTGGCTTCCAGCTGCGCCTCTTTTATCAACGCTTCCGCCTTACGCTCCGCCGAATCAACGATCATTGCCGATTTATCATCGGCATCTTTCATTTTTTGAGACGATATCCTCTCGCGATAAAAATGTGCTCCTAAAAACCCGGCCACAACGCCAATCATCATTAATAAAATATATGGTCCATTCATTCATTGTCTCCCTGCATGAAATATTATAGAATATAAAGCTTTAGATAAGGCTATGCTGAATAAGCAAAAAAGGGAATATCAGGAAAACCGGGTGATACGCTAAAGATCAGCTTAAGGCAGACGGAAACAGCAATTGTTGAAAATTGACGTTCCCTCAAAAGAAGCATTCAATTGAATAAATAATACCCCCGCGGAGCCGTGTTGAATAAGCCTTGAACCTGACCGTCAAGGTGGGCGCCTTATAGTTTCTTTAGGCTTTTCCGTACAAGCGGAACTTGCTCACCAAAACTAGCGAAAGCTCCCTAAATGTTAGTATTGGGTCAAGGTACATAATCCAATCACGAACACAGCAGGGGTAAGAAGTATCTTTTATTCAAATCTCAAAAAGAGTATTCAGGGCGTTACCGAGAATAGCGAGATTCACAACGTGTTTTAATCGAACTGATATTCCTGCTAAAACCTGTATCACTTTATGACGAACATATCATCAATTTTTGTCATTCTTGATGACACGCTATTTATAAAATCTGAATGATTGTTTGCCAACTCCACATACTGCTTTGATATATTTAATGCCGTCATCACCAATATCGCTGATTTGTTTGTCTTTAAGGCATGCGCGGGGAATTGGTCCTCGACTTTCTGTAATTCCTTCAATAAATATGATAAAATTTCTTTTAAATTTGATCGTGTTTCTTCAGATTTAAACTTAAATGTTTCGCCCAGCAGTTCGATTTTTATGACTTGTTCCACGTTTGTAATTACCAATCTCTCGCTTCAATGAAAACAACCTTATTCCGTTTTGGTTTCATTGAATTTATCCAGTTTTGACAATATGTTGTCTATCTTAGACCGAATTAACGCCTTTTGTTCCGAATGCTTATTTTCTGTTTCAACCTTTTCAGTAAGCTCTGCCTCCAGGCTTTTGACTTTAACGGAAAGTTCAAAATTTAATTTTTCAAGTAAATTGCATCGCTCGATTAAATTTCCAACTTTTTCTTCAATTTGGTCAAATTGGCGCATCACATTATTATTATCCAATTTCTTCCTCACTTATCCTGTTTAAAGTATAATGTTTGCAATGTTTTAAAGTCAAGTTATTTTCTGGATTCAATCATGATGGATTCAATGTCCCGCAAATCCTGGGGGGTATTTATGCCCTGCACTTCATTCTTATCCCTGCAAATCATCAACCCGATTTTTTTCCCCTGATTCCTTGCAACCTCAACGATATCCGTGAGATAAATTTCATTTTGATTGTTGTTTGACTGGAGCCGGGACAAGGATATTTCCAAAAATTGTCTTTGCACGCAATAAATTCCGGAATTAACAATTGTGATTTGCTTTTGGGATTCCGTCGCATCGGTTTCTTCCACTATCCTTTCAACATTCCCGTCATCACTTACCACAATACGGCCATAACCATAAGGATTTTCGAATCGAACCCCCAGGACCGTAATGTCATTTTGCTGATTCAGATGTAAATCCAAAAGTTCATTGACTGTCGAGGCTTTGATAAGTGGCACATCTCCGGATAAAATAACCACCTGAGTGGAATGTTCGGGCAATATCGGCAACGCACTTTTTACCGCATGCCCGGTGCCTTTTTGTTCTTTCTGCCACGCAAACAGGACATCCGCTTCTCGCAAAACAACTTCTTTCACTTTTTCAGCCTGATGACCCACAACGATCACAACCTCATTACCCGCTACCTGGATAGCGGTATCAAGGACATGCAGGATCATCGGGCGATCACAAACGGCATGAAGAACTTTGGCTTTATCAGACCGCATTCGCGTACCTTTCCCTGCAGCCAAAATCACAATAACGACGGATTCGATTTTCTTTCCCATATCTTTTTATTAACTCAATTGAAATAAAAAGGACAAATCAAAAAAATGATTTGTCCTTTTTACATGCACTGATGAGGAGAGCTGTCAAATTATAAGGAATTTAAGCCTATAAACCTCGAGTCTCTGCAATTTTAATGCGCTCAATTGCCCGATACATCGCGCTTTTGGCTCTTTCAAAATTAAGGTTCTCTGTTTTTTGTTCCGCGAGACGTTTCTGGGCTCTCTCAAGAGCGGCCCTTGCACGGTTGACATCAATATCACTTCTTCTTTCCGCCGATTCGGCCAGAATGGTCACCCGATGCGGCGTGGCTTCGGCAAAACCACCGCTAACAAACAACACTTTTTCTTTACCGTTAGCATCCTTATAAAGGATTCTGCCGGTTTTCAAAGACGTTAAAAAGGGCGTATGACCACTTAATACACCGAATTCACCAAGAGTACCCGGCGCCATAACGATCTCAACATCTTCGTTGACAACATATTTGGCAGGGGTAACGACTTCTAATTTTATTAATTCAGCCATGGGCTTCCCTCTACTTTATTATGATGCCATTTTCTTGGCTTTTTCAATAGCGCCTTCAATGGGGCCAACCATATAGAAAGCCTGCTCCGGAAGGTCATCATGCTTGCCTTCACAAATTTCTCTAAACGCCCTGATGGTATCGGCGATTTTAACATACTCGCCCTTCAGGCCCGTAAATGTTTCCGCCACGTGAAACGGCTGTGACAGAAATCTCTGCATTTTTCTCGCACGGGATACGGTCACTTTGTCATCATCCGACAATTCATCCATACCCAAAATCGCGATAATATCCTGCAGTTCTTTATATTTCTGAAGAATGATCTGCACATCACGCGCCACTTTATAATGCTCTTCACCAATGTAGGCCGGGTCAAGAATTCGGGAGGTTGAGTCCAGAGGATCCACCGCAGGGTAAATACCCAGTTCTGCAATTTGGCGGGACAAAACAACGGTACCATCAAGATGGGCAAATGTTGTTGCCGGTGCAGGGTCAGTCAAGTCGTCAGCCGGAACATATACGCACTGGACAGCAGTAATGGATCCTTTGTCAGTGGAGGTAATGCGTTCCTGAAGTCCGCCCAAATCGACCGCAAGCGTGGGTTGATAACCCACCGCAGACGGCATACGTCCAAGAAGCGAAGAAACTTCCGAACCGGCCTGAGTAAACCGGAAAATATTGTCAATAAAAATCAAGACGTCCTGACCTTCTATATCACGGAAATACTCAGCAACGGTCAAGGCTGAAAGGGCAACCCGCGCTCTTGCTCCGGGGGGCTCAGTCATCTGTCCATAGATAAGGGCTGCTTTGGGAAGAACTCCTGAGTCTTTCATCTCATGATAGAGGTCATTCCCCTCACGGGTCCTTTCACCAACGCCTGCGAATACGGAAATACCGCCGTGGTGCATCGCAATGTTGTTAACCATTTCCATCATGATAACGGTCTTGCCGACGCCTGCGCCGCCGAACATTCCCATTTTACCACCTCTGGGAAACGGAACCAGCAGGTCAATAACTTTTACGCCGGTTTCAAGAACATGCACAGATGTATCCTGTTCAGTAAACAAAGGAGCTGCTCTGTGGATGGGCATCATTTTTTCATGGCTGACCGGGCCGAGACCATCCACCGGACGGCCGACAACGTTCATTACCCGTCCCAATGAGGCGGCGCCCACCGGCATCATAATCGGCGAGCCGGTATCTTTCACGGGCATCCCCCGAACGAGACCATCTGTTACATCCATAGCGATGGTACGTACCATGTTATCACCCAGATGCTGGGCCACCTCGACAACCAGATTGTCTTTTTCATCATTAATCGCGGCATTCGTGATTAAAAGTGCTGTAAGAATCTCAGGCAAATTGCCCTGTTCGAACTCGACGTCTACAATAGGACCCATCACCTGTCTGACCTTACCTATGTTTTCTCCCATACCAACCTCCTAAATGACTATATAACGCATATTAATTTGCGGGTTATCCCTTGAGTGCCTCAGCGCCGCCGACGATGTCCATCAATTCCATTGTGATTGCCGTCTGCCGGGCCTTATTATAAGCCAATGTCAAATTATCGATCATATCATTGCAAGCCTTTGTTGCGTTATCCATCGCCTTCATGCGCGCGGCATGTTCACTGGTCGATGTCTCCAGCAATGCATTATAAATCTGAATGAAAATATTTTTCGGCAGCATTTCATTTAACAGTTCACCTGGTGACGGTTCAATAATATGCTCAGCCATAAACTCTGTTTTTTCATCTTTTTCAACATCAGATTTCTCTATTGCTGGTATCGGCAAAAGCTGCTTTATTACCGGTATCTGATTTGCCATTCCCTGAAAGTTGGAGTAAATGACATAGGCCTCATCAAAATCTCCGTTTAAAAAACCATTTATCAACTCCTGTCCTGCAGTTGATGCAATGCTGAAACCGAATTTTCCCCCAACGACATTTAAATATTCCGTGGCTCTTTTAAGGCCTTTATTGCGGCAGTAATCACGACCTTTTTTCCCGAAATTGGTAAAAGAAACTTCAAGGCCCTGAGCGACCTTCTCTTTCATTAATGTTTCAGCTTTTTCAATCAGATTAAAATTGAAGCCGCCACATAATCCACGATCAGAAGTCAGCAACACAATATGCACTTTTCGTACTTCTTCTCGGGGAGTAAGTAGTGGGCTTGCCTTATCCCCAGCTTTATCAGCAATACTGCCAAGCACTTCCGCAAATTTTTTCGCATAGGGCCGAAAGGCTTCCATGGAAGTCTGGGCACCGCGCAATCGTGACGTTGCCACCATACTCATGGCTTTGGTAATTTGCTTGGTCTTTTTGACACTGCCGATTTTTGTTTTTACTTCTTTTAATGATGCCATAAATTCATTGCCCTTATCAGCATATGTTTAATCATTACATTATTATATGATCATCAATCAGCTATTTAATCGTATCCTTAAACTCATCGCCATATTCAGTGAGCGCTTTTTTCATCAATTGGTCCATTTCATCGCTAATCTTTTTGTCTTTCGCGATACCAGAGAATATCTGGGGATAGCGACTTTCAATGAACCGATAAAGGCCGGCTTCATATTTGGCAAGGACATTAAGCGGGAACTCATCAAGGAAACCTTTTGTTCCGGCAAAAAGTATGGCAACCTGTTGTTCAAGTGATAAAGGCTGGTACTGGGGCTGCTTTAGAATTTCCACCAGTCGTGCGCCACGGGTGAGCTGTCTCTGGGTCGACGCATCCAAATCTGAACCAAAAGCGGCAAAGGATTCCAGTTCTCTGTATTGGGCAAGGTCCAGTCGCAGTGTGCCGGCAACCTGTTTCATGGCTTTTTCCTGGGCAGCGCCGCCTACTCGAGAAACCGAAAGGCCGACGTTGATGGCCGGGCGCACACCAGCAAAAAACAAGCTGGGTTCAAGATAAATCTGACCATCCGTGATGGAAATAACGTTTGTGGGAATAAAGGCAGATACGTCACCCGCCTGAGTTTCAATAATCGGAAGAGCAGTTAATGAACCGGCACCCAGTTCATCATTGAGCTTGGCGGATCGTTCCAGCAGTCGTGAATGGTTGTAAAAAATATCTCCAGGGAATGCTTCACGTCCGGGAGGACGGCGCATCAACAAGGAAACCTGGCGATAAGCGACTGCCTGTTTTGAAAGATCATCATATATGATCAATGCATGCTGTCCCTTGTCGCGGAAGTATTCCCCCATGGAACAACCGGCATACGGCGCAATAAATTGCTGTGTGGCCGGGTCACTGGCGCATGCCGCAATAACTGTCGTGTATTCCATGGCGCCATTTTTTTCAAGAACGGCGACGACCTGCGCAACAGTAGATTTTTTCTGGCCACAGGCAACATAAATACAATAAATATCTGTATTTTTCTGGGCTAAAATGGCATCAACAGCCACAGCGGTTTTTCCAATCTGCCGGTCGCCAATAATCAACTCACGCTGACCGCGGCCAACCGGTGTCATGGCATCAACCGCCTTCAGGCCGGTATAACATGGCTCATGAACGCCTTTACGTGCAATAACGCCCGGTGCAACCATTTCAATACGACGGGTTTCAGTGGTTTCAACAGGGCCTTTTCCATCCAAAGGCTTGCCCGCCGCATCAAGAACCCGCCCGAGAACCGCTTCACCGACAGGCACTTCGGCGATGCGTCCGGTCCGTTTAACGATATCCCCTTCTTTGATGTGGATATCTTCGCCCATGATCGCGACGCCTACGTTGTCTTCTTCCAGGTTCATTGCGAGCCCGAGAACACCACCAGGAAATTCAACGAGTTCCAAAGCCTGGACTTTTTCAAGCCCATAAACACGGGCGATTCCGTCACCGACGGACAAGACAACACCGGTTTCACTTAATTCGATTTTTTTGTCAAAATCCTGAATCTGGTCTTTAATAATCTGGCTTATTTCTTCGGCTTTTATTTCCATTAGACACTCTCACCCCTTTTTAATGATTGTCTCATATTTTGTAATTGTGTTTTAATGCTTCCATCCAACACAAGGTCTCCGATTTTTGTTATAACCCCGCCAATCAGACTGGCGTCCAATTTTGTATCCAGCAAAACCTTTTTTCCGGTCAGCTTAGACAGAGATTCTCGAATTTGTTCAAAAGATTCAGATGAGAGTTCGGTCGCAGAAATTAAATTGGCTCGAATGATACCTTTCAACTCATCTGCAAATATGCTGTAATAATTGCTGACATCACGAAGAAAATTGATTCGGCCTTTATCAAAAAGTAACAACAGAAAAGAGTTCATTATCGGTGATAACTCAAGTTTTTTCAGAACTGCTTGCAACACATTCCGCCGACCTTTGGCACTATACAATGGATTGCCGACAGATTGTTCCAGCATGGGTTCACGATTCATCAACCCAACGATACCATTTAACTCATCCCTGTATATTTCGGCCCTACCATCTTCCTTGCCGATTAGAATCAATGCTTTCGCATATCGTCTTGCAATAGCTGAGCTTCTCAATTTGTCACCACCTTGGTTAAATATTCTTCGATAAGCTTGTCCTGATCCTGATCTGTTATCTTTTTCGTCAGCTGAACTTCTGCCTTTGCAATGGCTTTTTCAAACACTTCCTGTTCAAGCCGGAGTCTGGCCTGCTTGAATTCGTGTTCAATATGACGAAGGGCCTGTTCCTCCAGTTTAGTTGCAGCGGCTTCCGCTTCTTTGATAATTTTTTTTCGCAGGGTTTCTCCCTGCTCTTTATATTGATTAATTATTTTTTCAGATTCAGTGTTTAAGTGCGAAAGGCGCTCATTATATTCCGCAAGCTTTTTTTCAGCTTCAATTTTCTTTAATTCAAGGTCGTCAAGCTGTGCCTGAATTCCCTGAATACGATCCCCTAAAAATTGAGTAACCGGCTTGCGCAGAAGAAAGAACAAACCAATGGCAAGAACAGCGAAATTCATTACCCGATAGGTGTCCGTTGCGGCCCATCCGCCACCATGACCGCCGCCGTGTTCACCGCTGGATTCTGCCATCACAACGTCAACAGCAATCAGCATAATAAATAAAACGGTCGAAATAATGATCGAAAAATTGCTTTTGCTACGTAACATAATTAAACAGTCCTCCCCAAAATTCGGCGGCTGATTTCTGCGGCAAACCCGTCCACCTCCTTTAACAGCGTCTTTCGCGCCTGTTCGGTTTCCCGGACGATTCTTTCACGAATTTCCGCCAGATCTCCCCGGGCTTTCTCATTAATTTTTTCGATTAACTTAATTTCTTCCTGCCGGGCTTCGTTTTCAAGGGCTTCTTTTTCCCGGTTTCCTTTTTCCCTCGCTTCTTTGATCCCCAGCTTGAGCGCCTGATCTTTTTGAACAGCACCCTGACTAAACTGGTCGATTCCCTCTTCAAGGCCTGCAATTTTCTGTTTTCTTTGAGAAAGAATATTTCTGATAGGTTTATACAAAACCGTATTTAAGGCCCAAATCAGAAAAATAAAATTAATTATCTGAATAAAAACAGTCGAATCTAAACTTACCATGGGAACCCCCTCCGCTCGCCTTCGCAATAACTTTACTGATCAAATTAAATAAGTTAAAATTTTTTTAAAATAACATAATTTAAACAAAAGCCATTACCACCGATATATATTGTTTGTCAAATTTTTTTTAAAAAATATTTTAATCCGGTTAAAAAAATGACACGTTAGTGTTCAATTAAGAAATCTTCGCATACTCACATTCATTAATATGCCGATACCGATTAACAATGTAATTACCGACGACCCGCCGTAACTGATTAACGGCAAAGGCATCCCCACCACGGGCATAATCCCCGTAACCATGCCCATATTGATAAATACCTGCCAAAATATCATCACCGTGACGCCAACACATAAAATTGCGCCGAATGAATCCCTGCATCCATGAGCGATGTTTAATCCAAAAACCATCAACACAACAAACAGGAAGATTAAAAACACGGAACCGGCAAAACCCCATTCTTCCGATAAAACTGAAAAAATAAAATCCGTATGCTGTTCGGGAAGAAACGATAATTTCTTTTGAGTTCCCTGCATGTATCCTTTACCCAGGATCAACCCGGAGCCAACAGCAATTTTTGATTGGCGAATATGATAACCGGCGCCCAACGGATCTTTTTCCGGAGACAATAACGTCAGCACTCTTTCCCGCTGATAAGGATGAAGGAGTTTCCAGCCGACGGGGATGGCGACAATGGCGATTAAAATAAAGCAAATCAATGTCCGACGTTCAATTTTCACAAACAAGGCCATCGATGCGGCAATCAACACAATGGTACCGGCAGTACCCAGATCCGGCTGGATTAATACCAGAAAAAAAGGAATAGCCGTCAGTCCCATGGGGATCAGGAGGTCGCGAAAACCAATGCCGTTTTGTTTGACACTTTTCGCAAAATATCGAGCAAGCATTATGATTACAGCGACTTTCACGAGTTCAGACGGCTGGAAAGTGAACGGTCCAATCACCAGCCAGCGGGTGGATCCCCCGGCCTGCCTGCCGAACAACAAAACACAGACCAGCAGCAGCACGCTGAAAAAATAAATCGTTGACGCCCACTTATCCAAGGATTTATAGCTAAAAACAAACATCAATATCATCAAAAACATCCCGATGCCATACCATGCCATTTGCTTGTAAAAAATGGATACCAGATTCTGGGAATCATCGGTTGAAACTGCGCTGTAAAGTATCAGGAGGCCGGTAGTGCAGAGAATCAGGGTGATACCAAGCAAACCCCAATCAAAATTTTGAAGTAACCGTCTGTCAAACATGACGCTCCCGCTAACATGATCTAATAAACTATGCAAAAATAATTTCAAAAAAATTATATGATGTATTTGTTTTAATCAAGATATAATCGTCAAAAAAACGGATGTGTTCAATCTTGATAGACGCCCACGTTTTGATTGATTATTCAATTATTTTTTTGCTCTATCAGCCATAATCACAATTGATAACGGAGGATATGATGAAAAGTCAGGTATATTTCATTGATTTTCGTGCAACCTATAAAGAGAATTTTTTCACCAAACTATCCCGATTAATGGATCAGGCCAGTTTAAATCTGCAAATTAAAAAAAGAGACCTTGCGGCGATCAAGCTTCACTTTGGCGAGCTCGGCAATACCGCTTTTATCAGGCCGGTATATATCCGACAGGTCGTTTTGGCGATTAAATCCACAGGTGCGTTTCCTTTTCTCACCGATGCGAATACCCTTTATGCCGGAAGCCGGGGCAATGCCCATAACCATTTGACAACCGCGATTCAAAACGGATTCGCCTATTCCGTGGTGGAGGCCCCACTGATCATTGCCGACGGACTGCGCGGAAAATCGGAAACAGCGGTCTCAATCAATGGGAAACAGTTCAAGGAAGTGTATATTGCCTCTGAAATCGTGAATGCCGATGCTTTTGTGTCTGTGGCCCATTTCAAAGGCCATGAACTGTCAGGATACGGCGGGGCCATTAAAAATACCGGCATGGGATGCGCTTCCCGACGCGGTAAAATGGAACAGCATTCCGATGTCGCTCCAAAGGTGACGCTGAAAAAATGCATCGGCTGCGGGGAATGCGTAAAACATTGCGCACAGAGTGCCATTTCTCTTGAAAACAAAAAAGCGGCCATTCATCCGGAAAAATGCATCGGCTGCGGGGAATGTATCATTGTATGCGAACAGGCCGCGGTTCAAATTCAGTGGAACCAGTCGGTGCCGGTTTTTCTTGAAAGAATGGTGGAATACGCCTACGGTGTGCTGAAGGGTAAAGCCGATAAATCGCTGTTCATCAACTTCATCAACAACGTATCTCCGGGCTGTGACTGCCTACCATATAATGATGCGCCCATTGTCCGGGATATCGGCGTAGTGGCTTCAACCGATCCGGTGGCCATTGATCAGGCCAGCGTGGATCTTGTAAATCAGGAAGCGGCGATTCCCCACACCTGCCTTAAAACCAACACCGGCCCTGGGGAAGACAAATTCAAAGGCATCTATCCAAACATTGAATGGGAATACCAGCTGGAATACGCAGAAGCTCTCGGCCTGGGTTCCAGAAACTATCAGCTGATCCCGATTACCTGAATCATGAGTTACGTTATGCCGCTACATTCTGAGCCCGCAATACAATATTGACGTTTTTACGCAGCCCTCCAAAATTGCTTGACATTGCTTATCAATATTGTTAAAAAATAAAGTTTTTATAGAATGTTAATTTTACCCTTGCTCTGGCCTGACCAGGGCTTCACATCCAAAAGGAGGTCGCATGAATCATTACGAGACAATATTTATTGTCGATCCTGACACGCCGGGAACGGATCAGGATACCATTTTCGAAAAGGTTAAAAACATGATTGAGCGGGACGGCAAACTGCTCATGTTTGATGACTGGGGCAACAGAAAACTGGCCTATGAAATCAAGAAAAAAAGACAGGGCCGGTATGTTCGGCTGGATTATTGCGGAAACGGGGGTCTCGTGGAAGAAATGGAACGAACCTTCCGTCTGGATTTCAGAGTTCTCAAGTTTATGACCATCCTGCTTGCTCAGGACGTTGATCCTGAAGCATTGATGCCCGTAGCTGAACCAGTTATTGAACCAGCAGCAACGGAACCGATTGAGAGCAAAGATGTCTCACCTGAGACAGAAGAAGCGCCTGATGAAACCGCTCTATCCGAAACCACTGAACCTGAAACAGATACGGAGGAATAATCCATGCCCGGACCACAAAAAAAGAGATTTTTTCACAGACGGAAAGTTTGCCGTTTTTGTGCTGACAGCACACTTGTCATTAATTATAAAGATGTCAATATGCTGCGATACTTCATTTCGGAACGTGCCAAAATTATTCCGAGACGCATTTCCGGCACCTGCGCGAATCACCAGCGGGAACTGGCCAGAGCGATTAAGCGCAGCAGGACCATCGCGCTCCTGCCCTATGTCGGGACACTGGACTCCTAAAAACTTTCGCAAGGAGCAACCGGGTGGAACCCGTGAATCAATCTGGAGACCATAAAGCCATATTCAGCGGGATCACGATTACCACCCTGATCGGCGCGCTTTCGATTTCGGTTCCTGTTCTGGGCTTTTTCTGCTTCTTGGTGCTGCCACTGCCGCCACTCGTATATCGACTCCGGCTTGACAGGAAAAAAAGCGCTATTATTGCTTGCAGTGCATGGGGCTGTTTATTTTTCTTTGCCGGCGAACTGTCAGTCGATATGTTTCTGATTGCCGGGATGATGCTCCTCGGTTTTTTGATGGGCGAGGGAATCCGAAAAAATCTGCCGGCCGAAAAAATTATCGCGTACGCCTGCGGAATGGTCTTATTGACCGCAATATTCGGACTGATATTATACGGCAATATTTCCAACATTGGCCTCACGGCGATGATTTCCGATTATGTCGGCAAAAATCTGGAACTGACCCTCATGTTATATAAGGACATGGGAATGCCGGAAGAAAACATCCGGGTGATTTCAGAGGCAATGGTGTCGATAAAGTATGTGTTGATGAGAATACTCCCTTCTCTTTTTGGTGCAGGACTTTTGCTTACATCGTGGTTGAATCTGTTACTGGCAAAAATAACGCTAAAAAGAGAAAAAGCGGTTTATCCGGCCCTTAGCCCGTTAAACACTTGGAAAGCGCCGGAAAATCTCGTATGGGGAGTTATCGGGTGTGCCATGATGCTTGTGTTGCCGGTCGGGGCGTTCAAAATGCTGGGATTAAACGGAATGATCATTTTCCTGGTCATTTATTTTTTCCAGGGGATCGCGGTGGTATCATTTTATTTTGAAACAAAGAGGGTACCCTTCGCGCTGAAGGCTTTGCTGTACAGTATTATATTTATTCAGCAAATATTTGTTCTGGTCATCGCAGGACTTGGCTTTTTTGATATCTGGCTGAATTTCAGGCGACTGGGAATGGATAATAACAACAAACAAAGTCCTCTTGCTTTATAATTTTTTAACATAAAACAAATGGCATTTATGCTTGTGGAGAATTAAAAATGGAAATAATACTCAAAGAAACAATCGAGCCATTAGGCATCATCGGCTCGGAAGTGAAAGTTAAAGACGGATATGCACGCAATTATCTGATCCCCCAGGGAAAAGCCGTGATTGCCACTCAACAGAACCGGAACGTCCTTGCACAGCAAAAAGCCAAGCTCGATCTTCAAATAGCCAAAGAACGTGCAACAGCCGAAGAAATGGCCAAAAAACTGGAAGGCATCGTCTGCCGGTTAACGGCCAAGGTGGCTGATGAAGGTCGTTTATACGGCTCCATCACCGTCCGGGAGATCGAAGAGGCGCTGGCAGCTCAGGGCATCGTAGTCGAAAAGCGAATGATTTTACTTAAGGAACCCATTAAAGATATCGGCACTTATGCGATTCCCATTCGTATATATAAGGATATCGAACCCAAAATAAGCCTTGAGGTGGCGGCAGAATAAATTTGCCGTCATCGGTTCATTTTTTAAAAATCAAATGGTTGATGATACTTACCAGCCGTTGATTCCTTTGTTTTTGATTTTCAGGCAGCGCGGAATATACCTGTGCGCTATTCTGCGCTGCCTGTCTTCAACCGAGATACCAGAGCCCGATACAACCCTTTCTGCATCGCACTGACCTTTTACCTTCTATCTTCACACGCGTTTTGCGCATGGGCAATACAATGAGTCAAAACAATAATGCTTCCGTTAGTAAACTGCCGCCGCAAAATATCGACGCGGAAGAATCCATCATCAGCGCCATACTCCTGGACAACTACACCCTGCTGAATGTTCTGGACATTCTTCGCCCCGAGCATTTCTACCGCACCGCACATCAGAAAATTTTCGCAGCGATGACCGAAATGTCCCATAAAGGGGAGCCCGTTGATCTGGTGACCCTGGCCAACGCCCTGAAAAACAACAATCAGCTTGATGAAATCGGCGGGGCCGTTTACTTAGCCAAACTCATGGATACGGCGCCAATCCCGGCAAACGCGGTGCAATATGCAAAAATTATCCGGGATAACGCCTCGTTACGGCGGATGATCAAAGCAGCAAGCGATATCTCAAGCCGATGCTTTGACAACACTGCGGATGTCGACGATATTATCGATTACGCGGAAAGCATGTTGCTGGATATTGCGGAAAATAAATCCAAACCTTCCTACTACCCCCTGAGCACGGCCATTGACGCCAATATTGACGCGCTGGTTGAACGCCGGGGCAACAAAGCCCTCATCAGCGGGGTGCCCTCCGGGTTTAAGAAACTCGACGCACTGACTTCCGGATTTCAAGGTTCCGATCTGATCATTCTGGCTGCCCGGCCGGGAATGGGAAAAACCGCCCTGTCCCTGAATATCGCCCGGAACATTGCGGTAGAGGCCGATGTGCCGGTGCTGTTTTTTTCCCTGGAAATGTCCAAAGAACAGCTTTCCATGCGGCTTTTGTGCGCAGAGGCGCGGATCGATTCTTCCAATGTGCGGAGCGGCTTTTTCAGCGACGAAGAATGGAATAAGCTAACTGACGCCGCCGATGTTTTATCGGAAGCCCCCATTTATCTGGATGATTCTTCTGAGCTGACTTCCCTGGATATCAAAACCAAAGCCCGTCGCCTGAAACTGGAAAAAAATATCGGCCTGATCGTGATCGATTATCTGCAACTCATGAAACCCAGAGCCTCCAAAGACCGGCGCGATCTGGAAATCTCTGAAATGTCCCGGTCCCTCAAGTCCCTTGCGAAAGAATTAAATATACCGATTATCGCGCTTTCCCAGTTGAACCGGCTGCTGGAACAAAGGAACGACAAACGGCCGCAACTCTCCGACCTAAGGGAGTCCGGCGCACTGGAGCAGGATGCGGATCTGGTGGTGTTTATTTACCGGGATGAGGTTTACCATAAAGAGGAAAACAATCCGAATAAAGGTGTTGCCGAAGTCCACATCGCAAAACACCGAAACGGCCCCACCGGCATGGCCCCGCTCAGGTTTATGGACACCTATACCCGGTTTGAAAACCTTGCTTACGGATTTGAATCGTATGAAACATCCGGTCAGAAAAATGCCAACTAACATCAGACAACGCAACTGACAACACAGATGCATCCATGAAAAAGGTATTTGGCAACACCAACGGCCTTAAAGCAACGCAACTGCACGATATTGAAAACTTTTATCGCTGCAAAATGCCTCCCGAAACCGTGGTGTCGACACAGCTCATGGAAGAATTATGTCGCCTGTCTCATGATATTCACAGACAGATCGGCATTCTCGCGGAACGATCCGGCAAAATCAGTTATGTTGTGGTTGGGGATCACAAAAGCATCATGCTGCCGGACACCAGCGACTATCCGGCCCCGCCCGGACGTCTGAAAGGGTTGCGATACCTTCATACCCACCTCAAAGAGGAGCCCCTGACACAGGATGACCTGACGGACCTCGCCTTACTGCGTCTTGATCTCATTGCCGCCATCACCCTGACAGTCGAAGGGACTCCTCACCAACTCCACCTGGCGACACTATCGCCTGATCCGTCTATGGCTGCACCCTGCCGGATTTTTCCGCCTATGGACCCGGGCAGCATGGACATCCACTGTCTTGAGCTGATCAAGTCCATTGAAACTGAGCTTTCAAAAAAAACCGCTCTCCATGATGTGGATTCGGGCATGGAACGGGCGATACTCATCAGCGTGACTGCTGTTTCCAAAAAAAACCAGGCAGAGGCTTCCATCATGGAGCTTACGGAGCTGGCCCGCTCCAGCGATATTCTGGTTCTGGATACAGTGATTCAGTATCGGAAAAAAATAGACCCCCGTTTTCTTCTCGGCACCGGCAAACTCGAAGATTTAAGCGTTCTGTCCATGCAGCAGGGAGCAACTCTGGTTATTTTTGATCAGGAGCTCAGCCCATCCCAAGTCAAAGCCATTACGGACCGGATTGACATCAAAGTCATCGACAGAACCCAGCTTATTCTGGATATTTTCGCCCGGCGTGCAAAAACCAGCGAAGGCAAACTCCAGGTGGAACTGGCCCAGCTCAAGTATATGCTGCCCCGGCTGATTCAACAAAATACCGCCCTGTCCAGGCTGGCGGGCGGCATCGGCGGGCGGGGACCGGGAGAGACCAAACTGGAAATGGACCGCCGGAAAATTCGCGACCGCATCACGCATATTGAAAAAGCGCTGGAACAGGTAAAAAAACAACGTCATTTACAAAAATCCAGGCGGGAAAAAAAAAGGCTGCCGGTGATCTCCATTATCGGCTATACCAATGCCGGGAAATCCACCCTGTTAAACACCCTGACCAAAAGCCACGTGCTGGCGGAAAGCCGTCTGTTCGCCACCCTGGACCCGTCCAGCCGGCGCATGAAATTTCCGAGAGATATTGAAGTCATCATCACCGATACCGTGGGGTTTATCAAAGACCTGCCCAAAGAGCTCCGGGTGGCGTTCGGCGCGACTCTGGAGGAACTGGAAAGCGCGGATCTCCTCCTTCATGTGATCGACAGCAGCAATCCGAACTATGAGTCCCAAATTCAGTCGGTTCGCCAAATCCTCGAAGATCTGAAAGTTGACCGCATTGAGACCATTCATGTCTTAAATAAAATGGATCTGGTCGACCCGGACATACTGGCGGGACTCATTGCGGAAACCGGAGGGATAGCGATCTCCGCAAAAAAAGCATCGACTTTGGAACCGTTGATCGATAGGATGACTTCCTTTATAGAACACGCGCGCCGGTGAACCGGGAAACATGCCGGAAAACATGAACGATTAATCGGGACAGGTCTTGTATTTTTCACCGGATATAGCCGCCAAAGGGATTAAATCCTGTTGACGATGCGGGAATGCCTGATATAGTTTATATAATATGGATCTTGAAAGAATAAAACATACCGGCATCGGGGCTGCTTATAAAAGCGCCGCCATACTGAACCATTATCTGGGCAACCTGACATCCGTTCAAAAAAAAGGCCCCACCGATCTGGTCACCGAAGCGGACGTTGAATCTGAAAGAATGATCATTCAAACGATTCGCTTGCAGTTTCCGGACCATGAATTCATGGCCGAGGAAAGCGGGCTCAGCAGAACTGAGCCCTCACCCTGCCAATGGATCATCGATCCGCTGGACGGCACCACGAATTTCGCCCATCAGATCCCCCTCTTCTGCACCTCTATAGCCTTCTCCCTGAATGGTGAGGTGCTGGTGGGTGTTGTTCTTAATCCGGTGAGCGGTGAGCTGTTTACGGCGGTGCGTGGAAAAGGGGCATTCTTAAACGACAACCCCATCCATGTATCGGAAGAAAAAAATATTTCAGGAAGCTTGCTGGCCACAGGCTTCCCCTATGATGTCACGCAAGGCATAGAGTCGACCATGGACCGTTTGAAAAACTGTCTTCACGCGGCTCAAGGCATCCGGCGCCTCGGTTCTGCAGCTCTGGATTTGTGTTTTGTTGCCTGCGGAAGGTTCGAAGGTTTCTGGGAAGAAAATCTAAAGCCCTGGGATACGGCTGCAGGCTTCCTGATCGCTGAAGAAGCCGGGGCCAGGGTCACCGATTTTGCAGGAGCCCCTTTCACCTTGGACAAAAGAGAAATCCTGGCCACCAACTGCCTTATCCATCAGGAAATGCAATTATTACTGGAGATATAAATATATATTATGCGCGGACTGCCTAAAGACAAGCTTATTGATAATTACTTGGAATGTTTCGGAGATCTTGATCTATCAGATGCCATCTGCCGCAAATACTGCGCGTTGCGCCTAAAATGCGCCATTGAACAGATGGAACAACTGCGTATGGGACAGATTGAAGACCTGATCAATTTTCAGGAGGTGCCGCTGAAAGTGCAGTAATTCAGATAGATTGCTCTCTTCCTTCAGAATATCAAACCAGCATTTTTCCAGGATTTAAAATTCCCGCCGGATCAAACGCCGACTTGATTCTTCGCATTAATGCAAGGACTTCGGGGCTGATTTCCCTTGCCATGTAGGATGATTTGCTGATGCCGACCCCATGCTCTCCGGATATGGTTCCACCGAGGACAAGGGTATAATCGAATAATTCGTCCACCGCCGCATGGGCTTTCTGAAGCTGATCCGGATCCCGTTTGTCCAGCATGATGTTGAAATGGATATTGCCGTCACCGGCATGCCCGAAACTGACCATGGTCAGGCCGGTATTCTGGCTTAGCATTTTGATTTTTTTCACTATATCCGGAATTCTGCTGCGGGGAACCACGATATCTTCATTGATTTTATCCGGACCATAGGCGAACAGGGCCGGAGAAACGGCTTTTCGGGCTCTCCAGAGATCGGCGGTTTCCTGGCTGTTTGCGGCGGATTTAAATTCGCGCGCCCCTGCCGCCTTGCAGGCCGCTTCAATCTTCTGCATCGCATGTGTTGTCTCACCAAGCGATCCATCCACTTCAATGATCAGCATTGCTTCGGCATCCACAGGCAAACCCGCATGGATATAGCCTTCCGAGCACCGGATAGACGCATTATCCATATATTCAATGGCTCGCGGAACAATTCCCTGCCGGATAATTTCAGATACGGTTTCCGCAGCGGTTTCCATTTGATCAAACACAGCGGTGGCGGTTTTCACCAGTTCCGGTTTTGGCAGGAGCCGAAGGGTCAGGCGGGTGATCACACCCAGCGTTCCTTCAGACCCCACCATCAATCGTGTCAGGTCATACCCCACCACTCCTTTGGCTGTCTGAACACCGGTCCGGATGATTTCGCCCGTGGGCAGCACGATTTCGAGGCCCATCACATAATCGCGCGTTACGCCATATTTGACGGCTTTCGGTCCGCCGGCGCATTCGGCGGCATTGCCCCCCAGAGTGCAGAAATCGGAACTTGCGGGATCCGGCGGATAAAACAGGCCTTCTTTTTCAACCGCCCGGTGCAGGTCACCGGTGATGACCCCCGGTTCCACCACGGCAATCAGGTTGTCTGAGTCAATGAGAATGATCCGGTTGAGTCGGGCCATGGCAAGAATAACCCCGCCTTTGACGGGCAGGGAACCGCCCGTCATTCCCGAACCCGCCCCCCGAGGGGTGACGGCAAATTGGTATTGATTGGCAAGCTGCAAAACGGAAGCAACATCACGGGCGTGCCTTGGAAAAACAACCGCGTCCGGATAAAAAGCATCCGGCGTTGTATCATAGGCATAACAGAGGCGGTCTTCCCTGCTTTCGGAACAGTTGGCTTTACCAACGATTGCTTCTATTTTTTTAAAAACCTGATGTGAAAAAGCCATAAACCGATGAACATGCCCATGAAGTTGGTCTGTTTGGCTGGTCCGTCATCCGAAGGGCCCCACAGATATTAAAAATTTCCGGATGTCAGCTTTCCTTCAATGATCGCCACCTGCTTTTGCATGGGGCCTTTTGCCTTTATTTCTTTTTCCACTGCATTAATGGAGTGAATCACCGTTGCGTGATACCGGTTAAAATTCGTTCCAATGGACTGAATCGTCTGCTCGGTATACCGGCGGGAGAGAAAAATGGCAATCTGCCGCGACCTGACAATCGCCTGTTTTCTGGAATCAGAGATCATGTCATGGACGGAAATGCCGAATTCTTTTGACACAAGGCCTTTGATCACGTCAATGGTGATGTTTTTATGTGATGTTTGAATATTTTTTACAACGCTTTCCGCCAGCGCCAAATCAATGGGCATTCCCAGAAGACAGGACTTCGTGGTGACGCCGATCAGCCCGCTTTCCAGAATCCTGACATTTTGTTTCAGTTCGCTGGCCATAAATTCAATGACTTCTGAAGGAACCCGAAGGGATCTGTCCCTGGCCTTGTGCCTCAAGATTTTAACCCGGGTCTGGAAATCCGGAGGTTCGATTTCAGAGATTAAACTCAAGGCGATACGGGATTGAAGCTGATCACTCATTTTGGGAATTTTGGACAAAGGAATACAGCTTGTGTAAATAATTTTTTTACCGGTTTCATTCAAATAATCCAGGATTAACGCCAATTCCTCCTGGGTGCGTGTGCGTCCTGACAATACATGGATGTCTTCCAAAAGCAGGACATCACAACACGTCCGGTATTTATCTTTAAATATATCAATGGAATTTCGTTTAAAGGACATCACCATCTCATTGGTGAAATCTTCCGCCGTGATATAAAATACCCGTTCATCGGGTAAGACGGAAAGGATCTGATTGCCGGCAGCCTGGGACAAATGGCTTTTGCCCATTCCCGGAGGGGAAAACAGCAGCAATGAATTTTGGGTCGGTTTTTTCTGGGACGCCAGAGACAGCGCCGCCATATAGGCAAAATCACTGTTTTGCCCCACCACAAACCGATCAAACGTAAAATCCCTTCTGAGCAATCGCCCGTTTTTGGGAGCAATGTTCACATTCGGGAGCGTCATCTGAACACCGGTCTCTTTGTCGTCGCGATGCAAGGGTCTGTAAGAACCGCCGTCTCCCCGTGACACCTCCAGCAAAAAATTACATCTGTCCCCGGCGACCCGACTCAGTTCATTCTTCATCAGTTCACCGAAATTCTCCAGAATCCGTTTTTTTAAGAAATTATTGGGACAGACCAGCACGATACTTTCGCCGGTTGCTTTCAGAAAATGAACCGGTTCAATCCACATTTGATACACATGTGACGGGAGGGTTTCTTTGATCGTGCCCTTAACTTTTTGCCAAATTTTTTCCATAACATCTCTTTCCATGCCGGTTCAAAGGTAAACGTGCTTATAAATACTACTTGTTGAGGCCGTTCAAATCAGTTAAAAAGGATGACCATCAAATATCAATGATCATTTGACATGTATCAATCGATATGTATCAATATAAGATAAACTGAAACGATCGATTATATATTTGAATGCGACTGAATTAAGGAATTGTTTTGATCTGCCAAGAAAGATTCAGCAGGGAATTGATCTCTCTTATAGAGAGGATTATCCAGAACGTCAACTCGCGCATACAGCAAAATTCCCTTTTTTTGAAGATCACTTTTAAACAATGTATATTCATTTAATTCTAAACACGTTATGCTGGTATCTTAGTACAACTATCCATAACTTCAGACAATTCATTTTTTTTGCATATCATCAGCAATATTAAGGCGATTACCCGGCTTCATCTTTTTTATGAACAGCTGATGATCTTTAAAAATCTTCTGTATGCTTTAAAATTTGATGATTTTTAAGAAAATTTAACCAGCATAAAATCCATGAAACAGGTCCCGGTTTGAGGAATTTTAATTTATTGAAAAATTCGGGCGGTTGCCGTGGCGGCCACCGCTGGCATTATTATCCACCGTTTTTTTATTTGAGGAAACGCAAGATCAACCGTTCATCCGATAACAGCGGCAATTAAAAACACATTAGACAATTTAACATCGATCATTTTTTAGAAAAGGAACACCCATTATATGGCAAAAGTAACTCCAGGCCTTGAAAACCTCATCATTCATTCCCATGAATGGATAAGAGGCAACCGGATCGGCCTGCTGTGCAATCCGGCATCCATTGACAGCAATTACCGGCATGCAAAACACCTGTTGAACCGAACATTTCCGGAACAGATGACCGCCCTCTTTTCTCCGCAGCATGGTATTTTTGCAGAAAAGCAGGACAATATGGTCGAGTCCCCCCACGCCGTCGATCCGCAACTGGGAATCCCGGTGTTCAGCCTGTATGGAGAAACCCGCATTCCAACCCCGGAAATGTTTGAACACATTGACCTGTTGATCATTGACCTGCTCGATGCCGGCACCCGGGTGTACACGTTCCCTTCGACCGTCTCCTATTGCCTTGAAACAGCCGCAAAACTGAACAAACGTGTGCTGATTCTGGACCGGCCAAATCCTGTGGGCGGGATTCAGGTAGAAGGCAACTGCCTTTCGCCCCACCTTTCATCGTTTGTGGGGAGATATCCGATTCCCATGCGGCACGGCCTCACCATGGGAGAATATGCGGCATATATCAACGAAACGTTCCATATACATTGCGCTCTGGACATTATCCCCATGACAGGATGGGACCGGCCCATGTATTTCCAGGACACCGGACTTCCATGGGTGCTGCCCTCCCCCAATCTGCCGACACCGAATGCCGCCATTGTCTATCCCGGCCAGGTGATCTGGGAAGGGACGAATATTTCCGAAGGCAGAGGCACCACCCTGCCGTTTGAACAATTCGGAGCACCATTTATAGATATCGATAAACTTCTTTCGTTTATGGGGAGCGATCATATTCCCGGCGCCCTTCTGAGGCCCGTGGCATTTGAACCGACATCCAATAAATGGGCAGGACAGGTCTGCTATGGTTTTCAAATTCATGTTACCGACCCATATCGGTTCTGTCCGTATCAAACATCCTTAAAATTGCTTCAGGGAATCATCCACCTCCATAAAGACCGCTTCCAATGGAAATCCCCCCCCTATGAATATGAATGGGAGAAACTCCCGATTGATATGATTGTCGGCAGCAGCACCATCCGGCAGCAATTGGAAAATCTGGATGATCTGGCGATCATTGAAAAAGGGTGGGCGGATGAATTGACTGAATATGAAACCGCCGCAGCTAAATTTCACCTCTATTAATAAGGACGGTTGAACTTGAAACTGGAAGACATCAACTGGGTACGCAAACAATTTAAAAACAACAAGGTATGGGTGGCCGCAAACACCAATGGCCAACCTGTGGTTGAAAAAAACAAGGTGCTCATCAAATACCAGCTGGATCAGGAACATCAATACTGGGTGAATCTAAAGGATGTTGGTGAGATTACGGCGAACCACACACCCCGGAACCCCAAAAAAACACCCCAGGCAGATGGAAACCGTTCCGACAGGAAAAAGAAAAAAGCCCAGGATCATCTGATTGACGACCCATTAAACGCCATCATTATTTATACGGATGGCGCATCATCCGGGAATCCCGGGCCTTCGGGAATCGGCGTGGTGATGGAGTATGGGGGCCATGAGCGGGAAATATCAAACTATATCGGCATTGCAACGAACAATATCGCCGAACTGACAGCCGTTCAGACAGCCCTTATGTCGCTCAAACGAAACGACCTGCCCGTTCGCATATACACGGACAGCAGTTATGTTTGCGGTTTATTGATATCCGGATGGAAAGCCCAAAAAAATGTGGCGCTGGTGCAGGCCATCAAGGAGCTCATGACCCGGTTTACCAATCTAAAAATTCTAAAAGTCAAGGGACACAGCGGCATCAGGGGTAACGAAAAAGCGGATCAACTGGCAACCAGCGCCATCGCGTCTCATGAAGATGCGACGGAATAAAAAAACCCCGCTTGACTGCAGCGGGGTTTTTTTAAACATTAATTACGGGAAATATCCGTAAACGCTTGATGAGGGTCGGCTATTTTATTTTTTTAACGCCTCAATCTCTTTCTTCAGATCTTCATTTTCTTTTTTGAATTTGTCCACATCGGCATCTGCGCCGGCAACAGCCGGTGCCACGCCATTTTCATTCTGCCAGGTATCTTTGAGTTCATCAAAGCCCAGATACAGGGCCAGGCATCCGCCCAAAAGCAGCATGACCGGAATCGCGCCCGCAAGAAGTTGTAAAAATGCGCCAAACCAGATCGCCAAACCAATAACACCGATTACGGCTGCTATCGCGCCGCCTATTAATGTTTTCATAAAACAGACTCCTCCTTGGTTTCTTTTCCTTAATGAATGATTCGTTATCTCTATAATCTAAATAATTTTGATGGGTTAAAATGCATTTACCATTTAAAATATATTTTTTTTGTCTAACATACCCTTTTTTTAAAATCAAGGTAAAATTTCCTTATTTTTTGTGAAACCCAATCAGGCCGGTAATAATTGCCGGTTCGGCCAAAAATGATCAAAGATTATAGGCTTGCAAAACCGTTCATTCATTGTTAAATTTTGGCAAAATTTTGAAATGCCATGTCTCATAACTGCTCCCTGCAAAAAAATCTAATGTGTGTGAAAAAATATGAAAAAATTCTTCAGCCGATGGCTCCATCACGTGAAATCAGGAGCCCATAACCATTTCGCCTGTTATCTTCCCCCAAGCACCGGATTCATCTCCCGGCTTATATTCAAATTATTTTTCGCCAATATCAACATTCCGAAAACCTATTTGGATTCCGTGCGCGATCTTGAAAAATCCGGCATTGTCATCCTTGTGAATAAGTATAAGAGTTATTTTGAGTTTTTATTTTATCACGACCGGTATCAGAACGAAGGAATTTCATATCCGGGTATCGGATTTGATTACCGGATGCTGATGTGGCAGCCGGTATTCCGGTTCCTCAAAATCGTCATCACCCATATCCAGCATTTTTCAAAACACCTGTCTCTTCAGGATCCCTATAAAAGCGGATACATCCAGGAAAAACTGTTTGCCGGAGAAACCGCCCTCCTTTCCCTGGTGGAAAAAAAAGGGTTTTACCGGCGATTTGTGAAATCAAAAGCCGATCCGCTCCATTACCTGATCGAAATCCAGAAAAATACCCCACGTCCGATTATTTTTCTCCCTCACCTGATGTTCTTCAGTAAAGCGCCGAGAACCCGGCAACTGACATTCATCGACATGGTTTTCGGCACCAGAGAAAATCCCGGCAGCATCAGGCGGCTGGTGGCCCTGGCCAAAAACCCCAAAAAAATCTTTATTGAAACATCCGATCCGGTGATTTTAAATGATTTCCTGACACGTCCGGACATCATTAAATTAAATACCAAAGACCAGGCTGTGGCGCTGCGCCGGCATCTCATCACCCAGATCAATCACCACCGGCAGGCCACCACCGGCCCGGCGCTCAAATCCCGACTGGAAATTCAAGAAGAAATGCTGACCAATCGGGAAGTCCAGAAAATCATCACCGACTATGCAGTGCAGGAAAACAAAAATCCCCATCAGGCACATAAAGAAGCAGCGGAATTCTTAGATGAAATCGCGGCCAATTATAGCCCGAAATGGATCCGCCTCTTTGACATTACCCTCCGGTGGATGTTTAAAAATATTTTCGAAGGCATGGTGATTGATTATCCGGGTCTTGACCGGATCAAGCAGGTATCCAAAAAAGGCCCGCTCATCCTCGTGCCCTGTCACAAAAGCCATCTGGATTACCTGATCCTTTCTTACGTGTTTTTTAACAACAACATGCCCTGCCCGCTCATCGCCGCAGGGAAAAACCTGTCTTTCTGGCCCCTGGGGCCGATATTTCGGGGCGGGGGCGCATTTTTTCTCAGGCGTTCCTTTAAAGGGGAACTGCTTTACCCTAAAATATTCGCCGCATATATTAAAAAGGTGCTGGAGGAAGGGTTTCATATTGAATTTTTCGTGGAAGGCGGCCGAAGCCGCACCGGTAAACTGCTGGCTCCCAAAGTCGGGCTCCTTTCGCTGCTGATGGACGCCTATATGCAGAGCCAGTGGAAAGACATGACGTTTGTGCCCATTTATATCGGTTATGACCGGGTGCTGGAGGAAAGAGCGTATATCAATGAAATCGAGGGCGGGAAAAAAACACCGGAAAACCTGAAAAATGTGATTAAAGCCAGAAAATTTTTAAACCGTAAATACGGTAAAATCTATATCAATTTCCATGAACCGTTTTCACTCAAGGAATATCTCCGTCAATACGAACAAAAGACTGCCGAATCCGAGGCCAGTGAATCACGAAGCGTCTATCACGAATTTGGGAAGAAACTGATCGGGGCCATCAACCAGGTGACCCTGATCACCCCCCATGCCGTCATCGCCGCCGCCATACTTAACTGCCCCCAGAAACGATTTTATTATCAGCAGCTCATGTCCATTGTAGACACCTACATGACCTATCTTTTAAGCCAGAATGCCAGCCTGGCGGGCACGCTCATTTTGGACCGCGACGCTACATTCAACCTGGTGCTGGAATCATTTGTGAGCAATAAGATCATTGAAAAAAGCGTTTCTGAGTTTTCAACCTCCCAGACCGCCAATCCGCTCTTTAAAATCAGCGAAAACAAGCGCCCCGGTCTTGAGTATTATAAAAACAACGGCATCATCGCCTTTATTCCGGCCGCCTTTACCGCCCTTGCCATTTTAAAAGCGGACGCATTTCAATTTGCAGCCGCAGATATTCATGCCAGCTATAAATTCCTGAAGGATTTTTTTGCAAACGAATTTTTTTCTGATCCGGACCAACCGGTGGAATATCTTGTGCGAAAAAACCTAAAATCGTTTATTGACGACGCCATCATTATGCCCCACCCCACCCTGCCGGACACTTACAACCTGACGTCACTGGGATACCGGAAGCTGAATCTGTTTGCCGCCTTTCTGGTGCCGTATTTTGAATCCTACTGGATTGTATTAAATTTTTATATGAAATACACCAAGCAATCAATCTTTGACACAAAGGATTATATTAAAAAAATACAAGCTCTTGGCAACCGAATGCATAAACGAAAGGAAGTGGGGCGCAAAGAATCCCTTTCCAAAATCAACTATACCAATGCCGTCGCCTTTTTCACCAGCCACGGTCTGAAGGAAGCTGAAAAAGACAAGGAAAAAATCGAATATTATACCGAGATCATCCAGCGGTATCGGCATCTCCTGTCACTCTGACACAGTTCATACGATGAAACAATTCCCCATGAAAGCGCTGATTCTTGCGGCCGGTTTCGGCACCCGGCTGCTGCCCCATACCGAACACCTGCCCAAATCCCTGTTTCCCATTGATGGACAGCCGATCCTGGACAGCACTATCCACCGCCTGATGGATGCAGGGATCGCCGGCATTGTCATAAATACCCATCACCTGCACCAGCAGATCGAGGGTTTTATCCAAAGCAGGAAATATCCGATCCCGGTGGTGACACGCTTTGAGGAAACCATCCTCGGCACCGGCGGGGCCGTTAAAAATGTGGCGGATTTTTTTGATAACCAGCCGTTTGTGGTGGTCAACAGCGATATTCTCACGGATATCGACCTTAAGGCGGTCATGGTGTTCCATCAGAACCATCCCTATCCGGCCACTATGGTCATGCACGATTATCCGGAATTTAACAACGTATGGGTCGACCATAAGGGATTCGTCACCCGGTTTGCCGGGTCCGGGGGCAATGATAACTCAGACCCGCCCGAATCCATTGAGCGCCTGGCGTTTACAGGCATTCATGTGCTGGACCCGTCCATTATGCAATGGATTCCCGAAAACCGGTTTGTTTCCATTATCGATGTCTACCGCGAGATGCTGCAATCCGGCCTTAAAATAAAGGCTTATATCGCCTCCGGACATCACTGGCGGGACATGGGCACACCCGAGAGTTTTTTCGAAGCTGCCTGTGACGCCACAGGGCCTATGGCTTTTAAAAAAGCGTTTGGGTCGCCGCCGCACATTCCCCTGACCCGCACCCGGCTCTCCGGCGACGGTTCTGACCGGCGGTGGTTCCGGATTCGGTCTAACGATCAATCTCTGATTATGGCGGACCACGGGATTCGGAACGGAACTGGAGATCAACCGGCGGAGGTCGATGCATTTATCCATATCGGACAACATCTGTATCATCAGGGGATACCGGTTCCCCAAATATATTATTCGGATTCGTTTTCCGGCCTGGTATATCTGGAAGATCTTGGAGACACCCATCTTCAGGCTGTTATACAGGATGAAACCGATGCGGAAAAGATTATCGGTCATTACCGGAAAGTGATCGACCGTCTGGTACGCATGTCCATGGATGGGGGCAAGTCATTTGATCCTCGCTGGACCTGGCAAACCCCGGCTTACGACAAACAACTGATCCTTGAACGGGAGTGCCGGTATTTTGTGGATGCATTGTTAAACGGATATCTCGGCATGACGATCGGTTTTGATGACCTGTCCGTTTCCTTCAACCGCCTTGCGGATCAGGCCATTTCAAATGGGGTGACGGGATTCATGCACCGGGATTTTCAATCGCGAAACATCATGGTGAAGGACGAAAAAGTCTATTTTATTGATTTTCAGGGGGGCAGGCTCGGGCCCTTCCAGTATGATCTCGCTTCCCTGCTCACCGATCCATACGTGAACTTATGCCCGGAGGTTCAGGCCGCCTTGCTGGATTACGGCATGACAGCCCTCGCCCAAATCAAACCCGTGGACCGGCAAAAATTTTTATCCAGTTATAACGCCTGTGCCATTTCCCGGATACTTCAATCCCTGGGCGCTTTCGGCCATCTGACACGGGTCAAGCACAAACCTTTTTTTGAACCCTACATTCCCATCGCCTTAAACAACTTAAGTCACCGGCTATCGACATTTCAGGATGCCGTGTTTCAGCCATTGGCGAATACTGTGGACAACGCACTCAACTTATTAAATTTAAACAGAAAGGCATTACAATGAGCCCCATTAAAGTTATGATCAACGGCATGCCCGGTAATGTCGCGGCCAACATCGCCGGACATATTCTTGCAGACAACCGATTTTCATTGGTTCGTCATTCTCTTACCGGCGCCGAGGTGGAAGCGACAGCACATCCAATCGGCCCGGTATCCATCGGGCTTGTCAAGCCGGATGTCCGCGATCAAAAAATAAAAGACATCTTGAATACCGAAGGACCATTTATTACCGTGGATTTCACCCTGCCATCCGCGGTCAACGACAATGCGGATTTTTACTGCCGTCATCAGTTGCCCTTTGTCATGGGCACCACCGGCGGGGACCGGGAAAAACTTGAAAAAACCGTTCTTGATTCGTCCACATGCGCGGTGATCGCGCCCAATATGGCCAAACAGATTGTGGGATTTCAGGCCATGATGGCCTATGCGGCGGAAAATTTTCCGGGCCTTTTCAGCGGCTATTCCTTGGAGATCAAAGAAAGCCACCAATCCACAAAAGTCGACACCAGCGGCACGGCCAGAGCCATGGTATCGTATTTTAACCGGTTCGGAGTGGATTTTTCGGAAAATGACATCATTAAAATCCGTGATCCGGAAACGCAAAAAAACAAATGGGGCATTCCCGAAGCCTACCTTAACGGCCATGCCTGGCATACCTATACCCTGACCTCTCCCGACGGCACCGCCCGGTTTCAGTTTTCCCATAATATCAACGGCCGGGACATTTATTCCTGGGGAACATTTGACGCCGTCCTGTTTTTAGCACAAAAAATCAAGGTCGGCGAAAAAGGCAGAGTGTATACCATGATCGATGTGCTGAAAGGAGGTGCATCTTAAATGAACCATTTTCAAAAAATCTTTATTATCGCATCCTTCCTGTTTCTGACGGCCGCAGGAACGGCCTTTGCGGGTGAATCATTCCCCAAAGCGGGCTGGCGGGACGCGCCCGACCCCCTTGCCGACAAAAGCGCACAGGTGGGCGGAGAAATCGCCGTATTCGGAGGCCAATATCCCAAAAGTTTAAATTATTATCTGGACAACAACACGCTTTCTGCAGAAATCTTCGGGGCGCTGTTTGAATCCCTGTTGACCACAAACCCCGTTACAATGGATTTCGAGCCGGGACTGGCCGACAGATGGGAAATTGCGGATGATAAAAAAACCTTTACCTTTCATATCAACCCCAATGCCCGGTGGAGCGATGGAACACCGGTGACGGCAGCGGATGTGAAATGGACTTTCGACGCCATCGTGAATCCCAAAAACATGACCGGTTCTAACAAGGTCAGCATGGAACGGTTTTCTTCCCCTGAAATCCTGGACCCGCTGACGATTCGGTTTACCGCAAAAAAAATCCACTGGCAGAACCTGCTGGCTGCCGGGGGATTCCAGATTTTAAGCAAAACCGCCTATCAGAAACTGGATTTCAACACCATCAATTTTGAACTGCCGGTGGTTTCGGGCCCCTACCAACTGGGCGCCATTGATGAAGGAGTGTCCCTGAAACTGACACGCCGCAGCGGCTGGTGGCATAAGGACGCCCCCTCGATCCTTCACAAGGGGAATTTTGAAACCATCACGTATAAATTTTTCGCGGAACAGACCAATGCGTTTGAAGCGTTTAAAAAAGGGGAGATCGATCTGTTTCCGGTATACACTTCCCGTATCTGGATGGATGAAACGGGAGGGGATGCTTTTTTAAAAAACCACATCATCAAACAAAAAATCCATAACCGGAAACCGGTCGGGTTCCAGGGATTTGCCATGAACATGCGCAAACCGCCGTTTGATGACATCAAAACGCGCAAGGCCATGGCCTTTTTGCTGGACCGCAAAAAAATGAACCAGACGCTGATGTACAATCAGTATTTTCTGCACCGATCCTATTTTGAAGATTTGTATTCGCAGGCGATTCCCTGCCCTAATCCCTTAATTGAAATGGACAAAAAACAGGCCCGAGACCTGCTTCGGCAAGCCGGCTGGACCGTGAACCCGGCAACCGGTTTTCTTCAAAAAAACGGCCAACCCTTTACCTTTAAATTTTTAACCCGGGACGCTTCATCGGAAAAATTTCTTTCCATTTACGCGGAAGATTTAAAAGATGTGGGCATCAATATGGTCATTGACAAAAAGGACTGGGCTGCATGGGCCAGGGATATGGAGGAATTCAATTTCCAAATGACCTGGGCGGCCTGGAGTTCCGGGCTGTTTAAAGACCCGGAAAGCATGTGGTTATCCACGGAAGCCGACCGGCCATCCGGCAACAACATTACCGGGTTTAAAAATCAAACGGTTGACCAGCTCATCGAAAAACAAAAAACCATTTTTAACATGGAGGAACGAAACACCATTTGCCGGACCATCGATGGCTTGATCTATGAAGCCTGCCCTTATGTGCTGCTGTGGAATATTGATTACACCCGTCTGCTGTATTGGAACAAATTCGGAATGCCGGACACAGTGCTCTCAAAATACGGGGATGAAAGCAGTGCGATCTGGTACTGGTGGCTGGATCCGGACGCCGAGGCAGCGCTTCAGGACGCGGTGAAGATGAAACAGCCCCTGCCGCCGAAACCAGCGTCGGTGAAGTTTGATGAGGTATTTCAGAGAGGAAAACAATAAAAACATACGGATAAATTTGAACCACAGAACACTCAGAGATCACAGAGAGAAAATCTTTCAGATCATTACCCTCCACGCCTTTGCGTCTCTGCGCGAGACATAAAACAGCTCTGAGATCTCTGTGCCCTCTGTGGTAATTATTATTGCAGGTGAAGTCGCAAATTTTTTCAGGCCGATTCCACCAGCCCGTAAACTTTTTCCATGGCGGCGTCCAGATGCTCGGGTTTGGAACCACCAGCCTGGGCCATGTCCGGCCGGCCGCCGCCGCCGCCGCCCACCTCAGCTGCCACGGCCTTGATGATATTGCCGGCGTGAAACCGGCCCAGCAGATCTTTGGTGACGATAGCAATGAGAAGGGCTTTGCCGTCTTTTTCAGCCCCCAGCACCACCACACCCGACCCGATTTTATCCTTGAATTTATCCGCCAGATCCCGCAGGGCCGCCGGGGTCTCCACTGCCACTTTTTTGGCGACCACTTTGACGCCGTTGACCGTCCGGATATCCTCGCTCAAATTATCCGTTGAGTGCGCCGCAAGCTGGGATTTGACTTTTTCCAGCTCTTTTTCAAGCGCTTTCTGGCCGGACAATAACGTGCTGATCCGCCCGACCACGCCTTCCGGGCGTTCTTTCACCAGATTGGAGGCATCATGCAAAATTTTATTAACCGTCTGCATGTGGCGCAATGCCGCTGCCCCTGTCAGGGCCTCAATTCTTCGAACACCGGAGGCCACGCTCGACTCGCTCACGATCTTAAATAGCCCGATATTGCCGGTAAGATCCGTATGACAACCGCCACACAATTCCCTGCTGAAAGTATCCAGGGTGATCACCCGCACAATATCCCCGTATTTTTCTTCGAACAGGGCCATAGCCCCGCTTTTAAACGCTTCTTCCGCCGCCATTTCCGTAATAGTCACGGCAATATTGTCACGAATCCGGTCATTGACGAGTGTTTCCACCTGATCCAGCGTGGCTGCATCCACTCCTGAAAAATGGGTGAAGTCAAATCGCAAGCGCTCCGGAGACACATGAGAACCGGCCTGGCGCACATGGTCGCCCAGGATTTGCCGCAAGGCGGCATGAAGCAGATGGGTCGTCGTATGATTGGCTTCCGTGGCCTGCCGTTTCTCCTGATCCACAGACAAGGCAACCGTCTCCCCGGATCGTGCGATCCCTGAAACAACGCGGCCTTTATGGATAATCAGTCCCGTAGGATCCTTGATGGTGCTATCGATCTCGATGGCAAACCCTTGCCCTGTGATCTGGCCGACATCCCCCACCTGTCCCCCGGATTCCGCATAAAAAGGTGTTAGCGGTGTAACCACCTCCACCTGTTGACCCGTCTCTGCTGTCTCCACCGCTTGTCCGTCCACCACCAGCAACCGGATGGCGGAATGGCTGGTCAACTGGTCGTAGCCGATAAACTCCGGCAAGCGGTCGATGGAAGCCGTAAAATTTTTATACGCGTCACTTACCGTTGAAAATGAAATCACGGAACGGGATTTTTCCCGCTGATCATTCATGGCGCGCTCAAACCCGTCCATGTCCAGATTCAGGCCCTGATCCCGGACCACATCCTTGACAATATCCGTCGGAAAACCAAACGTGTCGTACAGCTTAAAGATGACTTCCCCAGGCACAATGACGCTTCCGGCTTCCTTGACTTCCCCGATGGTTTCATTTAGGAGTTTGAGGCCGTTGTCCAGGGTTTCGGAAAACCGTATTTCTTCATTTTTAATCACGCTGGTGATAAAGGTTCTTTCTTCGGTCAATTCCGGATAGGCGGATTTCATGACATCAAACACGGCGGCCACGGTTTCATGAAGAAACGGCTTGGTAAGACCAATATTTCGGCCATAACGGATGGCCCGCCGAAGAATACGTCGTAGCACATACCCCCGGCCTTCGTTGGACGGCAGCACCCCGTCGCCCACCATAAATGCGCCGGCCCGGCTGTGATCCGCGATAACTTTCATGGCCACATCACCGGCAGAAGACTCCCCCAGCTTTTTCCCGCAAAGGGATTCGATCTTCCGGATGATGGGGGCAAACAAATCGGTATCATAATTGGTGGGCACATCCTGAATCACCGAAGCGATCCTTTCCAGCCCCATGCCGGTGTCAATGCTGGGTTTCGGGAGCGGCGTCAATTTTCCGGACGCGTCCCGGTTAAACTGCATAAACACGAGATTCCAGATTTCCAGGTAACGGTCGCAATCGCACCCCGGCGCGCAATCCTCGCCATCACACCCGAAGGCTTCGCCGCGGTCAATCAGGATTTCGGAGCAAGGGCCGCAAGGGCCGGTATCGCCCATGGACCAGAAATTGTCTTTTTCCCCCAGTCGCACGATCCGCTCTTCGGGCAGCCCCGGCTGTTTTCTCCAAATATCAAACGCTTCGTCATCATCCAAAAATATAGACACCCATAATTTTTCCGCCGGCAGCTTGTATTCATTGATCAGGAGATCCCAGGCAAAACGGATGGCGTCTTCCTTGAAATAATCCCCGAATGAAAAATTGCCCAGCATTTCAAAAAACGTATGGTGACGGGCTGTATACCCGACATTTTCCAGATCATTGTGCTTGCCGCCGGCCCGAACGCATTTCTGGGAGGTCACGGCCCTTTTGTAATCCCGTTTTTCCTCGCCGAGAAACACCCGTTTAAACTGCACCATTCCGGCATTGGTGAACAGAAGGGTCGGGTCATCCTGCGGCACCACCGACGAACTGCGGACCATCGAATGATTCTGGCGTTTAAAATAATCAAAAAATTTCCTGCGTATCTCGTCTCCAGTCATCACGCCCCCGTCATCAAACTTCCGATTCGATATTTTTTGGTTCTTTGCCCTGATCGGTTCTCTCCGCTACGCCTGTCAGTCCAATCGCCTCTTTCACCTTCAGCATTAACCGGTTAAACACTTCCGGATTTTCCTTAAAGAATTTTTTGACGTTTTCCCGGCCCTGGCCGATGCGTTCACCTTCATAAGCATACCATGACCCGCTTTTCTCAATCACGCCCGCTTCAACGCCGATATCCAAGACCTCGCCGGTGGCGGATATGCCTTCCCCGTACATGATATCAAACTCCGCCTCTTTAAACGGCGGGGCCATTTTATTCTTCACCACTTTGGCCTTGGTCCGGTTGCCGACAGTCTCTTGGCCTTCTTTAATGGCAGCCTGCCGACGGATGTCGATCCTGACGGAAGCGTAAAACTTCAGGGCGTTGCCGCCCGTGGTGGTTTCCGGATTGCCGAACATCACCCCGATTTTCATGCGGATCTGGTTGATGAAGATCACCGATGTCATGGTTTTGCTGATGGTTCCGGTGAGTTTCCGCAAGGCCTGGGACATCAGTCTTGCCTGAAGGCCCATGTGGGAATCACCCATCTCCCCTTCAATTTCCGCTCGCGGCACAAGGGCTGCGACGGAATCAACCACCAGGACATCAATGGCGCCGCTGCGCACCAGCATGTCGGCAATCTCCAGGGCCTGTTCACCGGTATCCGGCTGGGAAACCAGGAGTTCATCACAATTAACGCCCAGCTTTTTGGCATACGCGGTATCCAGCGCATGTTCGGCATCGATAAAAGCGGCGATCCCCCCCTGCTTCTGGGCTTCTGCCACCACATGCAGGGCCAGGGTCGTCTTGCCGGAAGATTCCGGACCGTAAATTTCGCTCACCCGTCCTCTGGGAATACCACCGATACCGAGCGCTTTGTCTAGAGCAAGAGACCCTGTCGGGATCGCCGGTATATCAACGACGACTTTCCCGCCAAGTTTCATGATGGAACCCTTGCCGAACTGTCGCTCAATCTGGCTGATGGCGGTTTCCACAGCCTTTTCTTTATCCGGGGTTTTGGTCATACGGCCTCCTGTTAAATTAAACAAAAATTAAATAATTTTTAATGCAATCGTTTTCATATTCAACATCCCTTCAACCGAAGCGTTGCCAGGTTGGTATAAATCAGGCCTGCTGGTGTCAGGTCACTTTTCATTATATGAACGGCATCCACCAGAAACGGTAGGGATGCTGTTTTTTGATATTTTTGCATGATCTCAATTAATAATTCGGGCAATGATTCCGAAAACCTATCATGCGAACGATGATCTGATTTAAATCGCCCAATGGTCAGATGGCCGGTAAACGCCCGTTCGTCTTTCGGAAAACCAAGCTTGTTCAGGGTCGCGTCCATATGCTGCTGCAAATAACCGAGCAGGTCTGTCCGGCCTGAAATGCCGGTCCACAACACCCTGGGACGCTTCACGCCTGGAAAAACGCCGACGCCCTGGGCAAAAATCTCCATCGGGCGGACGCCGACAACGGATGCGTCAACCGCTTGACAGACGGACGCCGCGTCTTGCGGGGCAATCTCCCCCAAAAATTTAAGCGTCAAATGGATATTGCCGGCTCGGGTCCATTGAACGGGCAAACGGCATGCCTTTAATTCTTCCTGAATTTGGGACAGCCAGCCGGTGACATGATCCGGCAGTTTAACGGCGATAAATACCCTGATTTTTTTCTGCTTGGATTCTTTTTGGCCGTCATTTTCGCCGGTAATTTTGATGTCAGGCGATCGGTGGTCTTCCGGTGAATTCATCACAACACCCATACAACCGGTTCATGCATCAGGTTCCGGGAATAAAGCCGGGTATAAAGTAAAGCAGGACATGCAATGCCAGATTGCTTAAGATCCCTGCCGCCACATCGTCCATGACAACTCCGAAGCCGCCTTTCAGGTTTCTGTCCAGATAGCCGATGGGAAACGGTTTTAAAATGTCCAGAACCCGGAAAAGGGCAAAACCGATGACGCCCAGATAGGGGTTGAGCGGCAAGGCAAAAAACGTCGCTGCCATACCCGCGATTTCATCAATAACAATGCACCCGGGGTCTTTGAGCTGGAGCGATTGTTCCGCTTTTCCGGCGATCCATACAGCCAGAAAAATCAATCCGATGATGCAAGCAACGGCCACCAGTGGATCCAGCCGTGACAACAATAAATAAAAAAGAAGCCCCGGAATGGAACCAAACGTGCCTGGCGCAAACGGAATTTTTCCGATACCGCCGCAGGTCGCGACATCCACAACAAATGTTCGGCTGGGTTTCATCTTGGGTTATGTATATTTTGAAGCGGTTTCTGTCAAGGGATTGTTCAGGCGGGGACCGATTATTTAATTAAATTTTCAACGTGTTGAACTATTTTTTCATACACCGTTCGAATCGGGATATTCTTTGTTTTTGCAATTTCACGGCAGGCCTCATACTCCGGTGTGATGCGAAAAGCGCCGTCCGGTGTTTTGACCTTCTTTGCCGAAACCTTACCATAAATGGTTTCCAGTGTGATTGCTTCGCGGGCCAGCAGGCGTCTTTCCACCGGATAATACCGGACGCCGATGGTCGTTGTTTCGGTTAAGATTGTGCGGATCAGGATTTCTCTGGCGTGTTGATGGGATAATACCTGAAGCAGTGTGCCGGGCCGGTTCTTTTTCATGAAAACCGGAATCAGATTCACATCCAGAGCCCCGGCCGCGAACAACCGCTCCATCAAAAAACCGTAAATTTCCGGGTTCATGTCGTCAATGGATGTTTCGATCATGAAGACGGCATCCGACACATGCAGGGAATCACCTGCGATCACCCGCAGCAGGTTTGGAGCGGTTTCCAGATGACGGGTTCCGCTGCCATAGCCGATATGCGATACCACCATGTCCGGCATGGGACCGAACTCTTCGGCCAAGGTGGCAACAATCGCAGCGCCGGTGGGGGTCACCAATTCAAACGGTATGTTCGTACCATTCACCGGCACATCCTTTAATATTTCCAGTGTCGCGGGTGCTGGAACCGGCAGTCGGCCGTGGGCGCAGTCGACAAACCCGTTTCCCAAAGGGATTTTTGAGGCGGTGATGTGCCGAAGCCCTAGATATTCGACGCAAAGGCATGTGCCCACAATATCCACAATGGCGTCCACACCGCCCAGTTCATGAAAATGCACATGGTCTTTGGGGCACCCGTGAATTTTCGATTCGGCGGCAGCCAGTTTTTCAAATATTGCAAGGCTTAAGGTCTTTGTGCGGGGAGAAAGCGAAGATTTTTCGATCATGGCGCAAATGGCGGCATAATCCCTTTCGGTCCCACTTTTTGGAGTCACCTCCACATATTTTGCGGCAATGCCCATACGGGAAGTGGCGGTGACCGTCAGATCAAAATCGCTCAGCAGACTTGCTTTGAGCGTTTTCTCCAGCCATTCTCCCGGAACGCCCAGATCCAGCAGCGCCCCAAGGGTCATATTGCCGCTGATGCCTGAAAAACAGTCAAAATGGGCGATCATGAATTATATGTACCTTCAGAATGCAGGTGAATGATTTCAAGAAGGAGCTCCGCGGTTTTGACCATATCATCCAGGCGGATGGATTCCCGGACCGTGTGGATGTCGCGCATGCCGGTACCGATGACGCCGGTGATGATGCCTTTTTGAAAAAACACATTGGCGTCGGCCCCTCCGCCGGTGGTTTTGGAAGTGAGCCGTCTTCCCAGATTGGCCGCCGCTCGTTTGGCCAAAACAACCACCGGGTGTTCTTCTGGGATATGGGTTCTCCGGAAATCATTTTCAATATGCACGTCAACAAAAGGCAACGGCCCATCGCCATAAATTTTCTTGTAATCGGCAACCGCACCCGTAAAGGCGGCGGCCATGTTTTTGCTCACGGTTTCCAGTTTGGCGTCATCATGACTTCGGGCCTCGCCTTGCACCCGCACCAGATTCGGGACAATATTTGAAGCGCCTTTAGCTTCAATCACCCCGATATTGCAGGTGGTTTCATGGTCGATTCGACCAAGCGCAAGCCCCGCGATAGCCTTGCTTGCCAGAAGAATGGCATTGATGCCTTTTTCCGGATCCGCTCCCGCATGGGCACCTCTTCCATGCATCAGGAACTCCATCCGATGGGCGGAAGGCGCCCGGGTGACGATGACTTCCGTATCCGCCGTATCCAGCGCATACCCGTATTTTGCGGAAATTAAATTAAAATCCATATGTTTGGCGCCCATAAGCCCGATTTCTTCACAAATGGTGAAGACCAGCTCAAGAGGACCGTGGGGCAGATTATTTTCATGAAGCACCTGCATCGCCTCCACGATCACCGCCACAGCGCTTTTGTCGTCCGCCCCAAGAACCGTGGTCCCGTCGCTGGTGAACACGCCGTTTTCAAACCGCGGCCTGACGCCCTTTCCCGGCGTCACCGTATCCATGTGGGCATTCAACATGAGGGGTGGCACATTTTTATTTCCCTGTATTTTAACAATCAGGTTGCCGGTGTCGCCGCCGACTTTTTCTCCGGCTCTGTCAATATGCATTTCAACAGCCATGGACGACAACATTTGCCGAATTCGATCGGATACACCGCCTTCTTCCCCGGATTCGCTGTCAATGGAGACAAAACGCATAAAGGTCTCGGCCAGCCGCTCTTTGTTAATCATGAATCTCTTCTTTTATTGTTTTCCGGGATTTTTAAAATCTATTGACAAAATCCGGGAGATATTATTATTTGACGCAACTATTCTCTCATTTACAGGGAAGTGCGCAGCTCACTGGTGGGGCTCCCGGACTTCAAATCCGGTGTGAGGCGCTAATAACGTCTCGGGTGGGTTCGATTCCCATGCACTTCCGCCAAATTTCAGATACTTACACCCGATTTTTCGTCCCCCAAACATCCCCCAGACATTATACTGGGGGATGTAATAAATCAAGCTGTTTTATCCCTGTATAATACCCATAAAAAAACCGGGTTACGCTGTCACGTTCACCCGGTTCATTAATCTGATATTTTTACTGACAGGCGCTTATGCCTGGGCATCCTTGCAAGCTTCCCGACTTCGTGGTGGCCGTTTCCTGTTTTTGTCATAGTCCCGTCTTTCCGCCCTGATTTTTTCCATCCGGGTCATAGCGTCTTCCACATCTTTATCTGTAAAATCAAACAAGGTGATTTCGCCGGTAATGATCTGATCACGGACCGTTTTTAAATTCCTGACGATTAATGTGTGAGAAACGCCCATCAGCTTTGCTATTTCACCAACAGGGAGCCCAAAGGCTGAATGCAGCAGGAAAGCCTGCACCGCCCGGTTCATCTTTACAATCGGCTTGCCATTTTCAAGCGCCATATCGAGCCGGTCCATGGCCTCTATGGATTTGATAATCCGGTCCTTCGCATTGGAGTACAACGTTGAAACGCTATTCTTGGACGTGTCATATTTTTCTGAAAGTTCCTGATACCCCATCCGGAAAAAGAATCGATCAACAAAGATTCCTGTTTGCTTCAATTTCGGGGTTATGGCGCTGGTAAATGGGGGTTCATTTTCGGTGGACAAAAGGCGCTGCGTTTCGCCAGTGGGCCGTCCGTCTTCATGATGGGCAAGTTCACAAATACGGTCTTCTTTTTTTGACCTGGAAAAAAGAACGATAAAGGTTCCGTCTGAAGCCGTCATTTCAAACGGTTTTTTATTTTCAAGGCTGAGATACTCTTCAACGAAAAAGCAGGGGGCCTTGCAGGTCTTTCGATGGGTGCATTTTTCGCAAGCGCCGGCCAGTGATTTTTTATTTTCTTGCCTGGACGGTGCAGATGGTGCCGCTGGGGTCCGTGTCGACATTTTGAATCCTATATTCAATTTCATCGATTATTAAAAAATTTTTCGTCTGGATGGTAATCGGTGGAAATCCGTTCAAGGGCTTCATTGGGATCATGACTTTTTTATCATTCACCTGGATTTGTCCATCCGCATACATCACATCGAATTTTGAATAATCGGTAACGATGCAGCGGATAGGCGTCTTTCGCCAGACAGGTTCCTGTTTATAACTTATTGGATCACGGTCGGCTGAAATCAGTTCCTTATACAGGGCATCAATAACCAGGTTTCCCATGGCCTTGACCACCGTTTCAATTTGCCTCGCTACCATTTTTTGCATATTCATTTTTCAATCACCTACCGGACCATCTGACAAACCGGCGCCGAAAGGTAAGGAATGTGCACAAAATAACTTATGCAACCTATAAAACCGTCGTTCCAGAAAGGGCAACATAATTCCATTGCCCCAGATGTTCGTCAAACACGATCCGCATCGACTCCTTGAACCCCTCTGCCA
>JBAQUK010000140.1:0-9477 GCA_049297455.1 Desulfosalsimonadaceae bacterium | reverse complement strand
CCTCCACTTAAAAAAAATATATGGAAAGGAATTGTATAATGAAGAAAGTAATAAGGATTACAAAAATAGCCGTTGCAACAGTTAAGGCTTTCGTTGAGTATCAGATATTTTATCGAAAAAACGAAACTAAATTATAGTCAATTCATGAAACCACTTAAATAATCACTGAACGAAAAGTCCTTTCATAGAAGGTTGGATTGAGCCTCCATTGCAAAATTGACAGGCATCCAAGGAAGCCGTCTGAAACCGGATGGTTTTCCGGGTTAAATCGTCGGATATCAATTTTTGGGCGATTTGAGTCCCGGGCATATTCAATATGGTGAGTAGGAGATGATATAGTGAAGCGCATTAGAATCGGAATAATCATCTGCGACCGTTACCGCAGGTGTGCCGGTGGGAAATGCTTCAGGTCATTGCGTGATAGAGAGGGCGCTTTTACAGGATACAAAAATATGGCGGTTGAAATCGCTGGCTATACCAACTGTGATGGGTGCCCCGGTGGCAATATTGAATATGCCGTAGACGAAATGATGAAAAACGGAGTAACTGTGATACATCTTGCCACCGGCCTGATTGTGGGGTATCCCCCCTGTCCCAGTATTCCCGTATTCAGTGATTTTATAAAAGTAAAGTATGGAATTGAAGTAGTATATGGCACTCATCCTATTCCGCAAAAATATTTTATTATGCACGATCAATTAGGGACTTGGCGTGATCCTGAGTGGGGAAAAATTATTCAGCCGGCATTAACGGATGAAAAAATGCGCATGGCCTATGATTGATAATTACAGCTCAGTTATCTGAGCAGAGAAATTTCCCGGCACTACAGGGATAAGATTGCCAAATTCAGAATTACTCATTCCCAGTTCTTTATGCTGATGGCGGTGATTGAGACAGAAGGCTCACAACCCAGCCAGCTTGCGAAGAAAACCTTTACAGGTCGATCCACCACAACTGGTCTTGTTGATCGGCCTGAGAGAGATGGTTGGGTGAAAAGACGGCCCGAAGTTGAAGACCGCAGAACCCTGTGAATTTATCTTTCGTCAAAAGCAAAGAGGCACAAAAACAAGTTCGTAACAATTTTTAATGAAATAAATGGATCATTTATGATGATTTCCTATTCTCATAATAAACGGCCGGTGATAATCGGTATCGGACAATGCGTCCACCGGTCTTTAGATCCGGCTGAAATTAAGACCCCCATGGAATTGATTGAAATGGCAGTACATGCGGCTGAAGCGGATTCACATGTTAAAACCCTGGCACAGAAAGTGGACACGCTGTGCCTGGTCAATATTCTGACGCAGCAATATAATGATCCGCTTTCAGAATTTACAGCAAGGATCAATATTAAGCCAAAGCATCAGTCATATACCTGGGTCGGCGCATGCGCCCCCCAGTGGTTCGTTAATCAAACCGCGGAAAAGATTATTTCAGGAAAGGCCCGGATCGCGTTGATTTGCGGCGGTGAAGCATTCCATTCCAGGAAGATAGATGCCAGGGCTAAAGGGACAATTTTTCAGCAGTGGGATTTTTCCCGCAAAAAGGCATGGATGGTCGGCGACCTCCGGGACCCGATTACTGAACTGGAAATGAAATACGGACTGACACTTCCGATTAATTTTTATCCGTTTTTTGAAAATGCCCTGAGACATCATGAAGGTTTGACCGTAGAGGAACATAAAAAAGAATTGGGGGAATTTTGTGCCGGCATGTCCAAAATCGCGGCAGGCAATCCGTATTCATGGTTCCAGACGCCTAAAACGGCAGATGAAATTCCGGTTATTTCAGAATCCAACCCGATGGTATCCTTCCCTTATACCAAGTTCTTGTGTTCGATGATGCAGGTGGATCAGGCTGCTGCGATTTTTTTAACGGATGAGCAGACTGCATCGGAGCTGGGAGTCCCAAAAGAGAAGTGGGTATATCCCGTGGGCGGCGGAGATGCTTCTGATGTCTGGCATGTATCCGAACGGGTAAATTTTTATTCATCCCCTTCAGCCGGGGTCGCTGCCGATACGGCACTTGCGCAGGCCGGGGTCAGCCTTGATCAGGTCGACTGCCTTGATCTTTACAGTTGCTTTCCCTGTGCCACACGCATTGTGCGAAATATGTTGGGCATAGACAAAAACGATCCGCGCGACCTTACTGTTACCGGCGGCATGTCTTGCTTTGGCGGGCCGGGGAATAATTATTCGATGCATGCGATTTGCAAAATGGTGGAGCTTATCCGGCAGGATAAAGACAGGATCGGGCTGGTTCATTCGCTCAGCTGGTTTATCAGTAAACATTCCGTCGGTGTATATTCAGGGTATTGGCGGCAGGCTGACAACAGGAATGCGGATGGCATGGATCTTCAGGGTGGCCTTGATAAAATTAAAGAGCGGAAAGTCGTAGAAAAGGCTGATGGAAATGGGGAAATTGAAACATATACGATTTTTCATGACAGAAACAGTCGCCCCATAGATGCGGTAATCATCGGAAAACTTGCTGATGGCAGCCGCTTTCTGGCAAAGCCGGAGCCGAACTCTGGAATACTTGCGGATATGATGAAAAATGAGTTTATCGGCAGAAAAGGACGGGTCGACTTTAAAGATGGATTTAATGTTTTTTGTTTATAGCAGAAACTATCAACAAAGGGAGCAGAGCAGAACCAATGCATGTTGGAATTTTTGCTGACATTGAAGGAAGTTTTGGTATCTGGCGAATGCGTCAGTGCCGTATGGGAACGCGGGAGTGGCAGTATGGACGCGCCTGTTTAACCAAAGATGTCAATTATGTTATTCAAGGCGCTTTTGACGGTGGTGCCGAAAAAGTCACGGTTAAGGATACGCATGAAGTCGGCTTTAATTGCCTGATCAATAAATTGGACACCAGAGCACGATATATTGGCGGTCATTATATTAAGCCATCCTTGTTCGGAAAGATTACCGACCTGGATCTGGTTCTGTATGTCGCCATTCATGCCGCTTCCGGAACAGACGGCGCCTTTTTCCCCCACACCCATTATGGAATTTTTTCCGAAGTTCGGCTGAACGGAAAGCGTGTCTGTGAGATGGATATCTATGGCGCTTATCTGGGAGAACTGGGTATTCCCATCGGTTTTGTATCAGGAGAAGAGATTGCTGTAAAACAGGCTTTAGAAGCTCTGCCATGGGCAAAATCCGTTTGCGTTGACAAAAGGAAAGAGATTTACACCTCCGGCGAAAAAAGTATTCGTTACGTTAAAGAGGGAAGAGCATTGCTTCAGGAGACTGCACGGGAAGCGCTTCGTCATGCATCACGGATGCAGCCCTTGATAATACCGGGTCCGCTTCATTTTGAGGCCACTTTCCGGACCCGACAACTTGCTGATAAATTTAATACGTGGGACTTTAAACAAACCGGAGAAAGGGTCGAATGGGATTCCGAAAATATGATTGACGGTTTTGAAATGCTGAACAAACTAACGTTTTTCCCCAAAAAAATCTATCCATACCGCCGGCCGTTTACCTTTCTCATGAGGAACTACTATCGCATTAAAAGTACTTATTTTGCGCCGAAGCCGAATCCGGAGGAAGCGGCAGAAATCTGACAGATATTTCCGTTTATTACTGTAACAATAAAGGGGTTTTATGCCGATTTTAAACGTAACCCATTATCCGGGTCGTCATTGCGCCAGCACGGCCATAAGCGATCTTATCCGGTTTCATGGATATCTCTTAACTGAAGCAATGTGTTTTGGCATAGGAGAGGGACTGGGAATCTGGTATTTAAGCCCTTCCGGGACTACGCCGAGCCGGATGCTTCATGTAAGAACCGCTGATCTGGAAGCGCAGTTTTTTAAAGGGGCGGGACATCCATTCTCCTGGGAACAATTCGATAATCCCGAACAAAGCGAAAAATATCTCTGCCGCAGACTGGATGAAGGGAAACCCGCACTTTTGCGAACGGATATTTACCACCTCCCGTATTACAACTCAAGTACCCATTTCCCGGGGCACCTGATTACAGTATGGGGATATGACGAGAGAGAAAAGCTGTTTTTTGTCACTGATACGGAGCGGAAAGAATCCCTACCCGTCCCTTTTGATAAAATGCGGCTTGCAAGGTATTCCAACGGCGGCTTTATAAATATAAAAGGCGACATGTTCGCGCCTGATTTCATAGAATTTTCAGGATATTTTCCAAAAATCATAAGAACGGCGATAATTAAAAACAGCCGAGCATTAACTGAACCCTTAAATGATTCTTCAGGATTAAATGCGCTTTATAAAATGAAAAAAGAAATGAGGGATTGGTCTGAAATCGATGACTGGAAATGGATCGCACGGTTTACATATCAGGTGATTGAAAAACGGGGAACCGGAGGTAACGGTTTTCGGCTGATGTATCATGATTTCCTCCGGCAGGCGTCGGAGTTTGTTCCTGAAATTGCCGAATCCGGCCTCGACCGGATGATGATGGAAGCAGGCGTGGCATGGCGTGATTTTGCTATAGCGTTGAAGGAAGCCTCTGAAGAGAACATGCCTGATTTTACAGAATCCATTGACAAACTTACCAGACTGATAAAGAAGGAAATAGCTTACCATAAAGCAGCGTTGAAATTAGGGTAAAGGTATTTTAGGAGAGATCCCATGAGGGTTTTAAGATAACCCATCAATTATGAAATTAGAAAGTGAGATAATCCATCTTTCTTTCAATTGTAAAGGCGCGTCATTTTCCATCAAGTCTTCTAGTGCGACCGTTGTCATCCCTCTGATTGCTTTAGCGTTAAGTGATGCATCAATGCTGCTTTTTAGAAATTTTTTATTGACGCCATGCGCTAAATATTTTTCTATAAATAATTCCGCAGTTTTAAATAATTTTTTTATTTCTTTTTTTATCTCCAAGCCTGCCACTTCAGCTCTAAAAAAAAGGAGATCGTACATATTTTGATCTTCAATAAATACATCAAATAGTTCGTTTGTCAATCTGACAAGTTGGTTTCTGAATTCTATTGCATTATTACTTAATCGTGGGTTGTCTTTTAAAAATATTTCTTCAAGCCTTTTTATGTATCCTTTTATTATATGGGTAAAAACATCCGATTTGTTGTTAAAATAATTATAAAAGGTCCCATGTGATATCCCCAGCCGATTTGTAATATCACTTATTTTTGTCTTATAATAATCTTTTTCTGCAAACAAGTCTCTTGCAGTATGTATTATAGCAAGTCGACGAGCCGCTGTTTCTTTTTTTCCCATTATTGAATAGACCTTAATTTTTTATTTAGTTGTTAAATGGAAACCCGGGTCTTCAATTTGCCTGAATTTTTTTGGCGGGATTTCCCGCCAGCGAGAAAATTTTTTCAGAAAACTTAAGCCGATATTGATTCGGACTATTTACGAGTTTATCATTTTTAATATTGAAAAAATTATACATGTGTTAAAATACTATTGAATTTAAAGGGAAATGCTCTTCGTATTTTGCCGTATAGCAGTGTATCTCCACATCGCTCCAAGGGTTTGGGCCGCTTTTTCAGGGCATGGCATCACGGGGATTCCGTTGTTTCGCAAAATTGACTGACATGGATCATAGCCTCCATGAAAAGAAGCACTTATGATTGGAAAATGATGCTTCACGGATAAAGCGCATAAGGCCTTGGCCGCCTTTTCATATGCCGGAAAAGGATCCTTTTCAAACCGGGCAAGGTCCCTGATCTTTTTATCAAGAAGGGATAATTTAACCTCATGGTGTATCGGTCCGAAAAAACCGTAATGCAAAATACCGTCCACCTCACCCGATTCAATGACTATTTTAGGGAGTATTTTCATCAGGGAATCAATATTTAAGTCCATGGTCATGTCAATGGGATTTTTTGCTGAGCCGATATTGGCAATAATTCCCTTAATGCGGCTCTGAAGCTTTTGTGAAAACACCGGGATGACCAGCCCGGATCTCTGGGCACAGTCAGCAAAAGCGGCGCCGGGACCTCCTGAATTGCCGATGATGGCAACCCGGTTTCCCTTCATGGGGGGCAGGAGAGACATGGCCCCCGCCCAGTGAAAAAGGGTTTCGCTGTCCGGGGCGCGAAGAACACCCGCATGTTTGAAAAGTCCGTCCATGAGTTCGTCTTTTCCGGCCAGCATGCCGGTGTGTGAAATCCCGGCCCGTGCGCCGGCTTCGGTCCCCCCGACATAATAGACCACCACCGGTTTTTTTTGAGCGATTTTCCCGGCGATTTCAAAAAATGCCCTCGGCCTTTTAAGTCCTTCCAGATAAAGGGCGATGGCCCGTGTCTGTTCATCACAGCCAAAATATTCAAGACATTCTTCAGTATCTGTATTTGATTGATTCCCTACACTTACCCCCTTGGAAACCCCAACCCCCAGGCCGGCAAGAAAGGGGAGCATTTGTGTGACAAAGCTGCCGCTTTGCGAAATAATTCCCATGTGTCCCGGCTGGTGTGTGTAAGGGAACCATGTACAGTTAAAATGGTGCCATGGGTTTAAGACCCCGATGCAGTTCGGCCCGATAAAGCGGATGCCGTATCTGCCGGCCGCATCCAACAACTGTTTTTCCTTTGCCCTGCCTCTTGATCCGGTTTCATTATATCCCGCGGTAATGACAACGGCCTGCTTAATCCCTTTTTGCCCGCACTCTTTAAGCAGCTTGATAAGAATATCGTGATGTACAACGAAAATCACGAGATCCGGGGTTTCGGGAATATCCAGAATGGAGGAATAAGCCTTGATGCCGAAAATTTCCTTTTCCACGGGATGCACCGGGTAAATCGGCTGTTTATATCCGGCCGCAAGGATACTTAAAAACAGGGGTGTTCCTGCTGTTTTCAGGTTATTGGATGCCCCGACAAACGCGACAGATCCAGGGCAGAATATTTTTTGAAAATGTTCAAAGGGCATGGATAACCTCTTGATGTTTTTATTGATTAAAAGATGTCAATCTGTAATTTCGATCAATATTTAATCTCGATCAGGGCATCAACTGCCACAGGATTTTTCCCGCAAAGAATAATCGGGTTGAGATCAATCGATTTTATGTTTTTATGGCGGGTTCCTAATTCCCCGACGGCCTTTATTATGCGGGCTAATGCGTCCAGGTCGGCTGCGGGTTCACCTCTTACATTTCCCAGGATTTTTTTTCCGGCAATGTCTTGAAGCATCATTTTGGCATCTGAAATGGAAATAGGGGCCAACCGAAAGGTGACATCTTTTAAAATTTCAGCGAATATTCCACCTAATCCGAACATCACGCAAGGGCCCATCAGTTTGTCCCTTTCAAACCCGACCACAAGTTCCCTCTTGCCGCGCACCATTTCCTGAATAAGAAAGGTTTTTGGATTCAGATTTTCCTGTATCTGCCGGAAAGCTTTGTTCAAACTTCCCGTATCGGTTATATGCGTCACAACAGCGTTTGCTTCAGATTTATGGGCGATTCCGACACCTTTTAATACAACGGGAAAGCCAATGTGAAGCGCATGTTCACGGGCCTCCTTGATACTGGAGACAAGCGCTTCTTCGGGGAAAGGGATGTTTACGGATGCCAGCATTTTTTTTGATTCCGCTTCATCCAGATATACAGTATGCGTTTTGTCTTTTTGAGATATCCGTTCCATTAGAGATTTAACCTTATGTCGTTGAGTAAAGGATTATGTTGTGGCAGCTATGTTTGAGTATGGTGTGCGCTATTTACCGGCATTGATTCTTTTTTTTGTATTTTCCTGATGATCACCAGGCCGACGCATGAAATGCCTAAAAGGATTGAGAGCATCAGCCATCCGGAATTGTATCCGTTCAAGTCTATAATGGCGCCGAATATGGGAGGGCCGATCACCATCCCGCCCCAGGCGATGGCAAACAATACGCCCATGACTGATCCAACAAGTTCATTTCCCGCTATTTCCGCCACGAAAACCATGGCCAGCGAATTCCACCCCATTAAGGAGACGCCCAGAAAGGCGGATATCATAAATAAAAGCCACAAAGGGGGGGTAGCATTCAAAAAAACAACCGCTAAAGTGCTGAAGACGCCGATTAATGCAAGCAATGCAAGCGGCGTAATCCTGTCCCTCCGAAAGAGGCGGTCACTGATCAGACCGAACAGGATTCGGCTGATCGTCCCGCCCACCATGGCCACGGTAAACAAACTCCCTGCAATGGCCATAGACAAATGGAATACTTCATGAACATAGATGACCAGAAAAGCGGTAAGACATGCCTGGCATACGGCAAACAGGGAGAGAATAGCTGTTAAGAAGATCAGCGCCGGTTTTAGTAATATCGATCGCACGCTGATTTTTTTCTTGTCTGGTGCAGTGCCGGGGGAAGGGGAGGGCGTCTCTAATGACGTTGGCTTTTCTTTGTAAAAAAAGTATGAAAATAATAAAATGCCGAATATGACAAAAACAAGTAACATTATGGCCTTTTGCCATCCCATGATCATCCCGAAAAAAGGGATATAGATACCGATTAACCCCCCGCCAATGGTGACTCCTGTCTGTTTTATTCCCATGACGGTCGCCCTTTTATCCGGCTCAAACCAGTACATGAGCCCCTTTGCAGTTATTTGATTGATCATTCCATATCCGGCACCGGCCAAAGCGGCAACGACAAAAAGAAAACCGTAAAAGGGGAACAGGGGCATCAGAAAAAAAGCCACACCCATAAGAGAACCTGAGAGTAGCAGCATCCATTTCGCGCCATATTTATCAGTCAAAAAACCCGATGGGATTGAGATAATAACCATGACAAAGTACATAGTAGATACGATAAGCCCGAATTCACTGTTATTTATCAGGGTTTTTTCCTTGATTATGGGCGCCAACGGTCCCCAGGAGTAGAAAAACATGGCCATCATCATATGCGTTGTGCTTAAAATAGCAAAAATAACCCACTGATAGTTGATTGCGGCCGGAAAAGCAGGGGATTTTATTGTCGATTTTTTCATGGTTCCAAGGCCTCCTTTTATTCGCCTTTACAAGTTAGGATTAAAGGGACATTTTTTTTACAAAATGTTTGGCTATGTATCACCCGATTCATTTGGCTGAATCCTTCGGGATCAGTCACACGGTCCATGACGCTGAGGCTATAATATGTAATCTGTATTAAATGAAGCAAATATTGTGCCAGAAAGATTGAAACTATTGACTGATTTAGAAATCAAATGATTGTAGTTGATGTCTCTTTGCATGAGAGGCCGTATTAATTCATATGGAAATTATTGGAATAATACTGCAAAATTAAACAGTCAGAATCGTGTTGATTAAAGAATGTTCGCAGTGCTTTCAGTATAGGCATATGCGTCGGACATTTTGACCGGTTTGTAACGCTTCGGCAATGCGTTTTGAGTTTAATCAGGGAATATTGCAGTACTGAAGTTTCCCGGTTTTCAGCGATGGCCCGCAAATTGCGGGTGTGGTTAAATTTTTAATAAAAACAGTCAGTTAAATAAAATTTTCGAAACTTATAACTATCTGATTTAATTTGAAATATTCGG
>JBAQUK010000139.1:0-10861 GCA_049297455.1 Desulfosalsimonadaceae bacterium | reverse complement strand
ATGTCGCATATAGCTTTTATCAATATCGATAATATTTTGCTTTAAATCTCCCTGTCCGATGGGAAAATCCAGTAAAATTTTTTACCGGAAAATTAAAAACCGGGGTTTTCGGTCAGGCACTAAATATAAGGGATCACCTGAACTTTCCACGAAAACAAAAACAATCATCAGTCGAGCAATTTTTTGTCAAACAAGCGATATCAGATTGAGCATCCCTTCGATTGTTTTTATTGAAATATTTGACAAATGGCTAACTTCAGAAGAATTTTCCAAAAAGTTTTATTATGATGTATTTATTCAATTAAAAGAATCACCCAATATTGAAATAAGACCTATTGATCGCGAGGTATTAGAGAATTTGATATACATTGGGGGAACTCTGAAAGACCATGACCTACACGACAAGCTTATTTTAGCAACAGCAATGACCTTAGAAGCACCTTTGATTACAATAGATGGGGCTATAATTAAATATGTCCTTGATTGTAAAACAGTTCCGGGAACACTTTACTAAAAATAAAAGTGGAAAACGCTATCTGGAAAAATCGAAACAATCCGCGACCTAAAGGAATTTGGCCTTGATCAAAGTTTCGGCCACCTGGGCAGCTCACAGAGCTTGATATTTCCGGAAATGTGAATTGAATAGTCAAATTAAAGCAAGAGGTTTTATTATACCTGAGTGCCTCGGTCCTTCATAACTTTAACCTACGTGAGTGGATGTCCGCTAAAAATAGCTGAGGGAATAATATTTTAGAGTTTTAATGGAACCTCAATCAGGAATGTTATTGGTTCTAATTGCCATCAGACCCCTTTGAGGGGCCAGCAATCGTAAAGCCTCCGGCTTTGCCGGTGGATATTTACTACTTTCGGGGAACTCATATCAAGCAAGTACCTGGAAGAGTATGACCGGATATGAAAAATGATGAATGCTGAAGGGTGAAGGATGAATGGAAAAAAATCAAAATAGTGATAATCAGCAACTGACCGCGTCAAATAAAGACTGGTTGTTTGAGCGTGTTGTGACCATCCTGGAACAGGCAAGGTCAAAGGTCGTTTATTCGGTGAACAGCGCCATGATCCTTGCATACTGGCTGATTGGGCGGGAAATCGTTCAGGCGGTCCAGGGAGGCGATGAACGCGCCGAATACGGCAAGCAAATTATCAAAGACCTTTCCGGTAGCCTGAACAAAAAATACGGCAAAGGGTTTTCCACATCAAATCTATGGTATTTCAGGCAGTTTTATCTTGTTTATTCAAATCGGGAACCCAGGATTCTCCACAAGGCTTGTGGAGAATTCGATTCGGTGAAAAAACTCCACCAGCCTTGTGGAGTTTTGGAAGATTTGAGTCTCGCCGTTGAAAAAAGCGATTCCATTCAGGGGTTTTCGCCTGCATTGAGCTGGTCTCATTACCGGACCCTGACCAAGATTGAGAATAGAAATGAGCGCCTTTTCTATGAAATTGAAGCCGAGAAAGAGGGCTGGAGCGTTCCGGTTCTGGAGCGGCAGATTCACTCTTTCCTTTTCGCTCGGCTCCTGAAAAGCAGGGATAAAAACGGCGTTTTGAAACTGGCAACTGAAGGGCAGACGGTTAAGAATTCGGCTGATATCATTAAAGATCCCTACATCCTTGATTTCCTCGGGCTGCCGGATTCAAAACAATTGCATGAATCGGAACTTGAATCGGCGATTATCGAAAACATTCAGTCATTCCTGCTGGAATTGGGCAAGGGGTTCGCCTTTGTCGCCCGTCAAAAACGTCTTCAGTATGAAGATGAATTTTTTTATGTCGACCTCGTTTTTTATAACTGCATCTTGAAGTGTTATTTGCTGATCGATCTTAAAATCGGCAAACTGGCGCATCAGGATGTCGGGCAGATGGATAGTTATGTCCGGATGTTTGACAGCCTTTTTATCGCCGGTGATGATAACCCGACCATCGGGCTGATTCTCTGTTCCGAAAAGAATGAGGCCATTGCCCGTTATTCCGTGCTGAACAACAGCAAACAGCTTTTTGCCTCCAAATACATGCTTTATCTGCCCACCGAGGAAGAACTTCAACGGGAACTGGAACGGGAACGAAGGTTGATTGAGGCGAGGCAGCCAGCGGGAAATTCATAATTCGTAATTAAAACAGGTGGTGTGATGGCGAAAATTGCAGATGTTGTAAAGCTCAAATCCGGTTATGCGAACTTTGTGGAACTGAAGAACGCTTTTGGGGCAAGCCAGGAGAACGCTGAACGAATGGCCATGTATCGGCCAACCAAGGCGCATCGTGTCGCGTTCGAACGCATTTGCCGGGGACTTTATGCGCCCAACGACAAGAAGTTCTATCTGTTAAGCGGCTCCTATGGAACCGGTAAATCGCACCTGTGCCTGATGACGGCGAACGTTTTAAGCCGATCCAGCGGCGACCCGGAGATTGGCGGCTTCTATGATAATTACGCCAAACTCGATTCCGAAAAAGCCAAGCTGCTTAAAAACATCCGCAAGGACGGTCAATACTTGGTAGCGATCTGTGACTATCACTCGGGACGGCATTTCGAAGACGTGGTGATGAAAGCAGTCTTTGATGCATCTAAGACCAAAGGATTGAATACTGGCGTGGAAACGGAATTCGATGAGGCGGAACGTCAACTGGCCGACTGGCAGGCAAAGGGAGATAAGGGCGGTATCCGCAATTTCTATCAGGACTTCGGCAAAGCCCTCGAATCCATTGCTCCCGGCCTTACCAAAGAGCAACTCCGGGCAGGGCTGAAAAATTTCGATTCGGCTGCGCTTGATAAATTCCGGGCTGCATTCAAAGAGATGATGGGCGGTTTGGCATTTCAGCCCCAGGCCGGCAACCTGATTCCTATACTTCAAAAGTTGTTGAAAAGTAAGGACTTCAAAGAACGCTTCAAAGGCCTGGCTGTTTTTTTTGACGAGTTTGGCTTTACCCTGGAAAAAGCAGGTTATTCCAAGGATATTTTGCAGGGGTTTATGGAAACCATCTGCAAGAATGAGCCGAACGTCATTTTTGTGGGATGTATTCACAAAGATTTCAAGTCCTATGCCGACCGTTTCAGCAAGGCCGATGCGGCGGTCATGAGCGCCCGAATCACCCAGGTGGATCTGCTCAATGAAGGTATAGAAGAAATCATCGGCGCCATTGTTGAAACGGATAAAAAGAGTGATGTCTGGAAAAATGAGGTCGCGCCCAAGACGGTGATATTCGATCAACTGGTGCCCCCGTGTAAAACCCTGGACCTGTTTCCATGGATTAGCGACGTGGACCGCATACGCCAACGGGTTTTGGAAGACATATACGGCGTACATCCCATGGCGCTGTCATGCCTGCTGAAACTGTCCTCTGAAATTGGCTCGGATGTTCGCAGCACGTTCACCTTTTTTTCAGGGGATGTGGGCGGAGAGAAAGCCTCATACGCTGATTTCATCACCAACGCCGATTTGACAAAAGGCGGCGGCAAGCTGAATTTATACACGGTGGACCGTTTGTTCACCTTTTTTCAAAAGGAGCTCTCCCAGAAAAATCCGGAGCTGCGGGAAGGTCAGCGGCAATTTGTTAACGGATTCTATGCCAGCCTGGATACATTGCGGAAAGCCATGGCAGGAGACCTTTTCGGGTTTCAGGAAGACGAGCGCATCCAGGTGCTAAGGGCGATCCTGATCTATCAGCTTTGCCAGATACCCACGAGTTTGGAAAATATCCAGTTCGGTCTTTACTGCCTCAGTCCATCTGAAAAAAATCAGATCAAGGGATTCTTGAATGACCTGGTCAAGAGCGGAGCCGTATTTTTGCGGCAACAGTCAAAAACGTATGAACTGGCCGCCAGCATCGGTGAAGATCCCTACGATTTGATTGAAAGGTACGTTGCCGATACGAAACTGCACCCGACGGACATGGTGGCCGCCTTTCTGGAAGAAGCCGGAGGAAGGCATCTTTTGGATTTTGCAGAAGCCAAGGGTTACAACCTTCCTTTTGGTGAGGATAAGCGTTTTCGAACCCGTTTTGTTCGCGCCAAAGATATAGGAGACGCGCTGTGGGAAGAACTTCGCAAGGACTATACGGAAAGCCGCAACAGACCGGCGCAAAGTTTTGAGGGAACCCTTGTCTATGCGCTTTGTGAGGACGAAGTCGAAGTCAATGCGGCAAGAGAGGCGGCCAAGAGCATCACGGACGCCAACACGGCCCTGGCAGTGCCGCATGCCCCACAGCCTTTTTCGGAAACATTATTAAGGGTGAAGGCTTGCCGTCATTATTTTCCACCCAATGAAGCGGAAAAAATCAGCGCCCAAACAGAATCGCGGCTGAGGGACATTTTCACCGATCCTATAGATGGATACCTGCCGACCCTTGAACGTATATTTCGGGACATAGAGGACGGAAGCGGGGCCTGCTGGTATGGACAGGGTGGAAAAGTCCTGGTGGACCACCCCAAACAGTCACACAAACCCGCGGATATGCTGTGCGAGGAACTGTTCAAAAAACGGTGCCGCATTAAACATCCGGACTTGAATTTCTGCCACGATGATAAGTGGCGAACGGGTAAGAACACGGCACTGAAACAGGCCGTGGCCGTTTTGCTGGAAGCGGAAAAAGTCCTGATTGATAATGGCAATCCCGATAATCATGGGGAAAAACGGTATCTCGAAAAGGTGCTTCTCAAAGGCGCAGGCGCTTTAAAGAAAACCGGTTCAGAAGGTGTTGTTGCCTATTTCTCATGCGAAACAGATCCTGCCCGGATTCACGATGATTTTCCCGTTTTTAAAGAACTATATGAACGATTAGAAACCCTCAACGCCGGCGACCCCTTTTCTGTCGGCGTTTTTATTAATGAAGCTCAGGAAGCGCCTTACGGTGTTGGCGGAGCCCCGCTGGTACTTGCGCTGGCCCATGTCATTCGCGCATATGGGGAACGATTGATCGTTTATAAAGATTCAACAAAGATGGTGGAGCAGGCCCTTCGATCCTGTGACGATCTGGTAAAAATTGTTTCAGACCCGGCGGCCAAGACGGTATTTGTGGTTCGTGATATTTCCAAAGCGCAGATGGGCCTCATCGATCTTGTTGCCAAAGCGGTTGATGCATCTCCTTTAAAGCATGGCGAAACCCGGTCCCTTAACGCAGCCTTTGAAACGATTAAAACATGGTGGAATGGTTTACCGGCAGTGGCCAAAGTCATCAGCCTCTATGAAAAGGAGCGGCAGGCGCGATTGACGGAACTCAAACTCCTGATGGATAGCCTGACCGGCAATGTGGATCGATTCAATTTCATGCTTGAGCAATTACCTGGACTTTACATTGGCGGTCTGGTCGGTGATGCCATCACGGAGACGGAAGCCAAGTCAACCGGGGAGGCCTTTGCAGAGGATGTCAAGCTGTTTGACTCGGGGGAACAGGTTGTGAATGGACTGGTTGTCCATGCCGTTTGTGAAGTCTTTGGGGAAAAGGGCGACGTGATTGAGTGTGAAAAGGTGGTCGGCAAATGGTATGAGAACCTGAACCCCAGCCAGCGAGACCCGCACAAAAGCGATCATGAAGATGCCATTCACTTTCTGACCCACCTGGCTGATCAGTCCGTCAATTTTACAGCAAAAATCGTCAAACTCCTGCCCAAGGATTATGGTTTTGGAGCGGTTTCAGAGTGGACTTCGCTTCACATCAAGGATTATTCGGCCAAAATAAAACAAGCCAAGGCTGAAATAGACAAGGCCAAGCCGGTCGTATACAAACCGGTTGTCGATGAAGGTGTGCATGAAATCCGTGAATCCCAAGTGATGCAGGTTGATATTCCCGCAGGGGCTTCACAGTTGATCTATTCTCTGGACGGAAAAGACCCCCGGCAATCGGATCGCGCCCAAAAAACTGACAAAAACCTCGACCTCGTCACCCTCCTTAAGGGGAAGCCCAATGTGAAGGTCAAAATACGGGCGGTTGACCCGGATGGTAATTTTAGCGATTCTGTCAGCATTGAACTCGTCAGCAAGGAACGCAAATACGAAATACAGGTGGAATCTGATCTATTTGGCGAAAAGGAAGCCACTTTCAAGTGCCCGAATGACGGGGATGGGCTGGTGGCCGTCTTGAAATCCGTAATCAGTTATGGTTTGAAAAAGGCTTTGTTGAGTACGGAATGGGCGCAGAAACTGAATGATGAATTGAAAATGTTAAGTGCTGAATGTAAGAAAACGGATGGCAAAGAAAATGACGGAAAATAAATCCATCATTCATGATTCACCAGTCATCATTTCCTATATCGGTGATCTGGCGCATACGCTTCCTGACAGTGTTTTGCTTGTGGAACAAGATGCGGACTATGTGCAGGCCTGCCATATATTGTCGCACCGCAGGAAATCCGATCCCGAATTGAAAATATGGGTGCGGTCAAAGAATCACGAATCCTGGCTGATCGATTTTGCAAACCAGATTGGCATTCACTATATTATTATGCCCAAAACCCCTCGCCTGATTTTGGCAGAGGAATGGAATGTGGATATTCCTGATTGGCTGACGGATGATGAGGTTCTCGTCCACAAGCTATTGGAGATTAGGGTAGTTTCTTTGAACCGGGTGCATTTTGAAACCCGCTTACTGGTTCACTTTCTGGGGGCCGCCTTTGCGCTGGACAGGCTCAGTGCAGCGGATATCGTCTCTGTAATGAATGCGCTTGTCAGTGAGAAGACAAAGACATCTTTCAAAGAGCACCCTCTGCTGGGCCGCTGCCTGGAGATCAGGTGTGAACAGTGGGCGATGAGAAGCAGTGAAGCATGGGTTAAGGATTTTTGCAAAAGGCTTCCTCAAGAATTTATCAAAGTTTGGCAGTGGCTCAGTCTGTGGTCGGGACTGCATGGATACCCCGATAAGTTGCTGGAATACGTGCTTGCCCCGGAACAGGTTCTGTTTGTAAGAATAATCCCCCCCTCCGCAGTCACCGATTTGCCTTTGGAACCCGCAATTCGAGAACAGATAATGACCCAGATTGAGCAATTTTTTAAAGAAATATGGGGGCAGGTAACATCAAGCGTCGAGTTTCAGAAGATTGTGGGTTTGGCTTCAGGCCGAATTTTTCAAGAATATCAAATTGTTTTGCGCCTTCTTAAAAGTAAGCAGTTTGCACCTACCCAAGCCGATATCCAGGCGGTGCGGGCAAAGTTCAAATCTTGTCCAGGTGTAAGCGAGAACCAATTGAAGTCCCTTATTTACTGCGTTAAACCCAGTCGCCCGACCTTGCTCGAACCGGAAAAGGAATGGGGGCTCACGGAATGGGTTCAGTGGACAACAGAGGAATACATACCCTTTCGCAACTGGCAGATATACAACGGTTATTATGATGACGATCTGGAACAAACCGTAGCCAGATTTTCCGATTGGTACATTAAAGAATATGCATCGATTCACAAAGATCCAGACCTCAGCCTGACCCACTGTTTGAGGCATATATCATCAGGAAGTTCAGAAATTGAATTCACGATTATATTGCTTGTGGACTGCCTTCCCCTCTCCTTTATGACAATTTTGGACGATGCGCTTCGCAACATCGGCCTCAGTCGCCATAATATGGGCTACCGATTTGCCGGTTTGCCGACAATCACTGAAAACAATAAGGCTGCTCTCCTGAGCGGAGAGTGGCAAGACAAAGCCGGAAATTACGAAGCGGTTCTCAAAAAACGGGCCGTGTCCGATTGGGGCGGCAGGAATGTCGTATATCTGAGCAACTTGAAAGCGATGTCGGAAATGGAAACTCCCCAAGAGGCGACCATCGCTGTTCTCAACTTTGTCGACGGAGATGAACTCCTCCATTCGGACGTAGAGTCCAAGAATACCACTTACGAGGATGAGTTGCACCGCCTTTTTGTGCGCGTGGCCGAAGCGGTAAACAGAGTGTTGCAGGAGTGGGCCGGGTCAAGGGAGCTTCTCAACGTTTATGTCGTGACCGACCATGGCGCCTGCCGGATTCTTGAGGAAGAGAAACGATCCTTTGATTCAGCGGTCGTCAAAAAGCTGTTTGCCAATGAAAAGCACCGGTTTTCAGCAGTCCCTGAAGAACAGGCAAATGAGATACCCCCAAACCTTTGGGCAATAGGGCATCGCTTCAAGCAGCCGTTTACTTCAGAAAACACGATTTTTTTCTTACCCAGAGGGCACAATACCGTTCGTCATGCCGGGATAAAAAAAGGCTATATGCACGGTGGCGCTACACCAGAAGAAGTTATCGTTCCGACAGCATCATACAAAATGGTGAAGGCGGCTTGGAAATCGCTTAATGCGCGTTTTCTCAACCTCGAATTGGCGAGAGATACAGGCAAAGCCAAATTTTACATTTTACGTGTTGTGACACTCGAAATTGAACTTCAGAACCTAAATTCTATAGATATCAAGATATTAAGAGCAAGTGTTATTTCGCCTGAAACCGATCTCAAAGATTGTGAAGCTATCGCAGTTCCGGCAGGAACCGTAAAACCCCTGAGAATGAGCTGTTATTTCAAGAAGGCGGCATTAGGAGAAAAACCTTTGGAAATTGAGATTGTCTATGAACTTGCCGGCGAAAATCAAACTCTCACCCTTACGCGTGAAAGTGAGTTTAAATCAGCTTTGTCGAGCGGCTTCAGCCTGAAAGATCTTAATATGGAGGCGGGAAAATCATGATGTCATTTGAACAAAAGGCAAAAGACTACTATGGCGAGGTTGTCATAAACAAAGGTCTTATGGGTAAAGCTGGAATTGGAGCTCGTGCGATCCCGGTATATGTCGGCGAGTGGATTGTCAGCCAATTCATGGATGGAGACACCCTTACCGAGGACGGCAGAAGTGAGATTGTCAATACGATTTCAAAGTTCATGCCGCAAAAGGCGGATAAAAATTTGATTCTGAATCGCCTGATGGAGCAGGAAGAAGTTCGGATTCTGGATGATTTTCGGGTTAATGTGAACCTTGAGCGCCACACACATGATCTCAGCATTCCGTTGCTGGATGTCAGCAGTGGAATGGTGCAAAAAGATATCATCGACAACAATCCGATGCTGCTGAAAACGGGCATGTGGGGGCTGGGGACGTTGCGGTATGTGCCACCGGATGGAGAGGATGTGAAGAAGGGCCAGGTGTGGATGGTCGATTTTAAACCGTTCCAGACACCTGGAATCGATCTGGATTATTTTCGGGGATCGCGAAAGCATTTTAATATCGACGAATGGATAGACCTCCTGGTCTCAAGCTGCCAATTCAACCCCGATGTTCATCACCTGTCGCAAAAGCTCCTGCTTTTAAGCAGAATCATTCCTCTGGTTGAGCCGAGAGTTAATATTGCGGAACTGGCACCGAAAGGAACCGGGAAATCATTTGTTTTCGACAATATCAGCCGATACGCAGCCGTAATTCCGGGTGGGAAGCTCTCCGCTCCAGCTTTGTTTTTCAACAGCAACACAAAACAGATCGGGCTCATTCCAAGGTACGATGTTGTTGTGGTCGATGAGATCCAAAAGATACAAACCGATGCTTCCGGCGAGGCCATGGCGGCTCTGAAGATGTATTTAGAAAGCGGCCGATACCGTAGAGCGACAGGCGACTTGGGAACTTCCGAATCCGGTTTTGTCATGCTCGGGAATATTACACTGGGCAGTAATCGGCTGCCGTTATATGAAAGCGATGGGATATTCAAGGAGCTTCCCGCCGCACTTCAGGAATCCGCCTTTATAGATCGCATTCACGGGTTGATTGAAGGATGGTTCATGCCGCGTGTATCCCGAAACACTCCATCAAAATCACTGGGGTTCAAGGGGGATTTTTTCAGTGAGGTACTGCATGAACTGCGTGTCGACTTGCGATATGCGGACTATGTCTCCCAGAGTTTGCACCTGCCGCAATCTGAGGATATGCGGGACAATAAGGCCATTGCCAGGCTTGCTGAAGGTTTTCTAAAATTGCTTTTTCCCGATCTTGCGCTAAGCGAAGATGAGTTCATTACCTATTGCGTAAATCCAGCAGTTCGCATGCGCCAGCAAATTCGAGATGAGCTATCGAAGATTGATCAGGAATTCAAATGGGTGACGATTAAAAGCCAGATTCCGGATGAGTTCCAACTGTCACATCCGGATGAGCGGCCAAACCCTGAAGATGAAACGAAAAGAATCGACCCTCTGGCACCAGACCGCGCTCCGGAGGAAAAAACATTGGACCTTGTCGATGGCCAGAAGGGGATATCTTTTGAAAAGCTCTTCCTGCCGTATGTCAAGGGGTCGAAATCAATCAAAATATATGACCCCTATATTCGATTGCAGTATCAAATATACAATCTCATGAGTTTCTGCGAGATGTTATCCCCGCCTGAAGATATGTTGCAGCTCAATCTCGTGACAGCCTGTGATGCCTACCAGGAGCCCGAGTTGAGAGACAAGTTGGGTGAACTGAAAACTGGGCTGAGCCGTGACCATATTGAGTTCGACTATATTTTCGATAATAACCTGCATGATCGGTGGATAGAAACTGATACGGGTTGGAGAATCATTCTGGGCCGTGGTCTCGACATTTATCAAAAGCCGGATGACAAATTCACGTTGGGATTTCTGGATCAGACGAAACGTAAATGTAAAGCAACAACAATCACTTATACGCGGGTTCGAGTGTAGCTTGAAATGTTAAATCAAAAGTATTTCATAGGCCTGACAACGTTGATGCAATCGTAAAAAGTTGGGAAAACAGGATTCTTAAAATTCATATCAAACAATATAAATATGTTAGGGAAACAGCAATTACAAATTTACCGTTTTTGGATAGATTGTTATGTCCCACCAGCGTAGAACGGGTGACCGTTGCAATCGTTGCTCAAGGTCTGATTTTTCGTTGCCGCAAATTTTAACACCTT
>JBAQUK010000138.1:0-44171 GCA_049297455.1 Desulfosalsimonadaceae bacterium | reverse complement strand
CAGAGCCAGGGATTTGCATTTGCACCCCTTGCCGATCTGTTCCTCTAAAAAATCCACGCCGTTTTTGACCGGCATATTCACATCCGACAAAATGACATCAGCGCATGCCTCCGTCAGCGGACATGGGCAGATTTCCGTTTCACACATAGGGCAGGTCGCAGGGTTTGGAAACGTAAACACCTCATATCCTCTGGAGTCAAACAATGACCACAGAAGTTCGCGAATTGCCGGTTCATCATCGAAAATCAGCGCCCGAAACGTCATTTCCCCTCCTTTGATTCAAGAATATGATCATGATCCCCTGCAGCCTCACTCACCATGCAGCACCTGGTGGCATTTTTCCAGCAGCCCGTTGATTGTGAACGGTTTCTGGATATATTGAATGCCTTCTCTCAGCACACCCTGACGCATAATCATGTCGTCCGTATAGCCGGACATATACAGCACCCTGGCCCCGGGATGATGCTCGCGGATTTTGGCGAATACTTCCGGCCCTTTCAGTTGCGGCATGATCACGTCGGTGAGTACCAGATGGATGGGGCTGTCGTGGGGGGGATACGGCCCTGGCGACGGCGTCCGCCGCATCGTCCGATTCGATCACCGTATACCCATGATTTGCGAGTATCCGGCCGGCCAGCTTCCGGACCGGCGGATCATCCTCCACGATCAGCACCGTGGCCGTCCCTGCCACCGGCGACGAATTTTTCGCCGGCCGGGACTCCGCCTCACTTTTGTTATGGCACAATGGCAGATATATCTTGGCTGACGCTGATCAGGGCATAATCGCCGGGAATCACGCCGGGCCTGGTCCCCGCATAGGTTTCATCCAGCTCGGCGCTCCTTGTCTCGATGGTCAAAGCACCGCCGTCCGGCATGGCGTCCCGTGCATTGACCGCCAGATTCATCAGCACCTGGCGTTTGCGCTCGGTTAGATCCCGGATAATGGCCCAAACGCCCTCTTTTTCACCCGAATCATTACGGATCAGGAATGCCTTCAGTTCAACGGGAATAATCGTGCCGTCTTTTTTCCGGTATTCTTTTTCATAAACATCGGAAAAGCCTTTTATCAATGATATCGATAAAAATGCCGGCGGGTTTGCCGGATTCATCCGTAAAAATCTTGGGTGCGTTTTCATAGACGCCCACCGTCACCATGCGGCCTTCGGCACCGGCGGGCGGGACGGCAAGGCCGTAAAACAATAATGCGATGATGGGCAGGCAGAACAGGAAGGGTTTGTAACAAGCTGCGTTTCGGTCTCGTTCATCACCATCATCCTTATTCTCCCCATCATCCCTGCAACTCAAAAAAATGAACCATTTCGAGCACTTTCTTCTCATCAACCGGTTTTTTAAAACGTACATGGACCGAGCATTCCTCGAAGGGATAAAATTTCAGGGACACAATTTGGGCAAGTGTTTTCATTTCCTGAAAAACATGGTCTTTTTTATACTGCATGGTGATGCGCACCCATTGTTTGTGAAGTTTTTCCGCATCATTTACTTTAAGATTCCGAACCATATAACAAAGACCGCCTGCCGAAATATCAACGAGCTTTACATTGGCAATTTCCTTTCCGATGATGCGACTGCCGCCCGGGTCCGCCATCTGAACCTGGGCGTTCAGCAATACCCGGTACCGTTTATGCATACGCCGGGCCCGCCCTTTTTGGGTCGACAAATCACAGGTTTTAATATTTTCCCCAAAAAAATTGCATAGCTTGGACTCCAGTGTAGAATTTTCAAACAAAAGGCTTTGGTACACACTTTTTTCCAGAACACTGATCTGTGAGTCAACCACAGGTGTGAGGGTGCTGGTATGGCAGGAAAAAGAGAAAAAAGCATCCGCACCCGCCACATCTCCCTGGCGCAGGTCGCCATAAGGGAAATGCCGTCCCAGTTCCGTGTCGTAATAACTCAGCTTAAGGTGGCCGGACTGGACAAAATAGAGTTTATCGTCAAATTCGCCTTGTTTGAAGACCGGGATATTCGCTTTTGCTTCAACATCCGTGAGCGCGAAATAAAATGCAACGGTTTCGCTCGGGTTGAGCCGGTCGTAAAGGCTGGACCAGGGTTTTATTCTTTCCGGATCCATTGCCATCATTTTCTTCTGTTCAATGATTTCTCCGGTGCTGAAAATTTCCGACAGGGCCATGGGTGCAATTTTCATTAACTGGTGTCTCAACCCGTCCGCTTCCTTGAATTTTTTCTGATTGACGTATCGGATAATACCGTCGTACAGGGATTTAATGACTGCCGCTTCGTTTCTTTCATCAACCGGTTGATCATCCCTTGTTTTTCCCGGAAACGGGGATAGGGCTCCCTCGGCCAGCGGTTCATGCTGAAGCGGCCCCTGAACATGAGCCGAAATATCAAATGGATGGGCGCATTTTTTGCATTTAACCCGAATGCTCCTTGCCGGCAATTTCGCCGCGTCAATGGTATGCAACGCATCACATTGCGGACACCTGATCTTCATTTCTTCTCCTTTAAAAAAAAATACGGGAATAGGGTCTTTTCCCAGGGCTGGTGCAATATGAGTAATGATAAGTATTAAAATTAATTTAGCAAATTCGCTTTTCTGGAGACGCTGACGGCCTGCGCGCCGGTTGCGGATCTCAGGACCTGCAATTTTGCCAGGCCCTTAAAATCTGATTTTATTTTTGCATCAATTATGCTAATGGCAAAAAAATCTGTTCCGTTTTTCACCTTTACATTCAAGCGAAGACCCAGATGGATAGACTGACCCGCCCCATCAACCCCGCAGCATGTATAAGCGGCGCATACCTTCGGATTTACATGTTTTTTCTATTTTTTTACGGGGTATGCGTCTCGCCGGCATCCGCTCTACAGCAGCAGCCGTTGTCCATCGTCTACTTTAACTCCTATCATCAGGGTTACAAGTGGTCGGATGATGAACAAAAGGGCATTCAAGATACTTTTAAAAAATGGCGGCGGCCCGTTTATTTCCATGTGGAGTATATGGACACCAGACGTATCGCAAATGACGCATACCTGAAACAATTACCACAATTCTATAAAGAAAAATACCGTGGAATTCACGTGGATTTGATCCTGTCCTCGGATGATGCGGCATTTGATTTTTTAAACCAGTATCGAAAGGACATTTTTCCGGATATCCCCTATGTTTTTTGCGGCGTCAATTATTTTGAACCCAATCAGATCAAAGACCACCATCATATCACCGGCGTGAATGAGACCGCGGGCATCAGGGAAACCCTGGCCCTGATTTTTCACCTTCATCCGCAAACAGAAAAAATTCTGATTATTAACGATCAAACAATTTCCGGAATGAAAGTCCGGGAGCCGCTTTTAAGGGAAATCGGCTTATTGGGCCTTCGTGCCCGGTTTGAATTTACAGACCATCTGACCTATCCGGAAATATTGGAAAAAGTAAAAAATCTGAATAAGAGAACCGTCATCCTGTTTACCTTTTTTTTCAGAGATGCCGCCAATCAATTTTTTGAAAACAGCGACGTCATATCCCGATTAAAAACAGTCAGCCGGGTACCCATCTACGGGGCCTGGGATTTCAATTTAGGGCTCGGTATCGTGGGTGGAATGCTGACATCCGGGTATTATCAGGGTCAAAAAGCGGCTGAAATTGCGATTAACGTTCTCTCGGATGCGGATATTGATCAGATGGGCGTTACCATGGAAAGTCCCAACCGGTATTTCTTTGATTATAACCTGCTGAAACAGCATGGTATTTCCATGTCAAACCTTCCGAAAGACAGCATCATTATCAATACGCCGTCAACGATTTATGATTTTTATAAAAAGAATGAACTCATTGTATTAATTTCGCTGTCCATATTTCTATCCGCGATCGTGGGCATCCTGCTGTGGGGCGGATTCAGAATCCGGCGGACCCACCGGAAGCTGACACTATCGGAAAAAAAATACCGGTCCATTTTTGAACATACCGGAACGGCAATGATGATGGTCACAAAAGATACCACCATCACAATGGTCAACTCCGAGTTTGAAATGTTATCCGGGTATCAAAGGGAGGAAGTGGAACTGAAAAAAAGCTGGCAGCAATTTGTCCACAAATCGGATAAAAAGAAAATGCTGGCCTACCATAAACAAAGACGGGCGAAAGAAGAGAGCGCGCCCTCAAATTATGAATTCCGGTTTATCAATAAACAAGGAAAAGAACGGCATGTTTTCGCTACCGTGGGGATGATCCAGGGAACGGACTACAGCGTGGCCTCATTGCTCGACATTACCGACCGGATCCGCATTGAAAAAGAAAAAGAATATTTAATTGCGAAACTCCAGCATGCGTTGAACAATATCAAAACATTAAAAGGACTGGTGCCGATTTGCGCCCATTGCAAAAAAATCAGAAATGACGAAGGGTATTGGCGGCAAATTGAGGAATTTATCCAGGATCATTCAGAAGCCCACTTCAGCCACGGCATCTGCCCGGATTGCGCCCCGGCGTTTTACCCGGAGTTTTATACGTCCGAGCCGAAATCGTGAACCTTTATTTGCCCCGGGCCAATTCCAACCGAGCGTCGCAAAACAACTTCATCCATCACCCCTGTGCATCGGAAGAATGAACCATTTCCAGTATCCGCTTCTCATCAATCGCTTTTTTAAAACGTACATGAATGGAGCATTCCTCGAACGGAAGCAATTTCAGGGACACGATTTGCGCAAGCGTTTTCACTTCCTGAAACACATGGTCTTTTTTATATTGCACATTCATGTGCACCCACTGTTTATGGAGTTGTTCCGCTTCCTGTTTTTTGAGATTCTGAACCACGTAACAGAGACCGCCTCCGGAAATATCAACGATTTTCACGTTGGTAATCTCCTTCCCGATGATGCGGTTGCCATCCCCATCCGCCATCTGGATCTGGGCGTTTAAAGATACCGGATACCGCTTATGGACCCGGCGCGCTTGCCCTCTTTTGCTTGACAGGTTGCAGGTTTTTATGTTTGCGCCGAAATAACGGGTCAGCTTGCTCTCAAGTGCTGGATTTTCATCAAGCAGGCTGTCGTATGTGCTTTTTTCAAGAAAAAGCAATTGCGAGTCAACGACCGGCGTAAGCGTGCTGGTATGGCAGGAAAAAGAAAAAAAAGCATCCGAACCCACAACATCGCCCTTGTGAAGATCGCCATAGCTGAAATGCCGCCCGAGTTCCGTGTCGTAATAACTCAATTTAAGCCGGCCGGAGTAAACAAAATAGAGTTTATCGTCAAATTCACCCTGTGAAAACACAGGGATGCCCGCTTTTGCGTCAAAATCCGACAGCGCATAATAAAACGCCACGGCTTCGCTCGGGTTGAGCGTATCATAAAGGCCGGCCCAGGGTTTTATTCTTTCCGGGTCCATTCCCATTGTTTTCTGTTGCTCAATCATTTCTCCGGTGCTGAAAATTTCCGACAGCGCCATGGGCGCTATCTTCATCAATTGATTTCTTAACCCTTCCGCCTCTCTGAATTTCTTCTGATTGACGTATCTGACGATGCCGTCATACAGGGTTTTAACGACGGCGTCTTCATTTTTCTCCTGGACAAGGGCATCGATAATTCTTTTTTCCGGCATCTTTTTTTCAGGCGGAAGAGGCCGGGTTGCCGATCCCGGTTGTCCATTCAGATTCTCCGCCTGAATATAAAAAGGATGGGCGCATTTTTTGCATTTCACCTGAACGGCTTTTCCCTGAAGTTTCGCCGCAGTCAGTTTCTCCTCATCAAAGGTATGCAACGCGTCGCACTGTGGGCATCGAATCTTCATTTTTTCTCCTCCCGAACCCCGAAACATGATTTTTGGGCTACTATAACACAGAAGTAGAATTTTCGTAAATACAATTCATGCCTCAGAAACCTGTCTTCAAGCTCCCCCTGCAATCCTCCCATCGGCAAGACAAACGCGGTTGCGGCCCTCGTTCTTGGCCCGATACAGCGCGGCATCGGCTGCCTCCAACAGCGCATCCACCGTGCTTTTGGCGGTGGCACATGCCGCGCCGATGCTCACCGTAACGGACAGATCGCCGGATCTTGTCGTTATACTGCTTCCTGCGACCTGCGTGCATAACCTGCCGAACACGAATGCAGGGTCCGTCCCCGCCTTCATGGGGGTGATCACCAGAAATTCCTCTCCCCCCATGCGCCCCAAATAATCATATTCCCTGATACTGTCACTCAGTACATGCGACAACCCGCAGAGAACCTCATCTCCGGTCTGGTGGCCGTAAGTGTCGTTAACCTGTTTGAAATGGTCTATGTCGCACATCCCGATACCGATCAACCCGCCGTGGCGTCGCGCCCGGGAGAGTTCTTTGTGCAGATGGTTTAAAATGGCGCGGCGGTTGAGCATACCCGTCAACGGATCATGGGTGGCCTCGTGCGCAAGCGCATTACGTGCTTCGAGAAGCTCGTCATGCATCTCGATCAAGCGCCGGCCGACCTCCACCCGCGCGCTGAGTTCACCGTGGTCGAAAGGTTTGGGCAGGTAGTCGTCGGCCCCGGCATCCAATCCGGCAATGATATCTATTTTCTCGCCCTTTATGGTCAGCATGATAATGTAGGTGGGCCGGTCAGTCTGAAGGGCGCGGACCCGGCGCAACACCTCCAGCCCGTCCATTTCCGGCATTATCCAGTCGACAATCGCAAGGGCAGGCGCATCGGGCTGCTGAAGCACCTGCCAGGCCTCGGCACCGTTCACGGTTTCCACCACTTCATGCCCGTTCTTTTTCAGCATACACACCAGGATTTTGCGGGTTGTGAAATCATCTTCGGCTATCAGGATGCGCATGGCACTCTCCTTTTAATGAACAACAAGGCTTTGGGATCTGGATTTGGCTTTCTCAAAATCCTTGTCCCGGATGACGGATGCGGTATCCACCAGAATATCTATCTGATGACCGCCGGCGGTTTCCACAGCGGTGATCTGCAGCCGGCCTTCGTCATTCATGACAAAAGTCACCTCAATGCACGAATCAGCCGGAATCAGGGGAGGGAGATGCAACATGGCGGTTTCGACATCAACTGCGATTTCCAAAGGGATTTCGACCAGACGGGTATCGCTTTCCATAATCCGGATTAAGATGGATCGCTGATTGTCAGATGAAGTATAAAATTTTTGTTTTTTGACAACCGGTATCCCGGTGTTTTTTAAGACAAGATTAAAGACGATGATCTTATTGCAATCATTGTAGGCGACAATCCCGAAACTCTTGCTGGTGACGTTTTTCACCCGCATTAAGGCGCTTTCAATTTTTGGAAGCGAGCAACCTGTTGCATCACACACCTGCTGTTTGGCATCTTTGACGTCATCCAGGCTGATCTCCTTGTTTTTGATCAAATCGGGAATGTCCGCGACCCCGGAGAGGGGCTTATGGATTTTTTTACCAAGCCTTTCGATGAGTTCATCGTTGAGCATCAGTTTCCAGCCGAATATGGCGGCGCCTTTTGCAACGGATTCGTCCGGGTCGAAAATCCTCGGGACAACGGAAAACTCTTTTTCAATCCGTTCCTGCACCATCGGCATGCGGGTCGCCCCGCCCACGAGAATGAATTCATCAAAAGAGGGGTAGCCCTTTTCCTTTGCTTCTTCCAGCATCCGGCGGGTGAATTCAATGGTTCGATCCAGCAGGTCGGCCGTGAGTTCTTCAAATTTTTTCCGTTCCAGCACCACTTTGACCCGTTCCCCGGCATGGGTGATGGAAATTGGGGTGGACTGACGCTGGCTCAGGTTTTTTTTCGCCCTTTCCACTGAAAGCATAATATCCTGCAGGGTGTCCGGGTCATCCAGTATATCTTCGCTGGTTCCGGTTTCATTCTGAAAAACCTCGACCAGGTACGCGGCGATGCGGTCGTCCCAGTCTTTCCCACCCAGGTGATGATCGCCGCCCGTACCAATGACTTCAATGGAATCCTTCCGGATGTCGATCATGGTAATATCGAATGTGCCGCCGCCAAGATCGTACACCATGATCGCGCCATCCTCGGATTTCGCTACCGTATCATACGCAATCGCCGCCGCTGTCGGCTCGTTGATGATCTGCCTGACGGTCAATCCGGCGATTTCTCCGGCCTTGCGGGTGGCTTCGCGTTCATTGATGCCAAAGTATGCCGGACAGGTAATGACGACATCCGTGACCGCGTCGCCAAGAAGATGTTCCGCGTCTTTTGCCAGTTTTTTCAAAATATAGGCGGAGATCTCTTCAGCCCGGAATGATTCGCCGTTATGCAGAAAAACAAAATCCGCCTCCCCCATGGAACGTTTTACAAAACTGACCACATCCTCGGGATACAACTTAGCGCTTTCTTTGGCGACTTCGCCGACAATGACGCTGTCCTCGTCAAAAAAAACAACGGAAGGCGTCACGCGTTCGTTTTCGGCATTCGGAATGATGACGGCTTTGCCGAACTCATCCACATAGGCGATGGATGAATAGGTCGTTCCAAGATCAATACCGAAAATGCGTTTTGTCGTTTCTGACATGGGTCAATGGGCTCCAGCTTATAACTGTTTATTTTTTTGAAAGTTTTATATTTCGAGATACAAATTCGATGATTTTGCCAACTGAATGATTTTCTTCAGATCGATCTGCACATGCTTTGCGCCTTTGTCCTCCGGTGGTTTTGAAAAAGCGATTTTGGCTTTTTCAAAAGACAATACTTTTATAATCGCTTCTTCCCCTTTCACGCCGCCACAGACCACATTTTGGATCTCCCCGTCATAAAAATAGAAAAAACCTGTAGGCCCTTTATCGGGAATAATTTTAAAAACGCATGTTTTTCGCTTGATTCCAATATGATTGAAAAAATCGCGAATCGTTATTTTTTTGGTTTTGGGCGCGGTTGTTTTGTTTAATGCAGCAAGAATGGTTTCCACCAGCGGTTTTATTTGAACCGGCTTTTCCAGAAACCGGAATATCTCATTTTTTACCAATTCTTTTATCTCCGGATCTCCATAAGATGTCATGACAATACAGGGCATGGCGGGAAACCGCTCCCGTATGAACGCCAATAGAACCAAGCCATCGACGATGGGCATCTGAATGTCGGTGACAACAAGGGAAATCGAATGCGTTTCAAGGAGATTCATGGCTTCAAGGCCGTTTTGGGCAAAAATCGGCTCGAACCGGGTCTGGTATTCTTTCAAACAAACTTGCAGCGTTTCAATAATCGCATCGCTGTCATCTACAATGAGGACTTTTTTCATTTTTCACTATCCGGTTTTTAAAATTAAAGCGTTAATCCCTATACATTGACTTCCACCTTCCGGTCATTCAGATTATACTGCATCATCATCTGGAAAATACGGGTAATGGCTTGCAGTTCTTTGGATAAAAGACCATTCCCCTTTTCACTGCGCATGGATATCCGCGTTTCCAGCAGTGCGATTCTTTTTTCCAGATCCTCATAAGAAGGCTTGTTCATTGCAAATTGCTGTTAAAGGCATTGGAGGCATTGTCAGAACTGACGATTTACTGACCAGATTCCGGAAAGAACCATCGCCATTCCACTGGGTGATTTTGGCAGGCTACCGACGCCACATGATGGTCATGGAAGGCATGCTTCACCCGCCAAAATTTTTGGTGGCAGGAAACGATCAGGGTTTTCTCATCCATGATGCGATGGATTTTGCAATGAGACAAACCGCGAAGCCCGACCCCCACCGCTTTTAAGACCGCCTCCTTGGCCGTCCAAAAGCGAAAGAATACCAAATCTGTGACAGGTTCCGCCAGCCGCCGTTCTTCGGCGTCCGTGATTCTCTTCATCAGGCCCGGAGGCGCCGGACGCACCATCTCAATATCAATGCCCACAGGCTGACCGGCAACGACCCCGGCCACAATTTCCGGTTTATGGCTTAAAGACCAGAAAAACCCGCCGGCAGGAATCGGCCTGCCGTCCGGATCATTTAAAAGTGCAGACAACGATACTCCTTTTTTTTCTGCAGACAACACCACGGCCCGGCGCGCATATTGCCGCAGAAACAGAACCCGATCCTTTCCGGAAAACGCCTGCTGTTCAGGGGGTGTTTTTAATATCACCGGATAAATGATTTCCGCTTTCAACATAATGGGGCATCTACGAAAAACTTACTTTTCAAATGTAATGATGATATCGGCCACTGTCGCCCCCATGCCCTTTTCATGCACTATCAGCGGGTTGATGTCCATTTCCTTGATTTGCGGATGGTTTGTGACCAGGGCTGACAGGCCTACGATGAGTTTTTCCAGTTTTTCCACATCCGCCTTGGGCTTGCCACGGAACCCGTCCAGAATTTCATACCCCTTGATGCTCCGGATCATCCGGCGGGCGTTGTTCCGGCCAATAGGGGCCAGTTTGAACGTGACGTTTTTAAACAGTTCCACGTAGATGCCGCCCAGACCGAACATCAGCAAATGGCCGAACCCCGGATATTTGGTCACCCCCAGGATCACTTCCTGGCCAGGCCTCACCATTTCCTGAACCAGCACCCCCTGAATTTCCGCGTCCGGCTTATACTTTAACGATGACGCCATGATTTCCGAAAATGCCACCGCCACCGCCTCTCTGGTTTTCAGGCCCACCTGAACGCCGCCTGCGTCGGATTTATGCAAAATCTGCGGGGACACAATTTTCATGACCACCGGAAAACCCATTTTTTCAGCCATATCCCCAGCTTCGGAAGCGGTTGCCGCAATGCCCATGGCCGGTACGTCAAACCCATAACATTGCAGCAGCTCCTGACCATCATCCTCGCCCAGCACCAGTCGATCCTCGGCCAGGCACTGGTCCACGATCTCATGGGCGCGTTTGGTGTTAAAGGTCAGGTCATATTCCGGCAGAATCTGGCGGCCCAGCCACCGGGTGGCCTCATACAGTTTGCCCATAGCCATGGCCGCGTCTTCAGGAAACCGGTACACCGGCACATGATTGTCCTGAAGATGTTTGACCCCGGCGGACACATCCACAACGCCCATAAAACAGCAGATGATGGGTTTGGTCGAATGATGATAGATGTTGACGATGGCTTCCGCAGTGCCGATGGCGTCGGTCATGGACTGAGGCGTGAGAATCATGAGTACGCAATCCACGTTTTCATCATGAATCACCGCATCCAGGGCGTTTTCGTAGCGGTCCCGGGACGCATCCCCGATCACATCCACCGGGTTGTTGAAGTTGGCGGTGGGGGGCAGAAACTGATGCAGGTTCCAGATCGTGTCCGCACTGAATTTCGCAAGTTTCAGGCCCGCCATTTCGGTCATGTCTGTGGCGATAATGCCGGGGCCGCCCGCATTGGTGATGATGGCCACCCGGTTGCCCGCGGGAATTTTGCGGGCCGAGAATGCCACCGCAAAATCAAACAGGTCATCCACCGTATCCACCCGGATAATGCCAGCCTGATCAAAAATGGCGTTATACACCGCCTCGGACCCAGCCAAGGAGCCGGTATGGGAAGCCGCCGCCGCCGCTCCGGCTGCGGTTTTGCCGGACTTGATCACCAGAATCGACGTAGGGCGGTCCCCGGAGGTGATTTCCTTGACTTCCTCAATAAAGGAAGGTTGAAACCGGAGCTGCTCCATATAAATCATGATGACATCGGTTTCCGGGTCCTTATGATAATAGCGAAGCAGATCCAGTTCATCCACATCCGCCTTATTTCCGATGGAAACGAATTTGGAGAACCCGACTCCCCTGTCTGCGGCAAAATCCAAAACCGCCGTGCACAAGGCCCCGCTCTGGGAAATAAAGGAGATATTGCCCTGTTTTGGCATGCGGGCCGAAAAACTGGCGTTCAACCGGACATTTTCTCCCGGATTGATGACCCCCAGACAGTTGGGGCCCACCAGACGGATGCCGGCATTCCGGCATTTTTCCGCGATTTCTTCTTCTATTTTCGCACCCTCGCCGCCCACTTCCTTGAATCCGGCGGAAACGATGACCATTCCCTTCACCCCTTTCTGGATACACTCATCCACTGCTTTCAAGGCGATCCGGGGGGGCAGAATGATCATGGCCAGATCCACCGGGTCCGGAATATCCAGGATCGTCCGGTAACACCGCACGCTCAGCACCGACCGGGCGGTGGGATTGACCGGATACAGGGTGCCCGTGTAGCCGCCTTTGAGGATGTTTTCAAAAATATCATGCCCGACTTTGCCGGGTGTTGAGGAAGCGCCGATGACCGCCACGGATTCCGGCGAAAATATCGCATCCAGTTTATCCATTATTGTTTTCTCCTTTTCCCGTTTCTTCTTTTTCCGTTTCTTCTTTTTCCGGGTCCGATTCTTCCGGGTCAGGCTCATTTTCCGCCACCCGTTGAAGTTCTAAAATTTTTTCATACAATTTATTTTTGGAAATCCCGGTGGATCGTGCAAATTTTTTGGCAAGGGCCAGCACGCCGGCCTGCCCTTTGCTCAGTTCAGACACCACCTGGGGCTCAATATCCTCAAAACAAACCGGCTTGTCGGTGGTATCCCCGGACAACAGCAGGGTAATTTCCCCTTTGATTGCCTGGCGGGATGAGAGATCCGCAACCAATCCGGATAGTTTTCCCCTTAAAAATTCTTCATAGGTTTTGGTCAGCTCCCGGGCCAACACCGCCTGCCGGTCGCCCATGACATCCATCATGTCTTCCATGACCTCTAAAATCCGGTGGGGGGATTCATAAAAAATAAGGGTGCCGGAAAGGCCTGCCAATTGTTCGAGGCGTTCCCTGCGTTTTGACTTTTTGGAAGGCAGAAAACCGATAAAACAAAAGGTGTCCGACGGCAGGCCGGATGCGGAAAGCGCCGTGATGGCGGCTGAAACGCCGGGGATGGGTACAACCGAAATATTTTCGCTGATAGCGGCGTTGATGAGCCGGTAACCGGGGTCCGACACCAATGGTGTGCCGGCATTGGAAACCAGGGCCACGGATTTTCCGGCTTTCAAAAGTTCTATAATGCCCCGGGCGCTTTCAGTTTCATTGTGCTCATAACAGGCAATGAGCCGGGAAGCGGTGATATTGAAATGAGACAATAAAAGGCGGGTGTGGCGGGTGTCTTCTGCGGCAATGATATCGACCTTTTCAAGGGTCTCGATCGCCCTGAAGGTGATATCTTTCAAATTGCCGATGGGGGTTGCGACAATATAAAGCGTGCCGGCCGCAAATTTTCCCAAAGGATCACTTATAGGCAAGTTCAAAGGCATTTTTTATGATCTCGACGCTGGTTTTTTGATTGTGTTCGGAAATGGCTACCACGTCGAAGCGCGCCCGGCTATGGCTTTGACCGGTCATCTTCAGATAATAGAGGGCAGTTTTTGAAATTCGTTCCTGCTTATCAAAGGTAACCGCATATTTCGGATGTCCGAAAGTCGATGTGCGTCTGGATTTTACTTCAATAAATACAATGGTATCGGAATCTTGTGCAACAATATCGATTTCACCGAACCGGGTCCGGTAATTCCGGCAAATGATCCGGTACCCTTTCTTCATCAGGCTCCGGGCGGCAAGATCTTCGCCCGATCTGCCGAATTTCTGCATCCGGTTAAGCATGGCGCATACTGTCAGTCGATTCCATTTTTAACCAATGGTTCAACACGGCTGATAATGCTCCTTCACCCCTTTAAAGGTCAACCGGTGAATCGGGGAACAGCCGAATTTACGAATGGCCTCTTTGTGGGCCTTTGTCGGATACCCTTTGTTGGTTGAAAAATCGAATTCCGGATATTCTTCCGCATAGACCGCCATCATCCGGTCCCGGGTGACCTTGGCGATGATCGACGCAGCCGCAATGGATATGCTTAAGGAGTCGCCGTTAATGACGGGCTTCTGGGGGAAATTCGCCGGGATCGGAAACTGGCCGTCAATTAAGAGAAAATCCGGAGCCGGAAAAAGATTCCGCACGGACATGGCCATGGCTGCAAGGGATGCCTGCAAAATATTGATCCGGTCGATTTCAACCGGATCCACGATACCGACCCCCACCGCAACTGCGTGACGGTAGATGTCATCGTATAATTTTTCCCTTTTTTTCGGACTTAATTTTTTGGAATCATTAATGCCCGACACCGGGAGAATTTCCGGAAGGATCACCGCCGCCGAGACCACCGGACCGGCCAGCGGGCCGCGTCCGGCCTCGTCAATACCGGCCACGGCAGTGAACCCGTCAATCCAGGCCTTTTTTTCAAACATCCACACATCATCCGTCATTTGATAGCCTCTGACGGGATAAGTTTAAGCGGCAAAAGCGACCACCGCTACGCTTTTTTCTGGTCCCGACGGCGCTCGCGGATTCTTGCGGCTTTTCCCCTGAGATTGCGCAGGTAGTATATTTTTGAACGACGGACCCGGCCGTGGGTGACCACTTCAATATGGGAAATACTGGGGGAATGCATGGGAAAAACACGCTCCACGCCAATGCCGTAAGATACTTTCCGAACGATGAAGGATGCGTCGGTGGTGCCTCTTTTTTTGCTGATCACCACTCCCTGAAATACCTGGATACGCTCTTTTTCCCCCTCACGGATGCGTACATGCACTTTAACGGTATCGCCCGGAATGAAATCCGGCAAATCAAGACGTAACTGTTCTCTTTCTATCTGTTTAATTAGTTCCATGATCATCCCTTATGATTATTTTATTCACACAACAACTGCGTTTTAAGGTTAAAATATATTATGTGATGCCCAAAAGTTCATCCAGCCAAAAGCCTGTCCAGTATGATGGCAACCGCAGCCCGAACCGGCAGGTGGTTATATCCGGTATTGCCTTTAATCGATTCCAGAACCAGGTCCGCGCCGGCAATCACTTCATCCGCGAGTCCCGAGGCGGTCCCGAATACCAGGAGGTAGGCGTTCGCCGGATCCTTTAATTGATCTTTAAAATCATCAAACCTCAATGCCCGGTCTTTTTCAGTAGCGCAGGTGGCCACCACCTGAACCGGAACCTTGGTTTTCGCCTTTATGTCATCAACGACCTGGGTCAGCGAATCCCTGACCCTGACCAGGGCCAGCGCCTCCCGGCGATCCGGGTTATGGACGCCGCCCCATCCGTCAACCCAGTGGGAAATAATTTTCGCAACCAGTGTTTTCTGGTCTTCCAGGGGCGTCACCACATAAAACGCGGCCACCCCATAGGTCTTCCCGATCCGCGCAATGTCATGCAGGTCCAGATTGGTGACGGCGGACGCAATGGTTTCACCGTTCTTGTTCTTGACCGGATGGTGCAATAACGCGATATACAATTTACGCGGAGACAAGTCGTTCAATCGTATCGCACCACTGTTTAAGCACCTTCTTTTCCCCGGCGCTCAATGTTTTTTCTTCCAGAAGATCCGGCCGCTTCAACAATGTCCGCATCAAGGCCGATTCCAGCCGCCAGGTTTCGATTACGCCGTGGTTGCCGGAAAGCAGCACGTCCGGAACCGTTTCTCCCTCAAATTCCGGCGGCCGCGTATAATGGGCATGCTCCAGCAGGTGATCCTCAAAGGATTCCTTTTGGGCGGACGATTCGTCCCCCAAGGCACCCGGAATCAAACGGGTGACGGCATCCATGATGATCATGGCCGCCGGTTCGCCGCCGGTTAAAACAAAATCGCCGATGGATATCTCATCGTCGATATATTTGTATACCCGTTCATCCACGCCTTCGTAGCGGCCGCAAATAAAAATAAGACCGTTAAGCAATGACAGTTCGCCCGCAATCGCCTGCTTAAACGGCCTCCCCTGGGGAGACAAAAGGATGGTCCTGGCGTCCGGCGTCTTCTCTTTTGCAGCGATAATCGCCCTTGCCAAAGGCTCCGGCTTCATCACCATGCCCGCCCCGCCCCCATAAGGCCTGTCATCCGTAATCCGGTGGCTGCCGTCCGCGAACCCCCGGATGTCCATGGGATGCACCGCGATCACCCCTGCCTCAATCGCCCGCCGCATGATTCCGTGGGACACAAAGGAATCAAAAAACGCGGGAAAAATCGTCAGTACCCTGAAATCCATCGCCCGAACACCTTTATAATCCCTCGGGCAGATTGACAATCATTTTTTGGGCTTCAAAATCAACGCTGCAAATGACGGATTCAATCACCGGAATCAGTATTTCCGCATCATTGTGTTTGACCACAAGCACATCATTGCTGCCGGTTTCAAACAAATTCTCAATCCGGCCAAGGTATGTTTCATCCGCTGCATAAACCGCCAGCCCGATCAGATCACACCAGTACCAGCTTCCTTCTTCCGGTTCCGGCAACTCGGACCGGTTGATCAGAATTTCAGCGCCCACCAGAGCTTCCGCGCCGGTCCGATCATCGACGTCCGCAACCGCCACACGGAAAATATGCTTATGCACCTGGACATCTTCGACGGTAACCGTTTGCATTTTTCCATCCGGGTATTTCAGCGCAAGCGCATTCCCCGGGAAAAACAATTCGGTGGCTTCGTCAAAAGGAAAGACCCTCAGATACCCTTTCATCCCGTGTACGCCAACGATCTTTCCAATGGGCAGGACACTGCTTTTATCCATAACGCCTATTCTTCTACGATTTCCAGGACGGTCCTTTTTCTGATCTTTGCTGAAGAAGCGCTTAAAAGCGTCCGCATGGCCCGGGCAGTTCTTCCCTGTTTACCAATAACCTTTCCCAGATCTTCCTTTGCGACTTTCAACTCCAGAACCGATGTCTGGTCACCCACGATCTCAGAAACCGTTACCTCTTCGGGATTGTCGACCAGTGCTTTTGCAATGTACGTGATCAGATCTTTCATCATCCGTCTCCTTCAAAACATAGCTGCCGGGAATTAAGGATTGAGAGGAAAAACACGCTAAGCTCTTGGATTGATTACAGGCCTTCTTTCTTGAAAATGCTGGTGACGGTATCTGACGGGAGCGCCCCCTGTCCCAGCCAGTACTGCACTCTTTCTTTCTTTAAGGTTACTTCCGTGGTTTCTCCCATCGGATCATAGGTTCCCACATTTTCCAGGAATCTGCCATCACGGGCATACTGACCGTCTGCAACAACAATGCGATAAAACGGCCGTTTTTTTGTGCCACACCTTGCTAATCTGATTCTGACTGCCATAACGTAATTACACTCCTTACAAAGACATCATTCCGCGGCCCATTCCGCGCATAAAACCGCCCTTGCTGATTTTTTTCATCATTTTTAGTACGTTGGTATAATTTTTCAACAAATTATTCACTTCCTGTACACTGTTTCCACTGCCTATTGCAATCCTTTTTCTTCTGCTGCCGTTAATAATGGTATGGTCCCGACGCTCCTTCCGGGTCATGGAATTGATAATCGCTTCCACCCGGACAAGCTCATGATCATCCACTTCAAGATTTTTGAACTGCTTGCTCTTGCTGACGCCGGGGATCATTTTAATCAGGTCATTCAATGACCCCATTTTCCGCACCTGGGACATCTGATCCTTAAAATCCTCCAGTGTGAATTCATTTTTTCTGAGCTTTTTTTCCAGTTCTGCGGCTTTTTTCATATCCACCGCATTCTGGGCCTTTTCAATGAAAGACAGCATGTCCCCCATTCCCAGAATCCGGGACGCCAGTCTGTCCGGATGAAACAGTTCCAGCTCGCTCAGTTTTTCGCCCACACCGATAAATTTGATCGGTTTATCGATAATGGCCTTAATGGACAAGGCCGCACCCCCCCGGGCGTCGCCATCCATTTTGGTCAGAATCACGCCGCCGATATCGAGGTCTTTATCAAACGCCTGGGCGATATTGACGGCATCCTGGCCGGTCATGGCATCGGCCACCAGCAGGATATCCGACGGCTGAATCGCCTTTTTGATGTCCACCAGCTCGGCCATGAGCACTTCATCCACATGGAGACGGCCGGCCGTGTCGATGATCAGGGTGTCGCACCCGGCTGCTTTCGAAGCAACAACCGCTTTCCGGCAAATATCCACCGGATTCATATCAATGGAAGACGGATAGGCGGGGATGGAAATCTGCGCGGCCAGTTTCTGCAACTGCTCAATGGCCGCCGGACGATAGACATCCACCGGCACCAGATAAGGTTTTCTGCCCTGCTTTCTTAAAAAATTCGCAAGCTTGCCGGCAGTTGTGGTTTTACCGGACCCCTGGAGACCCACCAGCATAATGGCGGCCGGTGCGGGGCCGGAAAGATTCAACCCTTCATTTTTGCTGCCCATGAGGGCCGTCAACTCATCGTTGACGATCTTAATCACCTGCTGGGCCGGGGTTAAACTGGACAACACTTCCTGGCCGATGGCCCGCTTTTTGATATCGGCAATCAGATTCTTGACGACTTTGTAATGGGCGTCGGCTTCCAGCAGGGCCAGGCGGACTTCCTTCAAGCCCTCCTCAATATTGGCTTCATTGAGCTTGCCGTGCCCCTTGAGCTTTTTAAAAACCGTATTGAGTCTGTCACTTAAATTATCAAACATAACTTTCCGGCCCTGTAAGTAAATTGTTGAATTTAATATTTCATAAATGTTATGTCAAGCAAAATATCCTGTTGCGCAACCCTCGCCGATGATGATATCTGCTTGTGGTTACAGGAAAAAAATAATCTCCCGATATTTGGACATCAAGACCCATGAAACCCCCATCAGATGACCGGCCGGAAGGTCAACCGGACATCCGGCCAGACATAAAACCAGACCTAAAACCGGACATCACGGAACTGACCAGGGATGAATTATCCCTCTGGGTTAGGTCCCATGACCTGCCGGCCTATCGCACCGGACAGATCATGCGCTGGCTGTACCTCAAGCATGCCACATCGTTTGATGAGATGACGGATATCGCCAAAACCACCCAGGGTGTGCTATCCGACCATTTTTCTATTCTTACCCTTCAGAAACGACAGGTGGCATCTTCCGCAGACGGCTCCCAGAAATATTTGTTCGGCTTAACCGACGGCCGCTGCATTGAAACCGTCCTGATTCCTGAAAAAACGCATTATACCCTGTGCATCTCCACCCAGGTGGGCTGCGCCATGGGCTGCCGATTCTGCATGACCGCGAAATCCGGATTGATCCGCAACCTGACCCAGGGGGAAATTCTCGGCCAGATTCTCCGCATTGCCAAAGACGTCACCGGCACGCGCCCTTTGACCAATATTGTGCTGATGGGCATGGGGGAACCACTGGCCAATTACGACAATGTGATGCGGGCCATCCGGATTATGACCGTCGACAGCGATGGGCTCCAGCTTTCCACCCGGCGGGTCACGCTCTCCACTGCCGGTTTAATCCCCCGGTTTGAAGACCTGGGGCGCGACAGTAAAATCAATCTCGCCATATCCTTAAACGCCACGGACAATCAGACCCGCAGCATGTTGATGCCCATTAACGACCGATACCCCATTGAACAGCTCATGGACGCCTGCGCCCGCTACGCATTTACCCGCTACGCATTGACCCCCAGAGGCAAAATCACGTTTGAATATATCCTGATCCGGGACGTCAATGACACGGTTGATGACGCGCGAAGGCTTTCGAAACTGCTCCGGCCGGTAAAGGCAAAAATCAACCTGATTCCCTTTAACGAACATCCGGCCAGCGATTTTAAGCGGCCCGACGAATCCGCGATTTTACGGTTTGAAAAAATTCTCCATGATAAAGGCTACACCGCCATTATTCGCCGCAGTAAAGGGTCTGATATTTCCGCTGCGTGCGGACAGCTTTCGGCAATGAGACAGCCTTGACGCCGCATCACCCATTCTTTTATTTATATGATCAGCAGATCCTGAACATCGGCGCGGGGGATGGGCGTCACGGTCAACAAAATAGTCCCCTCCGGCTGAGTCACACTCACTTCAACGGATGTGTCAAGCGGGGCATTACTGTAGCCAGCGCTCACTGCCGCAGCCCGCAAAAGGGCGTCTTGGCCGCACCTGCCCGGGATCACCGTCACCGGACCGGAAAATGATTTTACCTGCAATAATACATCCTGATCCGGACGGTACAGGCCAAGCAGCGAGGCATTGTCCCCCTGGTTCCTGCCCACAATGATTTTTGTGCCGTCCGCCACCCTTAGATGACGGCCATACGCCAGGAATGCCAGGTCCGTGACGGTAACGTTTTCCTGATGTGCGAACAAATCCCTCAGCCGGCTGGCATAACCGACGGACGTCAGCAGGCATCCCCCGGCCGGCGACGGATAGTCGGTCACCCCGAATTGTTTGGCCATCTCCATCTGGGGTTTCCGGCCCCTGCCGGACAAATCCCCCAGTTTCTCCCTGTCCACCAGCCCGTTTTGTTCCATTGGGGTTTCGGGTAACAATTTGGCGCTCAGGGGCCGCAAGATGCTGCCGTCAAAACCGGATTTTTTTTCCACATACCGCAACGATTTTTTTTGCTGGGACATGGGCCGCTGTCCCACCACTTCTCCGGAAAACAAAAAATTACTTCCGGTTTCCGCCATCATCTCCCCGGCAATGCGAAACATCAGCGCGTGACAATCCATGCAGGGGTTCATATTTTTCCCATACCCGCACGGCGGGTTTTTCAGCATGGGCAGGTACCGGTCGGTAATGTCCTTGACAATGATCGGGATTTTATTATTAATGGATGCCCGGCGGGCGTTATCAGCGGAAAAAAACGGGGTTTCAAAGGCGACCCATTCCACCATGATTCCCTGGTCCTGCAGCATGCAGGCAGCCAGGATGCTGTCCAGTCCGCCGGAGCAAAGCCCCAGCGCTTTTACTTGTTTTTCATGCGCCATCGTCATCAACTCGTCAAAAAAATTCTATAAAAAATGATCCGAAACCATTCCCGAATTCAAAAAATTTGCCAGATACTAAAGACCCGGTATCCGGATGTCAAGACCCAGTTAAATCACCGGAATGCATTTCAACTTCTGGTGGCGACGATTCTCTCAGCCCAATGCACGGACCGGCAGGTCAACAGCGTCACGCCGCATCTTTTTGAAAAACTGAAAACACCGGAAGAATTTGCCCGGGCGCCCATTGAAACCATTGAAACACTGATTCATTCCACGGGATTTTTTCACAATAAAGCCAAAAACATACGGAACTGCGCCCGAATGCTGACGGAACGGTTCGACGGCAAGGTGCCGGATACCATTGATGAATTGATTCAATTGCCCGGTGTGGGGCGGAAAACAGCCAATGTGGTGCTGGGCGCCGTTTTCGGCATCCCCGGCATGGTGGTGGATACGCATGTGGCAAGAATTTCAAAGCGGCTGGGCCTGACAACCGCCACGGACCCGGTGAAAATCGAATCGGACCTGATGGCGGTCATCCCCAAAAGCGAATGGAATGATTTTTCCCTGTGGCTGATCTATTTCGGCAGGTCCGTTTGCACTGCCCGAAAACCAGACTGCCCGAATTGCTTTTTGAATCACCTGTGCCCGTATCCGGACAAACGGATCTGATCCGGCCACTGCTTTGTCACATCAGTGGTTCATTAAATAATCATAAGCATTTTGAATTTCAACAAATTTTTCTTTCGCCAGAGATTGAAGTTCCGGACCCAGGTGCGCCACCTTATCCGGATGATACTGCTGCACGACTTTCCGATACGCCGCTTGAATTTCCTGTTTTGACGCACCGGGGGCGATCCCCAGAATCTCAAAAGGGTCTTTCGAATGGGACCGGCCGGTTTCCGTGCCTCTGTTTTCTCCCTGATTTTCGCCATCCCCGGTTCCGGACGTTCCCTGCTTGCTCTCTTTATTGCCCGGGATTTTTTCCCCGAAAATAAACCGGCCCAGCCAGGACACAAAAGCGGGCATCCGGCCGGTTTTTAAATAATAAACCAGAAGACCGGTCAGAAAGGCGTCGTCCAACAGGCTGATGGGGGAAAATCCCGGCAGCAGGTCCATGGGACTTAATATATACAGCAAAATCAAGATGATGATGACAATTTTCCAGAATGGGCTCATTTATAATGATTCCTCTTTAAAACCAAAGAGATAAACCGGCCGACGATGCATATCAAACCGCTATGAGCGCAGGGTGGCGGTCAGGCGGAGGGGGTGCATCAGGAGTTCCAGGGCCGACACAATCGACGTGCAGACAATATCCGCATTCATCAGCGCCTCCATTGACGCGCCCTCTCCCAGAATCACCGCAATCCCCAGCCTTGAGGCTTTCAACATGCGCTGGTCATTGCGCCCATTGCCGATGCTGACTGTTTTCAGAGCGCCCAACGCCTCTACATAATCCAATTTTCCGGCCTGCTGGTCCGATTCGGGCAGAATGCTTAACCGACAAGGAATTCCCTCAAGACTCACCTTCGCCTTCCCGAAGGTATCGGCGGTCAATACATGCAGGGTCATGTGTCCGGCAAGTTTTTCCAGGGCTGTTTTCACCCCCGGAATCAGAATGCCGTCCACCGCCAGGGTGCCGTTATAGTCCATGACCACATGCTGAAGATCCAGATCGCCGTATCCCGGAATGGATATATTCACGATGCATTTCCTCCTGTCTGTACTTTTATAGACGATGCCCGCCATTATATTGATACCCGAAGCGCCAAAGATCAAGCCGAAAAGTCGGCCAAAAATTGACTTGATAACCCGAAAAGCCCTTGCTATATCTGGCCCTTAATTTTAAGCAAATGCTTATAAACATAAGCGCCTTATTTTTTATATTGCCGTCATTATTATTGATACAGGAGGTTTCATGGAAAAAATACTGATCGTGGGATGCAAGAAAACAATGGATGATGTGTGTATCGCCTGCTCCCGGTGCATGGTGGGGTTCAACCGGAAAGTGGGGGAATTCAGCCGGTACGAGAACCAGGATGCGGAACTGGTGGGCATTTTAAATTGCGGGGATTGTCCGGGGGCGGGCATTGTCACCCGGCTGGTTCAGATCAATCTCTGGAACAAGCCCCTGGATGAAAAAATCACCAAGGTTCACATTGCCAACTGCCTGATGGACAACTGCCCCCATAAGGAGGCCGTCATTGCCAAAATCAGAAATAAGGCGGGCGTCGAAGTGATCGAGGGGACGCATCCGTTCATTCCCCAGAACATTTTCGTTTAGGGACTTGGAATTTACTAATATACCGTTTTAATGCTCTTGCTCTTATTATTGAGATTTTAAAGTAAGATTAAGAGCATGAGCAAGAAGAACGGCATAATGGTATTTTAAAATTTTCCAAATCCCTTAAAACAACCGGGAAAAGAAAGGGGGATGCCGCAATCCCCCTTCCTGTTGGTGTGTTTCAGATGAAAAGCCTGAACGGAATAAACCGGCAGACTAAAATCCGCCTAGCGGGCGCTTGAAAAATAACCGGGCAGGTTCCACCATCATCATTTCATAGGCCTGATTCACATTGCCGCCCAAGGCTGAGAACGGCAAAGAAACGATGAAGGTGGCGGTTCCCAAAAACAGGGAGGCAAGCTGTAAAGGCCTTACTGCAACCAGATCCGCGAACATGGTATCCGCACCAACTTCAGTCAAAGGTTTCATGGAATTATTTGCCAAAGCGGAAGCTCCCAACGGCATAATAATAAGTGATACGACACACAACAAAATCATCATGTTTTTGCGTCCGGACATGAGCCACCTCCTTTAATAAAGCTCGAGAATACAATCCCCCTGCCAACAAATGCATAAAATGACCAATTGTTTTGTAAACTAAACTGTTACGCGCTTTCTGTCAAGGAACAATCCTGACGGGTGCGTAAAAATTCCCTCCCGTCCCCACCGCCGCGTTAATGGGCGCTGACGCCACTGCCTGGAAGAACGCTGACGGGAACGCCCTCATAGGGTGTTCTCCTTTTTGACTTTACCGCTTTCGGATCTTTCATGGTCTTGAGTATCCCAATGCTGTCCTTGAGCCCCTTGTAATTTCTTGCCATCACAATGCTCATACCGGTCAGAGTGGCCATTGCCTGAACAAAATTCACATCATCAAGGGAGAATTCCCACGGCTCGGCGGTGTAAACACGCAGTACGCCGATTGTATGCCCCCCGGCGACGATCGGCACTGAGAGAATGGAAGAAATCCCTTCCCGTTTTGCAGCTTCCGGATATTGAAGTCTCGGGTCATCCGTCACATCATAAATCGCTACCGGGCCTTGATCCAGGGAATCACAGATGGATTTTAACGAACTGAGCGGCCCCTTGGCAATATAGTCCTTGCTCAGGCCGAATGAAGCCGCCACCTCCAGTTCATGAGTGGCTTTATTCACCAGAAACACGGTGCAACCCTTCACACGCAAAGCGTTCGTAATGCTTTCCACCGTCATCAGCGCCACCTCTTCCGGGTCTTTGGAGTGGGAAATGGCCTTGGTCAGCCGGATCATGGTTTCATAGTTCAAAAGCTGTTTTTTCATGATGCCTCCTTTATCTGTTTTACATTTAATAAGGAATAGTTTTCAAAAGCAGCTTTTTGACGCTTCCGGTGGACCATTTGCCAATCCGCCGGAAGCCTTAATCAATACATTTTAATTGCATGGAAATTCTCCATTGAATGAGGGTTCCGTTTATTTTTCCTTATATGAAGCTATCAAACAGAATAACGTTCAATATAGTGAGGCCTGCCGGATAAACCTTCATATGGCGCTTTTAAAAAGATCGGTGCTGAGATACCGTTCCCCGGTGCTGGGAAGGATCACCACGATGGTTTTGTTTTCCGATTCCGGAAGACGGGCCACTCTCAGGGCCGCCGCAACCGCCGCACCCGAAGAAATCCCGCACAGCAGGCCCTCGGTTCCGGCTAGTTTCCGGGCGGTTTCCATTGAATCATCGCTGGTCACCGTGATGATCCGATCAATCAGAGATGTGTCCAGCACACCCGGCACAAAGCCCGCGCCGATTCCCTGAATCTTATGCGGACCGGGACTCCCCCCGGACAGGACCGGCGATTCCGCAGGCTCCACCGCCACCGCCATGAATCCGGGTTTTCGGGGCTTTAACGCCTGGGCCACCCCGGTGATGGTGCCGCCGGTACCCACGCCGGACACCAGAATATCCACCCGGCCTTCGGTGTCCCGCCAGATTTCCTCGGCAGTGGTCAGCCGATGCGCCGCCGGATTGGCCGGATTATTGAACTGATCGGGCATGAAGGCCCCCGGATTTTCGGCGACGATCGCTTCGGCCCTGGCAATGGCCCCCTTCATTCCTTCCGTTCCCGGCGTCAACACCAGTTCCGCCCCCAGATGGGCCAGGAGTTTCCGCCGCTCCACGCTCATGGTCTCAGGCATGGTCAGACGGAGCCGGTATCCCCTGACCGCGCACACAAAAGCCAAGCCGATTCCGGTATTGCCGCTGGTGGGTTCCACAATGAGCGACTCCTGATTGATTTTTCCGTCCCGTTCCGCAGCATCCATCATGGAAGCCGCGATTCTGTCCTTAACGCTGCCAAGAGGATTAAAAAATTCCAGCTTGGCATAAATAACGGCTTTCAGGCCTTCCCCCATACGATTTAACCGGACCAGGGGCGTTGCCCCGATGGTATGCTGGATATTGCTGAAATAGTTCATGATTTCCTCCTGTAAATAAGGCTGGGAGATTCGATGAGCACCTGGGTGTCCGGGGGCAGGGATTCAGTGATCCACACATTGCCGCCGATAACCGACCGGGCCCCGATGACCGTATCCCCGCCCAGAATGGTGGCCCCGGAATAAATAATCACGTCGTCTTCGATGGTGGGATGCCGTTTCCGGCCCTTCATTTCTTCAATCCGGCCTTTGGGAACCGAAAGCGCGCCGATGGTCACCCCCTGGTAAATCCGGACATTGTTGCCGATTTCCGATGTTTCGCCGATCACCACCCCGGTGCCGTGGTCAATGACAAACCGCTCGCCGATTATCGCCCCCGGATGAATGTCAATACCGGTTTCGCCATGGACATATTCCGTCATGATGCGGGGCAGGAGCGGAACCCCCAGGGTATACAATTTGTGGGCGATGCGATACACAGTGATGGCAAACACCCCGGGATAACTGAAAATAATCTCGTCATAGCTTTTCGCCGCCGGATCTCCCTCAAACACCGCCATAATGTCCGTGGCGAGGATCCGCTGGAGTTCCGGAATGGATTCAAGAAGGGCCAGTGCGCTTTCATACCCCCGGCTCGTGCATTCCGTGCATTCCAGACCGAACCTGAAACAGTCATGCCGGATGCTTCGAACGATCTGTTCGGAAAGGGCGTCAAACAGTTCCGCCACTGCCTGGCCGACATAATAGCGCAAATTCACGGGATCCAGCTTTTCCGTGTTGAAATATCCGGGAAAAAGCACCTCCCGGAGCCGGTGCAGGATGTCGATGACGGCGGTTTTGGACGGCAACTGCTCATAGTCGACATGCGCGTTGCATTTTTCAGCGTCGCATTCACTTATAATGCTGTCCACAATGTCATGCAGCCGCGCCCGGAACGCCGTGTATGAAACCGACTCAACCCGGCAGGACGGATCCTTATGCTGATCTTTTTCTTCCATCACGATCATCCCCATAAATAAGGCCTGTGAATCTGTCCGACAACATACCCTCCGTTTTCCTCCGAGTCATCATTATTGCAACTGACATCCGGCCCCTTTCCAGAAAGGCGACATCTGACGCAGCCGTTCGATAATGGGCGGCAGCTTTTCCACCACAAAATCAACTTCCGCTTCCGTATTATAGGTGCTTAAGGAAAACCGGATGGAACCGTGGGCCGCCGTGAACGGAACCCCCATGGCCCGCAGCACATGGGACGGTTCCAGAGACCCGGAGGTGCAGGCGGACCCGGAAGACGCGCAAATGCCGAACTGGTCCATCATTAAAAGAATCGCCTCCCCTTCCACATATTCGAAGCTGATATTGGTGGTGTTCGGGAGCCTTACGTCTTTTTTCCCGTTCAGCAGGGCATTGGGAATGGCCGCAAGCAAGCCCTGCTCCAGCCGGTCCCGCAAGGCCCGGACACGGGTGTCCATCTCCTCCAGATGCCCTTTCGCCAGCTCACTGGCCCGGCCCAGGCCCACAATGGAGGCCGCGTTTTCCGTCCCACCCCGGCGGCCCCGCTCCTGGTGTCCGCCGATCATAAACGGCGAAAACTTTGCGCCCTTGCGCACATAAAGCGCGCCCACGCCTTTGGGTCCATGGAATTTATGCCCGGACAGGGACAGCATGTCCACACCCGCCTGCCGCACGTCCACCGGCACCTTGCCCACCGCCTGGACCGCGTCCGAATGAAAGACAATCCCTTTTCCCCGTACAAGTTCCGCAATTTTTGAAATGGGAAAAACCACGCCGCTTTCATTATTGGCCCACATGATGCTGACAAGGGCCGTGTCGTCGGACAGGTGATAGCGAAGAAAATCCATATCCAGCACCCCTTCCTTGTCCACCGGCACCCAGGTGACCCGGTATCCGGTATTGGCCAGGTATTCGTATAAATTCTTCACTGCCGGATGCTCCACCCGGCTGGTGATGATGTGCTTCTTGTTCGGGTTGGAGCGGATGGCCGCATAGATGGCCGTGCTGTCGCTTTCCGTGCCGCAACTGGTGAAGATGATTTCCCCCGGCTCCGCGTTGATCAAATCGGCCACCTTGTTCCGGGCCGCGGCGATATCCCGGCCCACGGCGCCGCCAAAGGAATGCATGCTGGAAGCATTACCGTAAAGTTCGGTGAAATACGGCATCATGGCCTCGAGAACCACAGGATCGACCTTTGTGGTGGCGTTATTGTCCATATAAACGATAGCCATTATTTCACCTCCTCGACAACCAGATCCGGCGAAACCATCTCCTGGAGCCTGGCTTCCACGTAATTCTTGAGGGTCAACTGGGACGCCTTGCAGGTGGCGCAGGTGCCGATGAGCTGGACTTTCACCCGGTCGCCTTCCACGTCGATCAGCTCGATATTGCCGCCGTCTTTTTGCAGGGCCGGTTTGATCTCCCGCTCCAGGGTTTCTTCAATCAAACGGATTTTCTGGATATTGGTGAGCGTTTTTTTTGCCGGAACCGCTTCCGGGACGGTGTTATAAACGGCATCGATGATCCGCTGAATCTCGTCATGACACTTCTCGCAGCCGCCGCCGGCTTTGGCGTAATGGGTCACATCTTCAATGGTTTTAAGATTATTCTCTTTAACGACCCGCTCAATTTCCTTGTCCGTGACCCCGAAGCATTCGCACACGATTTTGCCGTCAATCTCTTTTTCCCCCTGGCCCCGGTAGCAATAGATCGCTTTTTCAAGCGCATCCCGGCCCAGCACCGAGCAATGCATTTTTTCCTTGGGCAGGCCGCCCAGATAATCCGCGATGTCTTCGTTGGTGATTTTTTCCGCCTCTTCAATGGTTTTACCGATCAGCATTTCCGTGAGCGCGGATGACGACGCGATGGCGCTGGCGCAACCGAATGTCTGGAACTTGGCTTCCTTGATCCGCTTATTCTCATCCAGTTTAAACGTCAGCTTCAGCGCATCCCCGCACGCCATGGAGCCGACCTCCCCCACGCCATCCGGATTCTCAACCTCCCCCACGTTCCGGGGATTAATAAAATGTTCTTTGACTTTATCCGTGTATTCCCACATGATTGATTCCTCGCTTTCGGCCTGTTTTTTCAAAATTGATTTCGATATGCAATTTTATCTATGGTCAGTATAATATTCCCACAATTTAGACAAATTCAATGATGTTTTTTTAAAATCCGGTGAACGCCCCGGTTCGGCGACTGACGCAGCCATGAAAAACGCCCTTTTCATCCTGAATATCCTGATTTGCATCTTCCTGGTTTCCCCAGCGTATGCGGAACCGGTTGATGGCTTTGGCGCCGATACCGGTGATGCGGATTTTTCACAGAACCGAGAAACAGCCTCCGGTGTTCCGAATACCGCAAGTGACTACCAGACCCTTGATTCCCTGTTTTCCGTCTATCAACCCTACCTGAAAAACATGTCGGCTTACCGGCCCATGTATTTTCTTGTGGGCGCCGATCCGGAAAAAAGCAAGTTCCAGTTCAGTATCAAATACCGCATTTTCAGCGCAACGGAACCGGAGCCCCCGGGATACCGGTGGAAACAGAATCTTTATATCGCCTATACCCAAACGTCTTTCTGGAATTTGCAGGCCTCCTCCCAGCCTTTTGACGACACCAGTTACAAACCGGAGTTCTTCTTCCTGACCCCGAATATCTATTTCTCAAAACCGTCCGGCTCCCACCTGTTTTTTCAAACCGGTTGTCAGCATGAATCCAACGGCCGGGGCGAAGATCTTTCCCGCAGCACCAACACGGCCTATGTGCAGCCGATTTACATTTTTTTTCATCAGCGCACCCGGCTGGGGGTCATGATGGCGCCGAGATTCATGGCCTATATCGCCAATGACGATGACACCAACCCGCATTTGAGCGATTACCGGGGATATGTGGATTTTGAATTGAAAGCAGGCAGGGCCGACCGGCTGGCAATGGGAACCCATTTCCGGATGGCGAAAAAAGGGGCGTCCGTTCAGGCGGATTTGACCTATCCGCTGGATAAGATTCTGCCCAACAAACTCAATCTTTATATTCAGGTCCAGTATGTGAACGTCCTGGCCGAAAGCCTGCTGAATTACACGGAACGCACCCGGGCCCTCCGATTCGGCTTCGCCATTGTCCGCTGAAAGAACCGGCCATCGCCCACTTCAAACCGAAAGCACTTCCCGGAGTTTAACCGCCAGCGCTTCCAGCGAAAACGGCTTTTGCAGGAAATAAACCCCTTTGTCCAATACGCCGTGATGGGCGATCACATTGGCCGTATACCCGGACATGAACAGGGTCCTGATGCCGGGCCGAAGGGGAAGAATCCCCCGCCACAGGTCCCGGCCGCTCATTTCCGGCATCACGACATCGGTCATGAGCAGATGAATCTTCCCTTCATAATGTGCGGCCAGATCCAGGGCTTCACGGGGGGCGGTTGTCGCCAGCACCGTATATCCCAGTTGTTCGAGGATGGTTTTCGCGATTTCAAGCACCATCACCTCGTCTTCAACCACCAGAATGGTTTCATCGCCTCCGGGCGCTTCTGCCGGTTGTTGCAAAGGCGTCTCCGTCAGCGTATCCGGATTCACCTCCCTCGGCAGATAGATTTTAAAAGTCGTACCTTTTCCCGGTTCGCTGTATACATTAATGAAGCCGTTGTTCTGCTTGACAATGCCGTACACTGTCGAAAGCCCCAGCCCGGTTCCCTTCCCCACGCCCTTGGTGGTGAAAAAAGGTTCGAAAAGCAGGTCTAACGTCTGCCTGTCCATGCCGCAGCCGTCGTCGCTGACCGCCAGCATGACGAATTCCCCCTCGATAAACCCCTTGTGACGGGAGCAGTAAGATGCATCAAAAACAATGTTTCCGGTTTCGATGGTCACCTTGCCCACGCCGGTGATGGCGTCCCGGGCATTGACCGTCAGATTGGCCAGGATCTGATCGATCTGGGCCGGGTCCATTTTTACGGTCCACAGGTCTGCCGCCGGCTTCCAGAGCAGGTCGATATCCTCTCCGATCAGGCTTTGAAGCATGCTCAGCATGGGGGCGACCGTATGATTCAGATTCAGGCATACTGGCGCGATGGTCTGTTTACGGGCAAACGCCAGGAGGTGGCGCACCAGATCCGCCGAACGCCGGCCCGCATTCATGATTTGCCGTATTTTCGAATGCAGGGCATCGGAAGGCGCCAGGTTCATGAGGGCCATTTCCGCATATCCGTTGATAATGCTCAGCATATTGTTGAAATCATGGGCGATTCCACCGGCCAGGCGTCCCACCGCCTCCATCTTCTGGGCCTGACGGAACTGGGCTTCGAGTTTCTCGCGTTCCGCATCCGCCTGCCGCTGCCGGGTGACATCTTCAACAATGCCGATCCCCCCTTCAACGCTTCCTGATTCCGAAACAATCGGACTGAACAACACCCGCGCCGGCGTGACCTTATCGGCGGTCACGGATCGGTAATCCCCTTCAAACGAAGCGGTCCGACCCTGCAACGCTTCCCTGAGAATACCGACAATGCGGGTATCCGGCAGTTTCAGCATATCCAGACCAATGAGGGCTTTTTTGGAGGAACCGATAATATGAACAAAATTGTCGTTACAGGCGGTAATGACGCCGTTTTTGTCGAAATGCAATATACCCAGGGGTGCATTTTCAAATATCAAGCGGAATTTCTGTTCGCTCTCGGCCAAATCCGCTTCACTCTGCTGAAGTTTTTGCTGATCTTTTCGCGCAATGGTCTGGTCGTGACAGATCAGTACCGCGCCGGTGGGCGAATGATTTTCGTTTTGTATCGGCGCACCGCTGATGATAACGGGGGTTTCGCGCCCATCCCGTGAAACCAGCAGCACGGCGCCAGCTGACTCCGTCGCCCGCCCTTCCCGCAGAACCCTTCCGGCGGGGTTGTCAATTCCATCGCGGGTCTTTTCATCGATCACGCAAACAATTTCTTCAATGGGCCTGTTCCGGGCTTCCGCTTCCGCCCATCCCGTGAGTTGCTCGGCCACCGGGTTCATCTGCCGGAGGCGGCCCTGCCTGTCGGTGGTAATGACCCCGTCGCCCAGGCTGTAAAGCGTGGTGCGGAAATCCTCCATGGCCTGGCGCTGACGCTGTTCGGACCGGTAGAGGACTCTGTAAAATCTGGCCTGGCGCTGACGGTAGGCAAATCCGCTTACCACCGCAGCCAGCAGGATTAAAACCATCACAAAAAAAGCGGTGATGCCGGTGCGGTACCGGGCCTCGGCCATGATTTCGCGGGAATCCACCTTTGTGACCATGAACCAGGGAAAGCCCGGAACCGGCCGCAAGTCGGCCAATACCGCAGCACCCCGGTAGTCAATGCCCTCGAATATCCCTTTTTTGCCGAGTACCGCCTGAACCGCCGGAACGCGGGTCTGCGTCAGCGGGGTCCGGAGCCGCAAACCGGTGTCGGACTGATGCCGCAAATGGTTTAAAAAAAGCACCGCGTCGCCGTCCCGGCGGACAATAATCGTTTCGGCGCTGGGGCTGGATGTCGGCCATGATTGGATCAGGGGATAAAGGTAGGTTTCCGCATTGGTCCTCATGATCAGCATGGCCATGGGCCAGCCGGCGGCTCCGGATACCGGCACCGCCACATCCAAATGAATATGGCCCTCGGAACACCGATACAAATCGGAAAACACCGCCTGACCTTTTGCAAGAGCGACATTCATGGCCTGCCGCGTGGCCGGGTCCAGGGGGTCCGGATTATCCAAAGCCGCCAGCAGCAAGCCCCCATTCAAATCAAGAAGCAGCACATCATCATACTCATTGGCGGCTTGCTCCCGCTTCAGACGCTTTTTCCACAGGGATTTCAACTCAGGGGTCTGCCGGCCTTGGAGCCATGCTTCCAGGGCTTGCTGAAAAAAAGGACTGGTCGCGGACCTTGTGGCGTCGCCCAACCGCTCCTTACGCCACTGTTCAATTTGAGAGGATTTGAGCAAGGCAATGGCGGACAGATCGGCAAATTTCTCCATCCGGATGCGCCCGGTCTCGGAATGGAAATAGCCATAGCCCGCCGACAATACCACCAGCGTGATCACGGCAAAAACCAGCCATCCGTTCCGGCGGGCGGAACGGATGCCCTTATCGGCATCCGACATTCTTCACCTCATTGCGTCGCAGTTTTGAAAAAACAAACACAGGAAGAAATGAATTCAAACAGTTATCTCGCTTCCATGAGTTTTGAACAACTTATCAGATGCTGATCGGATATGCAATCATTCACGCATGGATTCCCAAATACATTTTCCGGGGATGTTTTGCAATTTATAAATAAAATTGCATAGTTATATCTGAGAAGCAATGTTTATGAAGCATTAAAGAGACCGGTTATTCCGCCCAGTGAATGCATTCGACCGGGCATGTCGCCATGGCCTCTTCAATACAATCTTTCGGGCCTCCTTCGGGAAGAATCACAACGGCTTTTTCTGCCTTTTCATCAAACCCGAATACTTCCGGACAAAGTTCGACACAACTCTCACAGCCAATGCACTCATCGGTTTCAATAATAACCATGCGGACACCTCCTTATTAAAATTGATAACGGGCATGTTGTTGCTTAAAATGCTTTATTGACAGCCTGTTTTTTTAATTCAAACTGTCAAGCACGGATATGTACTTTTCATGTATCATGTTCCTGTCAAATTCCCGGAATTTTTCAAGCATATTTTCTTGTTCTTTCCGGCTGATGTAGTTTTCAGTATTGGGAAAAAATATTTTATCCTCCTTGATGATGTGTTTCGGATAAAATTCCACTTGAGGAAAAACGGTTTCCACCCAATCGATCCAATATCCCGGACATGGCCGCATGTATCCCGTCAAAAAAAGAATCCCCGTTTTTCAGCATGGTTTCAACGGATTGGATAAACCGCCCCGGAACGATTTCAGATTGACAATGCGATATAATATCCGCCACGCTTTCAGGCGTTGATTCCAGATGAAACTGTAATGCCAGTATGCGATTTTCATAAATAAACGCCTGATTTTCGCATCCCTCGCTTTTTGCCAGATGCACCGCGCCGTCCGGCAGATCAAACGTATCTCCGTGCCAGTGAAAACAGGTGAGATGTTCGGGTAAAAATCCGAAAATGTCCGAATTAATGGCTTCCCCGGTCAATTGAACCGGTAGCCATCCTATTTCCTTATGCTCCCCAGGATAAACTTTTGCGCCCAGAACATCCGCAATCAACTGGGCCCCCAGGCAGATACCGATAACCGTTTTCCCCGCGTCAATGGCCGCCCGGATATATTCTTTTTCTGATTTCAGCCAGGGATATTTGTCCTGCTCATAAATATTCATGGGGCCGCCCATGATAATGAGCCAATCGATTGCTTGCATATCGGGGAATTGTATATCCGGCAGGTCTGAATTTTCAAAAAACCGGGTGGCTGAAAGCGCATATCCTTTTTGATTCGCCCATTGCCCGATACTTGCCACGCCTTCAAACGCAACATGTTGAAAATAATGAATTCGCATGGATTTTCCTTTTCCTGTGGATGAACAAAACAGGCATTACCCTTATTCTGCGTTCAGAACCAGAATTCCGGGTACCGGCGGTGATGGGGTATGTTATTAATCACCAGAGCGACAATCAGCATAATGACGACGCCGATGCCCACCGGCATTATCGCGTAAAAATAGCCGAGGCTGTGGATTTTCTGACTGCCGATCACTGCAATCAGGGCGGTGGCGCCCCCCGGCGGATGAAGGGTTCTGGTGGCATGCATGATAAAAATCGCTGTGGAAACCGCAAGTGCGGATGCCAGGCACAGGTGGCCGGAAAACAATTTATAGGCGGTCACGCCGACAAGGGCTGATAAAACGTGACCGCCGATTAAATTTCGGGGTTGAGCCAGGGGACTACGGACAGCGCCATATATCAACACAGCAGATGCACCGAATGAACCGATAACCATTTTCAGGTCCGTATCGCCTATCAAATGGTAATTAAAAAGAGCGACTGCCGAAATACCCGAGAATGAACCGATCCACGACCAGACCATTTCCATCAGACTGACCTGGGGCGGGCTTTTCGTGGCGCCTTTCATTTTTTCAAAATATTTCATGACCAGACCCCTTCTTAAAATACCCTTGCACAATAAGAATCCACAATATCCCCGCGCGACACGATGCCGACCAGCTTGCCCTGTTTCGTGATCACCGGAATCCGGTTAATGCGGTTATCCGCAAGTTTTTTTGAAAGTTCTGAAATAGTGGCATCCGGATACGCCGAAATCACCGGCGAGGTCATGATCTCTTGGGCGGTTTTCCCCTTTATGGGTATGGCCAGGCACCCGCGATTTTCCAGGCACTGGGCGATTACCCCCATAAATGATCCGGATGTTTCCGTTCCCGTCCCCTCCCCCATTTTTTTTAAAAAATCTTTTTCCGATATGATACCGACAACCGTTTGATCCGTATTGATGACCGGCACGCCGGAAATATTTGCGGACGCCATCATTCGGGCGGTTTCGGTCAACAATGTGCCCGGCGTCACTGCAATCACCTGTTGGGTCATGATGTCTTCGGCTTTTACCAATCTGGACAGCCGGTCAACCGCATACCGGAACGCAGCCCGGTAAATCTCATTGAAATCTTTCGGTGTGATGTCGATATAGCCGTCTATGGATTTCATGGCCGCCATCACGTCATCCTCCGACAGATCAATGGACGACAGGCCGAACATGCCGCAGGAATGATTGGTTGACATAAAAATTTCCTCCCAGCGATAAAAAACAGGTTCGCTTTTTACTTGTAAACCGATTTACAAGTAAAAAGGTGTTCACTTTTGAAACTGTTTAAGGTTTGGATCAGGGCCGCTTTCATGTCAAATGGGCGGCGCGATGGTCACCAGCACCCGCAAATCGGTAATGGCCCGGACGCCATGGGGTTCGCTGATATCGGAGATCAAGAGATCTCCGGGCTTGGCCGGAATAACGGCATTGTCTTTGCCCAGAAATTCGCCGGTTCCTTCGAGAATCACGATGCTGAGCTGGCCGTCAATGTCATGGGAATGCACCGGCAGCTCCTGGCCGGCCTTGAAATTGAAATTAATGATTTTAAAATACGGTGATTCATGGGCCAGCAGTTTCATGAAATGACTGGCGTGAAACGTATTTTCTTCAAAAAGCGCAATTTTTTTCAGCATGGGAACATCTCCGTTGTATTAATGATGAGTGATGAATGATGAATGATGAAAAACAGGACAGGCGGAATGCGGCCATTTAAAAATGATGCATTCCGCCTGTCCCTACAGTCTAACCCCCTACAGCCTATAGCCTTCCTTTATCCCAGAATAGCTTTCAAATCGGCGTCCGGCGTGCTGATGGGTGCGATATTGAATTTTTCCACCAGGATATTCAGCACGTTGGGCGTGATGAACGCCGGCAGGCTTGGCCCCAGGCGGATGTCCTTGATGCCCAGATAAAGCAGGGTCAGGAGGATGGCCACGGCTTTCTGCTCGTACCAGGAAAGGATCATGGACAGCGGCAGATCATTGACGCCGCATTCAAAGGCGCCCGCCAGGGCCACGGCGATTTGAATCGCGGAATAGGCGTCATTGCACTGCCCGATATCCAACAGCCTGGGGATTCCGCCGATATCCCCCAGTTTTTTGTCAAAGAACCGGAACTTGCCGCAGGCCAGGGTCATCACCACGCAGTCATCCGGAACTTTTTCCACGAATTCCGTGTAATAATTTCTTCCCGGCTTGGCGCCGTCGCATCCGGCCACCAGGAAAAAGTGGCGGATGGCCTTGCTCTTGACCGCATCGATCACCGCACCCGCAACCCCCATGACCGCGTTCCGGGCAAACCCCACCATGACCGTTCCCTTGTCCGTGTCCGCCGGAAATCCCGGCAGCGCCAGGGCCCGGTCGATGACCGGCTTGAAATTCTTGTCCGCGATATGGGTCACACCCGGCCACCCCACCAGCCCGGTGGTGAAGATATTGGCGTTATAGTCTTCTTTGGGCTTCTGAATGCAGTTGGTGGTCATGAGAATCGCGCCCGGAAACTCGGCGAATTCCTTTTTCTGGTTCTGCCATGCGGTGCCGTAATGCCCGTAAAAATGCGGGTATTTTTTGAGTTCCGGGTATCCGTGGCAGGGGAGCATTTCGCCGTGGGTGTATACAATGATGCCCTTTCCGGCGCTTTGTTTGAGAATTTCCTCCAGATCCTTCAGGTCATGGCCGGACACCAGAATGGCCTTTCCGGCTTTGGCGCCCAGAGGCACGGTAGTGGGAACCGGATGTCCGTAGGTGCCGGTATTGGCCGCATCCAGCAACTCCATAGCCCGGAGATTGATCTCCCCGCATTTTAAGACCAGACCCAGCAGCTCGTCGGCGGACTTTCCATTGTCCATGGTCGCAGCCAGACCCTCATAAATGAAATCAAACACCTTGTCGTCCGTCTGGCCCAGAATCGCCGCATGATCCGCATAAGCGGCCACGCCCTTGATGCCGTAAGTCAGGATTTCCCGCAACGACCGCAGATCAGCATTTAAATCCGGGTCGGACATGACGCCCACCTTTTCCCCCTGGGCCACAAGCGCGTCCCTGGTGTCCGCAGGCGCGAAAACGGCCGCGCCGTCGGAATAATCCGTCCAACCGCCGGCAGCATCCACTTTTCGTTTCAATTCTTTCCGAATATCCACGGCCTGGTTGATCAGCACCTTAAACCGGTTTGGGTCAAAATCCACATTCGTGAGGGTCGAGAAGGTCGCCTCGCAGGCGAAGCGGTCGATGGCCGCATCCTTGACACCGACTTTTTTCCCTTCGAGAGCGATCAGGGACAATCCCTTGACCGCGTAAAGCAGCAGATCCTGAAGTGCCGCCACATCCGGTTGTTTTCCACATACGCCGCCTGCTGTACAGCCTTCGCCTTTTGCCGTTTGTTCACATTGATAACAAAACATGCCGTGTCTCCTTTTTGATTGATAATGGTTCTGGTATGGTGATCATTCGATGAATCGGGTTCGTTTTTCTTTTTGATTCCACCCTATACCGGATCTCATCCTGTTTCCTTGACTTAGGTCAACTCCGTCATTTTTTTTAAAAAAAATTCACGGCTGAAGACTTATCCGTCAAAAGCATCCGTGCGTACGACAAAAACAGGGGGCTTTACGAAAACAACGGATCAGTTTCTGATTTTGGCGGTTGTTTTTTCCGGATTTTTCGCCAGATGCCGACGGCGGTGCAAGGCCGCTTCCGCCAGATCCGCAATCACCCGGGGGAGATCGGAATTTTCCCAGACGTTAAAAAACTCATCCCCGAACGCTTCGCCGGACACGCCGGCGGCGTCCAGCGTATAGGGCGGCTCCCCGGACGGCGACAGTTCAATGGCGTTAAAACCATGGTATTTATTATCCTGAAACACGTTGACCAGCAACTCCCGGACCGTATAAACGAAGAATTTCTTCACATCTTCCGTGGATTCCGCCTTGCTGAGTTTATTTCTGAATCCCGGCAAAATGCCGTGTTCATACTTTGCCACCGAAATCTGTTTTTCCATCGTCAGGCTCCTTTCTCTTATTATAATTCAAGCTCAATGATTTCCCCGTTGGGCTTAAAAAAGCGCACGGGACCGTCAACGGCCGGATCGATTTGCGCCATTCTGACTTTTCCGGCATCCGGGCTTTCGGCATACCAGGTTTTTATCTCCGGGTCATAGATGAGGCTGGCTGTTTTATTTTGTCCGAAGTCATTAAATTCCGTAACGTCAAACCGATTTTGGGTCGCCGTGATCTCATACATGTGATTGTCCTGAAACACCAACTGGGTGTCCCTGTCGGCCGGCCCCATGGCCACGGGGTTACTGCCGGTCCAGAACTGAATGACATTGAGGAGTAAAAAATCCACCAGTCCGCAGACCTCATACACCGGCAGGATAAGGAAAATCCAGGTACAAATCGAATTCACCCATTTGTCCCCGATGGACCCGTTGATGCGGTAAATGGTTCGGGTCAGGGCGAACCGGCCGTAACAGCCGGCGGTCGCCAGGGATAAAAGACATCCTACCAATACCCAGCAAATTGATCTCATGAAATTTTTCTTCATTTTGACACCTCCTTTTGCTTAATCAATGATAAGCGGGAGCGGTCCTCCCATTACCCCGTTCAGCGTCGGGCTTTATGCTTCCGCTTTTGCACGGAAAACCCAAACCGCCCGATAACCGCTCCCATCTCAAAATACTGGCCCAGGCCATAGGCCAATAAACCGGCTTTTTCCAGTCGGAACCGGCCTTTGGCGTCGATCAGGGCTGAAGAAATCTGAACGGCCGCAACTTCCGCCACAAACATCACATGAGAGCCCAGATTCAACGATTCCCGGACCCGGCATTCGATATGGATGGGGCACTCCCGGATAATGGGGCACCCCACTTTCAGGGCCGGGGCCTGTGTGAACCCCGCGCCTTCGAATTTGTCCACATCCCGGCCCGAAACCATGCCGCACCAGTCCACCGCCCTGGCCTGCCGCCGGGAAGGCACATTCACCACAAACTCCCCGGTACTTTTAATGATGCCGAAAGAATAACGTTCCGGGCGAACGGAAATCGACAGCATGGGCGGATCGGAACACACGCTGCCGGTCCAGGCGATGGTGATGATGTTGGGTTTCCAGTCCGGAACGCCCCCGCAGCTCACCAGCACCACCGGCAGGGGGGAAAGCACGTTGCCGGGTTTCCAGGATTGCTTTTCAAAGCTGTCGCTCTTTGCCATGTCCGATCTTATTTTACCCACTTGTCCCTCAACTGCTCCGACAATTTTTTCACCAAAGCGAACCCGGCCTCCACGGTTTTTTCCCCGTCCGGATTCACCAGGCAACAGGTGGCCGGAGTGATCAGGCTCTGGCCTATCAACTGGTCCCGGTCAATGCCTTTGTCGATCAGCCGCTGCCAGACCGATTCCAGTTGCACAGCCAGGGAAGCCAGGTTCTCGGATTCAAACGGTTCAAAGTTGGTGGGCACAATCCCCCACCCCAGAACGCCGCCCCGGTCCAGAAACCGCCGGATGGATCCCACATAATTGGGAAACACTTCCTTGTTTGAGTAAACATCCAGGGACAGAATTTCCATATCCTGATTCAGCAGGAAATCCCAGTCCGGGTTGCCGCACAAGTGAATACCCCTGGGCCGGTCGATCATGTCGAAAAAAACCTCCAGATCCCCTTTGGCCTTCGCGTCCCCGTATCCGGCCATGGCGGAAAACAAGAACTGAAGTCCCGGCTCATCCACAAACATGAAGGCATTGGGGTTCATTTTTTTGAGCCGCGCCAGTTGCACATTGACCCGGCGGGCCATGAACTCCAGCATAAACGGCCGCACCGTGTCGTCAAAAATAATGGGCCGGTCATCCTGATCCACAATATTGAACCCGAAACTGATGGGGCCTTCCAGTTGGCCCCGGATGGCGGGCCGGTCCGAAAGGTCCAGCTCCAGAAACCGGTGGTAGACGGCGGAGTACAGGGGACTGATGTCGAATATTTCGGGAGACTCGAAATTCGCCAGCACATCCTCAAGTTCCAGAATAAATTTATCCAAGGAAAACTTGAGGGTCCGGTTTTCCAGATCCAGCACAATGCCGGGAAAATGCTCGGCCGCCTGCACATACATGTCCTCGTAGTAGTTCAGTCGCGGAAGCTGGGGCCAGAAGGGAATGTCCATGGTCAGGGCCGTTTCCAGGGCCCGTTCCACGTCCGTATGGGGCATGACCGCCATGGCGGTGGTCAGCAGATTTCCGGGTATGGGCATGGGGTTTCCTTTTGTAAGTTATCTGTTTAACATTTAGGACGGATTCGGTTTCAACAGCGTTAGTTCAATTTATCATCGAACGCCCGTTCCGGACAGCTTTTTTTCTCCATCGGATAACCCCTTAAAATTCTGAAGATTCAAACCTGTTAAGCGCGTCATCTTTCTTCTTGACATACCTCTGGCACAATGTGATAGAAAAAAATTATTATATTATTTTAAACGGAAAGACAGGGATATGGAAAGTCACGAATTTCAAAGGTTTCGTAAAAAACTGAAAAAAACCCAGGAAGAGATGGCGCGCCTGCTCGGAATATCCGTCAAAGCCATTCGAAGCTATGAACAGGGCTGGCGCTCTATTCCCGCCCACGCGGAACGGCAGTTATTGTTTCTTTGCGCAAAAAAAGACGAGATCATAACGCCCACCAAGCCCTGCTGGACCGTCAACAAATGCAGCAAAGACCGGAAAGAAGATTGTCCGGCATGGGAATTTCAGGCCGGCGCCCTCTGCTGGTTCATCAACGGCACCATTTGCAGCGGTACGGACCATCAGACCTGGCGTGAAAAAATTGAAATCTGCAAAACCTGCAAGGCGTTTCCGGACGGCTTGAAAACCATTCTGAAAGCCGGCCAGGCAATCGTTGAACCCCCGCCCCATGAGGAGTGCTTTCACCAGGCGCAAACCGAATAAACCTTATTCCGACACCGCAAACCGGCCCTGTTTTTCCTCTTAAGGGATTCGAAAAATTTTAAAATACCACCATGCCGTTCTTCTTGCTCTTGCTCTTGCTCTTAATCTTACTTTGAAATCTCAAGAATGAGAGCAAGAGCATGAAAATGGTATATTAGTAAATTTCAATTCCCTAAGCCGACATCAGGCCCTTCTCTCATTGGAAACCATGCAGGATTCTCCCGTGCATTGGTTCACTTCCACCGTCACATGTGTGATTTCAGTGAATTCGCTCAATAAATTCTTATAATATTCCGGATTTTTTGGGAAATGCGTAACCACCGATATCATGGCCGCATAATCCGCAGGACCGACTTTCCATACATGCATATCGGAAATCCGGTTATCCGAGTCCGATTCGATCAACTCCCGGACCGCTTTTGTCGCATCCGAATCCAGATTGTGATCAAGCAGTATGGCGCTGGTATCCTTGACGAGCCCCAGGGCCCATCGACTGATCACGATGGCGCCCACAATGCCGATAACGGGATCGAGCCGGTTCCACCCGAAATATTTGCCTGAAATCAATGCGGCAATGGCCAGAACCGAGGTCAGGGCATCCGCAATCACATGCAGGTAAGCGCCGCGAATATTATGATCGGCATGATGATTAGGATGGTCTGCCGGATGGTCATGGTCGTGAACGTGGCCGTGATGGTCGTTCAGCAGCACCGCGCAGATCAGATTGACCGTCAGCCCCAGCACAGCCACTGCAATGGCTTCATTAAAAAGAATGCGCTGGGGATGAAAGAGCCGCAGGATGGACTCAATCGTCATGAGCAACGCCACACCTGCCAAGGTGACCGCGCTGGCGAAACCGCCAAGTGCGCTGACCTTGCCGGTGCCGAAGGTGAATCGATTGTCTGCTGCATGTTTTTTGGAATACCAGTAGGCGAATATGGTGATGGCGAAGGCCGTGGCATGGGTGCCCATATGCCAGCCGTCCGCAAGCAGGGCCATGGAGCCGAACGCTGCACCCGCCGTTATTTCCGCAATCATGGTCAGAATCGTCAGGACTAAAACCTGCCGGACACGCGCCTCGCCTTTCTCATGGATGTAAGCGAAATCGTGGTCGTGCCGCAATTTATCCAAGGTATGAATATGCATATTTTTGATTTCCCGCTGATCTTTTTGTTTTCCAAAAGTAACTTCTTTTGCATCAAAGTCAAGCAGGCCTGTCACCCCGGCCGGGGATAAAAGAATTCCATTCTCCATGATTCGGGGCTTGACATGACGATATCCCCATGTTAAATGCAAGATACTTTTTTTGACCAGTCAGGTTCATCGGGGCGTAGCGCAGCCTGGTAGCGCACTTGCATGGGGTGCAAGGTGTCGGAGGTTCAAATCCTCTCGCCCCGACCAAACATAAAGGGTTCAGGTATTTCCTGAACCCTTTTTTTTCTTCAAATATCAATCCCGTATTTTTTAAGATTCACCCGGATATAAGACCAATGCAACATCATATGAACCGCCATGGCGATGATGAACAATACGGCCGTCCATTCATGTATTTCCCGAAACAGGTGCCGGAAGAACACCGGTCCGTCTCCGCCCCCGCACCCTCCGGGGGCCGCTAGCCAGTTGATGAGGCCGGTCACCGTTAACACCACAAAAAGAATAAAAGAGATCACATTTACGAACCATAGTATCGTTGCTTTATTGCTCGGCATAACAGTTCCTTTTTTGTTGGGTGAATCGCACAGATCCGGGTTTGCCGGGGGCTGCCCGGATGACCTGTAAATATAGGACAAGCTATCAACAGATGGAACCCGCCTCAACACTAAACATCGTTCCTCCTGAAAATCATTGATTGACAAGATAATTTAACACTGTTAAATTAACATCGTTAATAAAATCATCAACAGGAATCATACAATGCCGAAACCCGCCCGGTCCGCCGATGCGGTGGAAACCGTGAAAAAGAAAATACTGGACACGGCCCTTGCCATGATGTGCGACGACGGGTTCGACGTGCTGTCCATGCGCAAGCTGGCCCTCCGCCTGGGCATGACCGCCGCCAACATCTACAATTATTATAATAATAAGGATGAGCTTTACCTTGCCATCCAGACCAACGGCTTTCAGATGCTTTGCGACCGGTTTCAGGAAATCGCCGCATCCCCGCTGCCGGATGTCGAAAAGCCTGCGGCCATGATGCGGGCCTATGTGGATTTCGGGATTTCCAACCCTGATTATTACGAGATCATGTTCAGCCGGAACACCCCGAAATATGCGGATTACAAAAACACCCACATGGAGCCTGCGGCAACCATCGAAAAACAGACCGCTCTGCGGGTGGCCGAGATCACGGCTCAGGCCATTCTGTCATACGGGGCAGCCGGGAGCCGCAAAACACCCATATCCGCCACTGATGCCGGATATCTCACCATCGCCTTATGGAGCGCACTGCACGGCATCGTCAATCTCCACAACAGCCGGGTACTTCAGGAAGTCGATGCCGCCGCAGGCCCCCTCATCGACAGACTCATCAAGGATCTGCTCGACAAATTCCTGGGGATCCGGCCGGATGGTCCGGCCTAATCAGACAGATGAATGCATTCATCATTCGTCACTCATCTTTCATCATTCATAAAGGGAGACAACCCCATGACCCCAAACCCATTTCAGCAGCTTCTGTCATCCTTCCTGGTCGCCCCGGTCCTTCGGTTTTCCGGCACTGGAAAGCGGCTTGTATTTGATTCCATGACCCACGCCCTGCTTTTGCTGATGGCCGTGCTCTTTAACCGCCGTCCTTCCCTGAACCTTTATTTAAAAGGGGTGGACGGATGGATGGATTTCACCATCGCATTCCGGACCGAAACCGGGAGCGTGCGTCAGGCTGCGGTGTTTAAAAACGGAAAGATGTCGGTGAAAAGCGGGATTCCGGAAAACGCCGACGCCGTTCTGGGGTTTCAGGATGAATCCGCTCTCCTTGAAATGCTCCGGACCACCCCCAACGAATAAGGATAGATCGTGTGAGGAACGAACCACGATCTTATCCGGTGGTTGAACAAGCCCGGTGTCGATTGAATTTGTGTCTGTATATAAGAAAATATCTTTTTTTGAGCAGGTGGCAGGAAACGCATTTTCGAAGAACGTACTTTTTTCAGGGCGTACGGGTGCCTTAACCTGTAAACAGGCTTTTAAAAATCAACTATTTCATAAAGGTGTTTTTTCTCCTGTTTGAATGCACTGCTGGTTTTGCCGTCAAAAAATAAATCATCCTGGTTTAAATGCGGTTAGACGAAATCCCAGAATAACCATGGGAGACTGACAGCAGGGACATTTAAAAACAGGTCTGGGACGTTGTTCAACCCCTTTAATGAC
>JBAQUK010000137.1:0-15320 GCA_049297455.1 Desulfosalsimonadaceae bacterium | reverse complement strand
CCGAATATTTCAAATTAAATCAGATAGTTATAAGTTTCGAAAATTTTATTTAACTGACTGTTTTTATTAAAAATTTGACCATGTCCGCAATTTGCGGGCCATCGCTGAAAACCGGGAAACTTCAGATAGGAGTACCATGGATGGCTAAAATCCCTGATGAGATAAAGGCAATAGATTTGAAGACAAGGACCTGATCCGTCATATTACGCTGGCCGTGAGCAGTGAAATCGAAGTGTTGCCTTTCTCTCCCAAGGATTTCAATAAAAAGAATCCCCTTGCACGGGAGATTATCGATACGGGAATACGGATACTGTGAAGGCCTGTCCGGAAAATATGGATCAAGTCCGGCGATAAGGCAACGAACCGATAAGGTGGTGCATGGATATAAAAGCGATTCAAGAAAAGATAATGTTTGGCGATTACCGCTTTTCGGACCATGCCATCAAGAGAATGATTGAAAGAAACATCGAGCGCACCGAAGTTGAGGAAGCTGTCCATAATGGCTCAATCATTGAAGAGTATCCTGATGATAAATACTCTCCCAGTTGTTTGATTGGCGGGCGGACAATCTTGAAGCGTGACCTGCATGCCCAAGTATCTTTGCCGCCCAAGGTAATTATCGTCACAATTTATGAACCCGATCCCGATGAGTGGATGGACGGCGGAAGCAGGAGGTAAAATGAGTTGTGTATTCTGCGGTGGAAAGGTTGTTTCAAGGAACGTAACGTTTGTTTATGAACACGGCGAACAATTGCTCGTGATCAGGGGTGTGCCGGCGGAAGTCTGCGCCGCATGTGGAGAAAGAACCTACTCTCCCGAAATCACGGATGAAATTATGAAGTTTGCCAAGCAGCGCTTTCAGCCGGTCAAACTGATCCAAGTGCCCGTATTTGATTACGGACACAAAGAAGCGGCGGCGGGTTGAAACAACGGTAGCCGCTTTTCTTACGAAAGAAGAATTGAACTCGTGCCGATTCAGCCCATAAAAAATTTAAAGGGTATTTTTAAAGGGATTAATACGGAAATTATCCGAGAAGAAGATCGAATATGAATAAAGAATAGAGTTTTAAATGCTTCAGAATATCGATAGAAAAGCTTAAAAAACATCGCTTAAGACCAGCAATCAGGATGTGGCAGAGAAGAAATTCATGAAAATTCAAATTGATCCTCATACATTGAAAAGGGCTGGGGAACGTGGAACCAATCAAAGCGAAATTGTTGATACCATCAAAACAGGTTTTGATATTTCTGCACGGCACGGACGGATCGCAAAAGGGAAAGTGTATAATTTCAGGCGGGAACGAAATGGCAAATATTATGAACAAAAGAGGGTTGAGGTATTTTATATTCTTGAAGAAAGCAAAATAATAACGGTAACTATCTATGTTTTTTATGGAAAATGGGAGGTGGCATGAACATTACCTATAACGACCGGACGGATCTGCTTTATATCCGATTGGATGATAGAAAACAGGATATTGTGAACCGGAGGGTTTCAGACGATATTGTTTTGGATATCGGTGAGGGGGATCGAATTATCGGGATTGAAATTCTTGATGCCTCGGAGCACGTCGCCTTGGATAAATTGTTGCCCGTAAAATATGAAATCCATAGAATGACGGCTTAATGGATAATGTCATATGCATTGCGGAGAAAAGGTAGGGGCGAAATGATAAGGTTTTTTTAAAAAAATAATTAGTTATTACAAGTAATTGAGCAGGATTTCAGATCAAAGCATGTTTGAAGCAGATCGAAACAGTAAAATGAGTTATTAAGGAATATATTATGACAATAAAACCTTTTTTTATTAGGGTTGATTGGGATGAAGAGGCAATGGTTTGGGTAGCGACCAGTGATGATGTCCCCGGACTTGCCACTGAAGGAGAAAATCTGGAGGACTTAATTCGGAAGTTGAAAACCATGATTCCCGAACTTCTTGAGGCCAACGGAGCAGAAGTCAACCAAGAGGTTCCGTTTGAATTGTTTACCAGGCGGTTTGAAATTGCCCAACGAGCGGCTGTCTGATGGCAGACTTTACCAGAGACCTGAAAAAATACTTGCGAGAGGCAGGCTGTTCCTTTGAGCGTCAGGGAAAAGGGGATCATGAAATCTGGTTCAGCCCAATCACCACCATCAAATTTATAGTCGACAATGCGATAAAATCCAGACACACGGCAAATGCCGTCCTTAAACAAGCAGGATTACCCAAAAAGTTCTGAAAAAATGGATTAAATACATATTATATATAGAAATTCTTTATATCCAGATAATAAGTCAAATGATTTTAAATGTATTGGCACAAAATCTCAGTCAGCCGCTGGGCATATCCCAAAAAGAAATGGTCCGCCCCGTCAATGACTTCAAATGCGGCGGCCGGGTCCCAGGCGGCCGTCAGTTCTTTTATCCTGTCCACAGGCGCAAATTCATCCCGGCTGCCGGTAATTACGAGTTTTAAGCCGGGGATGCGGATGTTTTCATCAAAGTCCATCATGGCCGCCGGCGGAGCCACCATGATGATCCTGTCCGCCGGTATTTTGCCCGCCGCTTTTGCAATCACCCAGGCCCCGAACGAATACCCCGCAAGATCAATGGATTCTATTCCCTGTCCCTTCAAAAATTGAAACGCGGCCAGAAGGTCCGCCTGTTCTCCGATGCCGTCGTCATGGTCGCCGGTGCTTGCGCCAACCCCCCTGAAGTTGAACCGGAGCGTGGCATGCCGTTGTTTCCGATAAGCGCCGACAATGGTTTCCACCACATTATTGGTCATGTCACCGCCGTACAGCGGATGCGGGTGGACCGCCACCACGCCGCGCCCGGTGCTTCCGCTATCCATCAGTCCTTCCAGCTCAATTCCATTTTCACAGGGGATTTTGATTTTCCGTTCACTCATTTTTTTGTCTCCGGGCTGGCCAAAAGAGCGGTTATTTCCGGCCACAGCTCGTTTCGCTGCCAGTTTTTGAGCGGGGGGATTTCATTTGCGTCATCTGTTTTTTTGAGATTTAATTCAGCGATCATTTTTAAGGCCGTATTGTTAATCAGGACGCCCGGGTCCATGCACAGGTCTTTGGCTTTCTGTTCCCGCCATGTTTTGAGCTTGTTGAATTTATCGGAAACGTCGCTGCTGGTCCGCGGCGTCCGGATGTATGGATAGCTCGGGAGAAGGCTCCCCGGAATTGCCAGCGCAGCCTGTACGATGTCTATCATCGCGTGGCCATACATATGAACCTGTTTATCACTTAACGCGCGGAGATTGGAGAGGTCATTCATGGTTTGGGGCTTTGCCTGGGCGATGGCCAGGAGAGAGGAATTCCCGATGACTTTAAACAGGGGCCGGTCTTTCTGTTCCGCGAGGCTCAGCCGGAACTCAAGCAACCCTTCCAGAACGGCAAGGTCCCGGCGGTCCAGATGGCCCGCGCCTTTAATTTTCAGAAACAGGGGCCGCTCATTTACGGGTGCGGATCTGACAAGGGTCAGATCCCGGCATTCCTCCAAAACCCAGGCCAGCCGCCCTTTGCCTTCGAGTTCCTGTTGCAGCGCTTCATAAAGCGGGATCAGATAATGCACGTCTTTGGCCGCATAATTGATCATTTCCTTGGGCAGGGGACGCTGGGACCAGTCTTTTTTCTGGTATTTTTTTTCAAGGCAAATGTTGAATCGTTTTTTGAGCACTGCGTCCAGACCGGTTTCAGCGCTTCCCATAAACCGGCTGGCCAGTTCCGTATCAAACAGGTTGTGAATAATGATGCCATAATCCCGGTGCAGGCTTCGGACGTCATAATCCGCGCCGTGAAAAATTTTGGTGATGGCTTCATCCGATAATATGCGGGATAAGGGCGACATGTCGGGAATGGGAAGCGGGTCAACGATAAAACAGGCGGTCCGGGTGGCGATCTGAATCAGGCACACTTTTTCTCTGAAATGAAACATGGAATCCGCTTCAAGATCGAACGCAATGAGCGGTTCCGTGCAAAGATCCGTAACCATTTTATTTAAACCAAGCTCATCATCGATATATTGAAGGGTGTGGGGCGTTGAAATGAACGAATCCTTATGCGTTGGCGCGGGTTGAAGCATATTTCTCCTTGATTTGTATGAGCATTTTCTCTAAGTTCCAAAATGGCTTCGCAAAAAGTTCAACTTCTGCGTTTAATTTATAATAACGATTAAATTCTATATAGGTATACGTCAATGATTAATATCTCTTTTCCGGATGGAAATGTAAAACAATTTGAGGATTTTCCGGATGGCATGATGGTCGCGAAGTCCATTTCCGAAGGGTTCGCCCGAAACTGTGTGGCCATGGAGGTGGCCGGCAAGCTGGTGGATTTGGGCCGGACCATCGACCATGACGCCAACGTGCGGTTTATCACCGCCAAAGACCCGGAGGGGTTGGAAATCCTTCGTCACAGCGCGGCCCATGTCATGGCGGAAGCCATCCTGAAACTCTATCCGGATGCGAAGCTCACCATCGGGCCCACGGTGGAAAACGGGTTTTATTATGATATCGACATGCCGCCCATATCGGAGGATGATTTCCCGGCGATTGAAGCGGAAATAAGTAAAATTATCAAAGACAAACAGCCCATTGTGCGCCGGGAGGTGCCCAAGAGCGAAGCCCTGGCGCTGTATGCGGACGAGCCCTACAAGCTGGAAATGATATCCGCTCTCGAAGACGGAACGATTTCCCTGTATTCCCAGGGAATTTTTACGGACCTGTGCCGGGGGCCCCATGTGCCGCACACCGGTTTTATCAAGGCCGTCAAACTGATGAAAGTATCGGGCGCTTACTGGCGGGCCGATCCGTCCAATCCCCAGCTTCAGCGCATTTACGGGACCGCGTTTTTCGACAAAAAAGAACTTGCCGAATATTTAAATTTTCTGGAGGAAGCCCGGAAGCGTGACCACCGGAAAATCGGTGCGGCCCTGGATTTGTACAGTTTTCACGATGAAGCGCCGGGCATGCCGTTTTTTCAGCCGGGCGGCATGGCCATCTGGAACGCGCTCCTGGATTACTGGCGGGAAGAGCATAGGGCCGCAGGCTATGTAGAGACCAAAACGCCGATTATTCTCAACCGCAGCCTGTGGGAAACCAGCGGGCACTGGGAAAATTACCGGGACAATATGTATACCCTGGTGATTGATGAAACCGAATCCGCCATCAAGCCCATGAATTGTCCGGGCGGCATGCTGCTGTATAAAATGAGCCGGCATTCCTACAAGGATTTGCCCCTTCGTGCCGGTGAGATCGGGCTGGTGCACCGCCACGAACTTTCCGGGGTTCTGTCCGGTCTGTTCCGGGTCCGGGCGTTTCATCAGGACGATGCCCATATTTTTATGACCCCGGACCAGATTGAATCGGAGATTCTGGGGGTCCTGCATCTGGTGGACCGGATGTATTCCACCTTCGGCCTGGGATTCCATCTGGAGCTGTCCACCCGGCCCGCCAAATCCATTGGTTCGGACGAGCAGTGGGCTGCGGCCACGGGAGGGCTCACCTCTGCCCTGAAAGCTTACGGGGCGGAATTTAAGATCAACGAGGGCGACGGCGCGTTTTACGGCCCGAAAATCGACATCCATATCAAGGACGCCATCGGCCGGACCTGGCAGTGCGGCACCATTCAACTGGACATGTCCCTGCCGGAACGGTTTGACCTGTCCTATGTCGGCGCGGACAATGACAAGCACCGTCCGGTCATGATTCACCGGGTGATTTACGGGTCCATCGAGCGGTTTTTAGGGATTCTGGTGGAGCATTTTTCCGGCAAGTTTCCGTTGTGGCTGGCCCCGGTCCAAGTGGTGGTCCTGCCCATCAATGACGATCTGGCGCCATTCGCCCGAGAGCTGCATCAGCAGTTTGAAACAGCGGGCCTGCGGTCATCCGTGGATGACCGGTCGGAAAGCCTGAAGAAAAAGATCCGGGAAGCCCAGCTTAACCAGATTCCCCTGATTATCACCGCCGGAGAAAAGGAACGGGACCAGAATACCCTTTCGGTCCGGACCCTGGACGGCAAGGTGCGGTTCGGGATAGCCATCGATGCGTTTATCAACGGCGCTATGGAAAATATTAAAGAACGGAAGCTGGCGCTGGATATGTTTTCCGATTAGCCGCTATTTCTCCCCGGATAGCGCTTTAACACCGATGGTTTCGATCAGCCGGTTCATGTCCGTGGTCTTGAGATTCATGCCCCCTTCCGATACCGGCAGCAGGATGATGCGTTTCCCCTGAAGCGCTTCCGCGATCTGGAGTTTGACGATGGTTTCGCCTCCGGACCCGGCAAGGGCGTTGTTCATCTCCTGAATCCCCTTGGCTTCCGCAATGCCTTCGGCGGTGATGGCTTCGGCCAGGAGCTTTTGTTTTTCGTAATACACGTCGGCTTCAATCTGGGCCTTTAAGTATTCGCCGTCCGCATCCGCCACTATTTTGTTGACCTCGCCTTTGGTCTCTTCCAGTTTTCGCTTGTATTCCTCGGTGGCCGCGTGCTGGGCGGACTTGTTTTTTTCCACCTGCTGATCCGCCACTTTTTTATCTTCAATGGCTTTCTGGTATTCCGGGTTAAACCGGTAATCATTGGTCAGCACCTTTTCCACCACAATGCCCATGGGCCCAAGGATGCTTTGCAGAATGTCCTTGGCCTTGGCGGCCTGGGCCTCCCGGGATTCGGCCACGTAAAAGGCCTCGGTCTTCAGTTCACCGAAAATATCCCTGGGTTTGCTCCGGGCCACGGTCCGGACGATTTTATCCCGCAGGGTCATATCATCTTCGGCCACGTTCTGAAGAATATAAGGCGCTTTGGCGGCATCGATGCGATAGGCGATGATGACGTCAAGGCTGATATCGTTGCCGTCCGTGGTTTTAAACACCAGGTCATCCTGGGCTCCCCGGTCTCCCCGCTGACGGGAATACGTCATTTCAAGGTTTTGCAGCTTGGTGTCGAACACATGCCAGTCATTGATAAACGGCAGAAAAAAATACGTGGACCCCGGCGCATAGGCACGATCCTCAACACCCTTTGATCCGAAAAAAGCCAGTTTGCGGGTCCGGACCCCCACTTCCGTCTCTCCGGTGGTATGGGGAACACAACCGGCCGGGGCCAGCATCAATGCCATTAAACCGATCGCCATCAGCAAGCGTTTCATTTTTCACCTCCCTTATCCCCGCCTTGGCGAACATCGAACAATTGCAGGGCGTTGTCCAGGTTCAGCGGATTGACACCGTTCGGGCCGTCGCTGGGAAGGATAATGACATCCAGACCCTTATAAACGTCGGCCATTTTCAGTCCCACCATGCGTTCGGAGCCGATGCCTTTCAGCGCATCGTTCTTCAGCCGCACCCGTTCCGCCTCCGCCAGTTTCACCAGCAGGTTGGCCTCGGCTTTTTTCCGGCGGACATAAAGGTCTTTTTCGGCGATTTTTCGGGTCACATAAGCCTGGCCCTTTTCCATCTCCACCGCCGTGATGACCATGCCTTCCTGAATGATTTTTTTGAGTTCCGCTTCTTCTTTCGCTGCCCGGGCCGCCGCCCGGTTGGTGAACACCATCTGATCTTTGAGCTTTTTCTCCTCAATATTTTTCTGGATCTCGGTGCTGTATTTGAAATAACGCACCAGCACCTGCAACACTTCAATTCCTTTTAGATTCAAATCGTTATTCAGTCTGTCCCTGGCTTCTTCCGATTTCTTCACCCGTATCTGGCTGTTGTAGAACTCCTCGGTGGTCAGCTTGCCGAGGGTTTCTTTGAGGGCGGGTTCGGCCTTGGGAATGATGCCGTTGTCCTCAAACAGATTGCCGGGACCGATGGTGGTGAACATCAGGTAGGGGTCTTTAATATGATAAAGAATGGACACATCCACGTCCACGAAGAACCCGTCCGAGGTTTGGATATGCGCGGCCCGGTCTTTTCTGGCCGAATTCGAAGCCGTATCGGGAAAGTTGGTGAGCTCCAGCACCTGTATGGCCCTGGGAACCCGGTACATCTGCTGCAAGCCGAATGGCAGGAGAAAATTTAAGCCCGCGGTATACACTTTTTTCTGAACTCCCCGGTTCATGCCCACCCGGACCACCTTGATCCCGTATTCATAGGGCCGGACATACACAAAAAAGAGGTTGTACAGAAAAAAGATGAGGACGGTTGCGATGATGAGAATCTTCAGGTACCGGGATTGGGGGAGATGGATTTTTGGAAAGGCGAATTTCGGGACGGTTTTTCTGTTAAATACGGACCCGGCATCGGTGAAATGGTCGGTCATGGCCTAACCTCCTTTTGGTTTCCATCTTTTTCGGGTGAATGTCTTGAAATTCTCCGGACAACATGACATTTTGGTGCTTCGATTTTTAAGGCGTCAATGTGAATGGAAATTAACCCATAACAAAAATTATCAAAACGGTAAACCCAAATGTCACCCACCCAATCCGCACCGCAAAAGAACCCGAAGTCGCCGGACCCGAAATTGATCAAACGGTATCTTGACCTGCCGCCCCTTGAACAAAGAATCCTCCGGATTCTTGCCGTCAATATTGAAAGTTGTTTTCAGACGCAAGTGTTTATCTGTCTGGGACTTCGCGGTCATACTGATAAATCGTTCAAAAAGCCAGTCTCCAATGTCTTTAAATCCGCACTGGACAAGCTCCAGCGGGAAAAGCTGATCTCCAAAGACATTTCGGGCTTTTTTTGTCCGGAAGCCATCCGGCTCCGGATTGTCGGGGATATGGTGAAAAATGGTGAATTCAAGGCCATTGCCGCCGCAGTGCAACAGATAATCCCATCGGAAAATGATCGCTACAGCAATAAAGCGTTCCGGTCCTTCAAGCTGGGATTAAGGGACCTTCAATGCCTTGTCTATACCGGCCAGGGAAAAATGGATGTGGAAACTTATCTGGGAATACTGCTCTCCCATTACCCCTTTGAGAGCAGATCCCGGCATCCCCTCATATCCCTTTTCAGCCGGCCCTTTGATGCCGAAGTCATGGATGCGGCGCCTGAAAAAACGAGATTTCAAATGATCGCCGCCCTGGTGAACGAATGCCAGTTCCTTCTTGAGCCCGCATCAGAGGCGTTTGCATATTTGAAGAGATACCGGACCCATCCCGACGTGAAGCCGCTGTTCTACCGGTATATCCATGCACAGTTGTTTTCGGATGAAGCACGGCTGGTTCGGGAATCCCTAAGCTTAATGACCGGGAAGGACATCGGTATCCGGCAAGCCGCGCTGACGGGATGGTTTGAGCTTGTCAGCGGAAATACCGAAGCCGCGCTTTCGGCGTTCCGGGAAGGGTTTCAGGCAATCAAAAAGCAGGGCAACCGGAACTATTATATCCATATCAATGGGTATCCGAGCATTTTCTTTCCTCTGGCCCTTCTGAAAAGCGGCCGTCCGGAGGATATGGCTGATGGGGCGAAATACATCAAGGCCATCGCCAAATCCAGGGAGCCCAATTTTGCAAAGCAGATCATATTGGCTCTACGGCCCCTGTTTGAGGATTTCCAAGGTGATCTGCCCATTGACCCGCAAACGGCCTTTGCCAAAATCCCGGAAGGCGCCTCCCATATTGACACCCTTTTTTACCTTCTGGCCCAGACCTGGACAGGCGCGCCGCCCCCGGAAGACAAGATGGGCGTTATCGAGAATTACCGGGACGAGGTTTTAAGCGCCGGACTCACTTGGGTGGGGGCCGAGTATTGTGCGTTTCTTGCAAAATTGGGACATGACGCGGAGAAAAACCGGAAAACAGCGGAGGCTCTTCACAAAGAATGCGGTACAATGTCTCTGGTGGACATTGTGAAGGTTCAGCAGCCCTGGGAAAAGGTGCTGAGATCCCTGATTGCGTTACATAAGGAAGGGCCGGAGCCGGATGGCGCAGCCGAAGGACCCGGCCAGCGCCTCATCTGGCTCTTGGATTACAGCGAGACCACCCATACCTGCCAGGTATTTCCAAGGCTTCAGAAACGGAACAAAAACGGGGAATGGAGCGCGGGCCGGAATGTGGCCCTGAAAACCCTGCTGACCGACAGCGCCAAAATGGACGGGCTCACGGATCAGGACCGGCTGGTTTGCGGAGCCATTGAGCTGTATTCCCACCGGTCCGGATATTATTATTACGGTACGGAATACCGGTTCAACATGACGAAAGCCCTGCCCGCCCTTGTGGGGCATCCCTTTCTGATGCTCCAGTCCTCCCCCGGCGTTCATGTGGAGCTGGTGCCGGGAAAGCCCGAGGTCAGAATCGAGAAAACCAGGAAAGCCTTGCGCCTCACCATGATCCCCATGCCGACCGAATACAGCCGGGATGTCATGGTGGTGCGGGAAACCCCCACCCGGTTCAAGCTGGTGAGGTTTACGGCGGAGCACCAGCGCATGGCCCTGCTGCTCTCTCAGGGGATAGCCATTCCCAATGCCGCCGAGCCCCTGGTCCGGGAGGCGGCGGGCGCCCTTTCCTCCATTGTGTCGGTGCAATCGGACCTGGCGGGTGTGGGCCACATCCGGGAGGTTCCGGCGGACGCCACCCCCCATGCCCATGTCATGCCCTATCAGGAAGGCATCAGGTTGGAATTTCTGGCCAAACCATTAGGGGAAAACGGGCCGTGCTTCACCCCCGGCAAGGGGGGCAAAACCGTGGTGGCTGTGATGGAGGGGGAAAAGGTCCAGACCACCCGTGATCTGCTTACGGAAAAACAGCGGCTTGACGGGGTTGTGGACAAATGTCCGCTCCTCGCCGGGCTTTCGCCGGAAGACGGGGAATGGCTGGTGGATGACCCGGAAACCGCCCTGGAAGCCCTTCTGGAATTGAAAGATTGCGAGGGCCAAATGACCCTTTCCTGGCCCCAGGGGGAAAAGCTCAAAGTCCGGCGGGAGGTGTCTTTTAATGGCATGTCCATGACCATCAAGAAAGACCGGGACTGGTTCAAGGCCACCGGAAATTTGCAGATTGACGACCAGTTGTCGGTTGATCTCAAAAAGATTTTGGAACTCCTGGACGGTGCCAGGGGCCGGTTTATTCCTTTGGATGACGGCGTGTTTGTGGCGGTCACCAAAGGGCTGCGCAAGCGGCTGGAAGAACTCAAAGCCTTTTCCGACCCCCACGGGGACGGGGTGCGGTTTTCGCCCCTGGCTTCTCCGGCCCTGGAAGGGCTCACCGGCAATCTATATTCCCTGACATTTGACGAGGCATGGAAAGACCATTGCAAACGGCTTTCCACGGTGGTGGAACCAAAACTGCCTTCCACCCTTCAGGCCCATCTTCGGGAATATCAGGTCGCCGGGTTTAACTGGCTGGCCCAGCTTTCCCACTGGGGCGTGGGGGCGTGTCTGGCGGATGACATGGGATTGGGTAAAACCGTTCAGGCCCTGGCCGCCATTCTGCTTACGGCCGCCAAAGGTCCCACTTTGGTGGTGGCCCCCCTCTCCGTCATGGCCAATTGGGAGACGGAATGCCAGCGGTTCGCCCCCACCCTGAACGTGACGGTGTTCGGCCCCGGCGACCGGCAGGCGGCCCTTTCCGCGATTGGCCCCTTTGATTTGCTGATTGCCAGCTACGGGCTGCTGGCCATTGAAGCGGAAAAACTGGCCGGGGTGGAGTGGGAGATCGTGGTGCTGGACGAGGCCCAGGCCATCAAAAACATGAACACCCAGCGGTCCAAAGCCGCCATGAGTCTGAATGCCCGGTTCCGCATGGCCACCACCGGCACGCCCCTGGAAAATCATCTGGGGGAATTGTGGACCCTTTTTCATTTCCTCAATCCCGGCCTGCTGGGTTCATTCAAGCGGTTTAACGAGCGGTTCGCCGTCCCCATTGAGCGGGACCGGAACCGGGAAGCGAACGCAAGGCTCCGCAAACTCATCAGGCCATTTTTGCTCCGACGCTTAAAAAGCGAGGTGCTCCAGGAGTTGCCCGAAAAAACCGAGGTTACCCTGGAAGTGGAAATGAGCCGGGAAGAGGCGCTTCTCTACGAGGCCCAGCGCATGAAGTCTCTGGAGGCCATTGCAGCGGATGCATCCGGGCCCGCCGACAAGCGGTTCCGGATTCTTGCGGAAATCATGAAGCTGCGCCGCCTGTGCTGCAATCCGGCCCTGGTATTGCCGGACTGCGCCATTGCCAGTTCCAAACTCAAAGTGTTCGGGGATGTGGTCGCGGAACTGGTGGAAAGCAATCACAAGGCACTTGTGTTCAGCCAGTTCGTGGGTCATCTTTCCCTGATTCGGGAGTTGCTGGACGAGCGGAAGATTAAATACCAGTATCTGGACGGGTCAACTTCGGCGGCCCAACGGAAAGAGCGGATCAATGCGTTTCAGGCAGGGGAAGGGGAGGTGTTTCTCATCAGTCTTAAGGCGGGCGGGTTCGGCCTGAACCTCACGGCCGCCGATTATGTGATTCACATGGACCCCTGGTGGAACCCGGCGGTGGAAGACCAGGCCTCGGATCGGGCCCACCGCATCGGCCAGCAGCGGCCCGTGACGGTGTACCGGCTGGTGGTCAAGGATTCCATTGAAGAGCAGATCGTCAGCCTGCATAAGGAAAAACGCGATCTTGCCGACAGCATCCTGACGGGGGGCGACGTATCCGGCAAGGTCTCCGCGGAAGAACTGCTGCGGCTGCTGCAAGGCCGGTGACGGGTTGGAAATATTCCGAATTCGTTATGCAAAAGAATGTTGATCTGTGGGAATCGGCTTCAAACAATTAATCCGTTTTGCTTCAGGGCTGTTCATTGTATGCCAAAGATCCCAATCCTGTTGCAAGCCCAGCCAAAAATCCGCAGACATACCCAAAACACGGGACAGCCGCAATGCAGTATCTGGAGTTACCGAACGCCTGCCCTTAATAATTTCGTTAAGACGAGGATAAGATACGTTTAGACGGCGTGCAAGTTCTGCCTGTGTCAGGTCAAGCGGCTTGAGAAATTTTTCTAAAAGCATCTCCCCGGGATGTGTCGGGGGACGATTTCGAGGCAGCCGCCGCCCAACATCAGTGGTAATCTGTGATTTCGATTTCGTAGGCATGTCCTTCCTCCCATGTAAAACAAATTCTGTATTTCGGTGTGGCGTCCCCGAAATTCCCCTATGGTTTCCGTGGGTCACGGGGGAAATCTGTTTGAGCGGTTAAATATTGCCAAAGGAAAAGCGCCGTTTTTTGAAAATTATAAGACATATCTCATAAAAAATCAGGGCTAAAGCTGCATTTTTCTGACGGCAAAACCAGCAGTGCATTCAATCAGGAGGAAAAAACACCTTTATGCAAATAGTTGATTTTTAAAAGCCTGTTTACAGGTTAAGGCACCCGTACGCCCTGAAAAAAGTACGTTCTTTGAAGACCCACTTCCCGCCACCTGTTCAAAAAAAGATATTTTCTTATATACAGACACCAATTCAACCGACACCGGGCTTGTTCAACCACCGGATAAGATCGTGGCTCGCTTCGCTCTCACGATCTATCCTTATTCGTTGTACAAAAATTAAATAAAGGAGAATACCAATGGAAAAACTTGTAAAGCTCACCTTGTCGCCTTTTAGTCCAAGCATTGAAGTCATTGATAAGATGGTCATGAAAGTTCACGTGCCATATTCTGAACAATCGGTGACTATTCAATTTAACCCGAATATTCAAGATTACAAAGAACAAGCAGACCAACCGGGCGTTCAAGTCCGTCAATTCACGTTTTCCACTTCTACTGATCAAACCCAAACGCTTCCGTTTGACTTTACCAAGACAAATAATGTTCATGATGTCACTATTGAAGGAACAAAATATAACGTCAAATTAATGAACATTGGAAAGGAACCCATCCAAGGGCAGAACTTTCTATATTTTGAATTTTTTATTACGTTTCCTTAATTGTGCCATCTTTGAGAACTTCTTTAGTCATAATGAGCTTCCCGTCAGTGAAATACTGCCGGATACCGGCTTTGGTTATTTGAACTATATGAACCATTTTGCCATCCATCCCAGGGTGCCACATGTCAATTTCCATAATAAATATCTCCAATGTACAACCATTCAATCAACCCGACGCCGGAAATTCGGGCTGTAGTTTCCCGCTCGCTCGTGGCCGGCGCGGGTCATCTCTACGTTCGACTGACACAAAGAGGAGGATGAGAAAATGAAACAAGAGACCTACGAGATCACCGCAGATTCCTTGCAGGCGGCGAGGGATCAAGCAAGGGCTAGGATACCACAAGGATTCTACCCACTGTCAGAACATGTTTTGTCCGACGGGAGGCCAGTCACTCTCACTAAGACCGCCAAGAAGTCCGAGAGTGCATTCTCCGCGGCTAGGGCAAAGGTACCTGCCGGGGCTCACATCGTTGCTGAAAAGGAAGTACACGCCTCTGAGATGGTGACGCTTCGGCTTTCAGCAGAGAGTGAGGACTCAGCACGTAAACAGGCTGAAAGTAAGACAGACAACACATCGGTCATCCAAACTGTCTCATTGACAATTCCAGGAAAGAAAGGGTTTCTAGGAATCGGCAGGACACCGAACCAGTACGACATCCACATTCTCAAGAAAGCCGTCGTGGAAGTCACGTATAAGAGTGACGCTAAGATCGTCGTAACGGTGGGAGATCAGATCGCCAACTGGAGCGCCCTGTTGTTCGTCATCAAGGAAATAAAAGACCCTATGTCAGCCACCGATCTCTTCTCACAGTTTGGGTATCAAATCTTGTTTGCTCTGCTCAAAGCCAAAGTTGATGAGCCTTCATACTTTGAGGGAATCCCCTTTGTTTCGATCACAAAAGATATTGTTGAGAAAGCTCGACGATACGTTGATCACCCGCCGGTTCCCGGTCTTCTTGCCATGTTTGGCATGGACCTTCCTTCAGATAGGTATGTGATCATGTCAGGGGGGGACATCGGACGCAAATCCAACCCACAAATCGATGCGCTTATAGTACAAGTTGCTGGATGCCTGCGTGGGCGTGGAACATTCAACATGAATGATTCGGTGAAAGTCGCTACGTTCGCTTACGACGCGATAACGCACTATACAGATATCCCTGCCGTTTACTTTTTCTTCGCTTTGCCTTACTTCGAGTCTGTTGCGCAAACTAAGACGCTATCCCCAAACGATGCATTGATTACTGTGTACAAAGGAGTGGAAGGTCTATTACTTGAGATTTATGATGAATTGGGCGAGGGGCAGACTATCACCGATGACAGGGTAAAAAATAAGGTTCTCCAAATGCTCAAACCATGAAAAACAGTCGAACGAATAAGGATAGATCGTGAGAGCGAAGCGAACCACGATCTTATCCGGTGGTTGAACAAGCCCGGTGTCGGTTGAATTGGTGTCTGTATATAAGAAAATATCTTTTTTTGAACAGGTGGCGGGA
>JBAQUK010000136.1:0-21929 GCA_049297455.1 Desulfosalsimonadaceae bacterium | reverse complement strand
GCGCACAGGGAGGTATTCTTTTGTCAATTCCTTTGGAATCAGGCTTTCACAAGCATATCTCCCTTTAAACACATAATTGATAGGAGTTCACAAAAGTTTAAGGGAAATTTTATTTAACATTTAAGGACTTACGCAATATCAGCTCCATCGAGGCGGTTCCGGAATAGCGCCTGATATTATAGAGCAACATTATATCCGGCTATAACGCTTGTTGCGTGACCGGTTGGGATAATGCCGGATATTCAAGGAAAAAAGGATGATCCGGAAAGCATGGGTGTTGACAAACGTCATGCATTAATTTTGTCATATTGACATTTTGTCATTTATTGCATATTTTAATCTGCAAGCAATCCACGTTGTAACCGATATCCAAAAGAGGACGTCATGCTCGTAACCATCGACAAAAGAGGCAGCATCAGTTTACCGGCTTCCCTGCGAAAAGATCTCGGCTTCCTGCCGGGAACGTATTTTGAACTTTCAGTTGAGCCCGGCGGGGCCATCACCCTTTTCCCCGTGGAAATTTACCGCAGCATCAAGCTGAATGATTCCGGCATATCAAAGATTGAAGAAGCCAGAGCGTCGGAACCGGCCCCTTTTCCGGAATGGTTCGCCAAGGAGCTTGCCGATGCCGGAACTGACGCCGAATAAGAAATTCGTTGCTGATCTTGAAAATTTCAAAAAGAATCCGGCCTTGATCAAAAAAATCGCCAAATGTTTGAAATTTCTGGAAGCAAATCCCTTACATCCGGGCTTGAACATTGAACGGATCGCCAATGATCCGACCGCCTGGTCCTCCCGCGTGGACATAAAATACCGGATATCCTTTGAGCCGTCGGCCTTTCGGGAAAACGGCGCGCCGGACTGGACCCAGCCTTTAAAACTGCTTCGCATCCTTGGCCATGACGATCTTTACAGATCGCCGCATTAAATACCGATTTGTGGTTGTGAGGGTGCGGAGGTGGCTGGCTTCTGAACACTTTTTAAACCTGGTTTTCTCTGTCGTACCCGGCTGCTGCATGTCAACCAGTTCCCCCGCCAAACCATACGTGCAGTTTTCCCACAAAACAGCTCCTCGTTATTATTGCTGGATAATCATCCCGCTTTCATCTATAATCTGTTAAATCGCTCATCTGATGGGGTATTGAACAAAAATCGAAAAAAGGAGAATATCATGAGGGCCGTTGAAGCAATAATAAAAGTAGCCTCTGACGGGTCAGCCATTGTCACGACCGGAAAGCCCTTAAAACCCGGTCAGCATAAAATTCTCATCATTGCTGATGAAACCGCTATTTTCAGGGGTGAGCGAATATTTAAACAGACAAAACCAATTCTGGAGTTGAAACCGGTTCATGTGAAAGAATGGCCTAAAAATACGACATTCCGCAGAGAGGAAATTTATAATGACGATGGCCGCTGATGCTGTTTTCATCGATACGAATATCCTCATTTATGCAACGGATGATCAATCGCCCTTTCATGAAAAAGCGTTAAAAATGATCAATCGGTTCATGGCGGACGGGACTGAATGCGTTATCAGCCCACAAATCGTCCGCGAATATCTCGTGGTATTGACACGCGGAATGACACCCGAAGATCCTGCCCGAACTGCGATTTTCAACAACCTCGAAAAATTGATGGAAACCTGCACACTTCTTGATGAAAATCATGAAACAGTGGCCAATTTGCAGAACATCGTCGAAAGTTGCGCGGTCACAGGAAAACTGATTCACGACGCCAATATTGTTGCCGTCATGCAGGCCAACGGAATCAAGCGGCTGGCGACGCATAATCTGGATGATTTCAAAAAATTTAAGCACTGGATCGAAATTCTGGCGTTGGAGAACGTTTGAAAATCATGGGGAAAAGATTCCCCTCCCGCTTTCGTGTATAACCTGCCAATAACAAGCCGGTTTCCTTCAACCGGTTGTACCGGCGTCCTGACATTTCCCTGACGCGCCTCATGTTGGGCGGTATGAGTTGATCTGATCATTCGGCTTGAGGATGTCATCGCGCATCCGAACTTTTGAGGGCAAGTTCCCGCCCGGGCGGGAACTTAAAAACGGAAGGGTGGTTACGATTTTCGTTACCGTGTGACAAACTAATATCCTATTGAATTCTTAATAAATATTTAAACAAATCCGTGTCAAAACAATGCAGTTTCAGTCCTGATTTTTTATGAGATATGTTTCATCATTTCCAAAAACCAGGGGAAAAATGGGGGAGATCTTTACGTATTTAAATATGGATCAATGGCTGTCGTATGTTTTAAGGATATACTGCTGTCAACAATCAACGTCACCGGCCCGTCATTGACCAGCGCAACCGCCATCATGGCCTGAAACCGTCCTGTTTGCACGGGAATCCCTAATTGGCGCATACGATTGACAAAATGCAGGTAGAGATTTTCGGCTTTTTCCGGCGGGGCGGCTTTGATAAAGGAAGGCCGCCGTCCTTTCCGGCAATCGCCGTAAAGGGTGAACTGGGACACCACCATCATTTCCCCGCCCGTATCCGTACCCATATCCATAATGGACCGGTTCATTTTACCATTCTCATCCTCAAATATCCGCAACCCCGCCACCTTATCGGCCAGCCAGGCGGCGTCAGCCGGTTCATCTTCCCGGGCAACGCCCAAAAGCACCAGAAGGCCCGGTCCAATGCGGCTGATAAGCTGATTTCCGACGGTGACGGAACAGGATGTAACCCGTTGAATGACTGCCCGCATGGTATTTCCTCGAAAAAGGGATAGGTGAAAAGAGGTGTTTATCGGATGCCCACCACCTCATCTACCGTCAGCCCGGTTTATCTGTCAAGGTCAAAACCAGGAACATTCGTGAAACCGTGTCCGCATCCGCCCGAACCCGATGAATGGCTTATTTCCTTGACACAATCGCCTTATGTGGCTTAATTTAAAAAAATTTTACAATCACATGATGAAAGTTTTCACATATATCCGTTCCCTGGTGGACATACCCCGAGGAATGCACGCGAAGGACATTGAAATGGATGACAATAAAGCAAACGATAAAAAAGATTACAAACAAACCCTGAATTTGCCGGATACAAAATTTCCCATGAAAGCCAATCTGGCCAGCCGTGAGCTCGAGCAGTTGAAAAAATGGGAACAGGACCATTTGTATGATCAGGTCAGGGCAGCCAGCAAGGGCCGGCCGCTGTATGTGCTGCATGACGGACCGCCCTATGCCAACGGCAATATTCATATCGGCACGGCCCTCAATAAAATCTTAAAAGACATTATCATCCGTTCCCGGCAGATGAGCGGCTATGATGCGGACTATATTCCCGGCTGGGACTGTCACGGCCTGCCCATCGAGCACAATGTGGACAAGGAGTTGGGCGCGAAAAAAAAGGAGATGTCCACAGTGGAAATCCGTCGGCAATGCCGGTCATATGCCGAGAAATATGTGGATATACAGCGGGAGGAATTCAAACGTCTCGGCGGCATGGGCAAATGGAATGATCCCTACCTGACCATGGCGTACCCTTACGAAGCCATTATCGCCAAAAAATGTGCGGAATTCGCCCTTGACGGCAGCCTGATTCACAGCAAAAAACCCATCTACTGGTGCTGCAGCTGCAAAACCGCCCTGGCGGAAGCCGAAATTGAATATGGTGATGAAACCTCGCCATCGATTTATGTTAAATTTCAATTAACCGATGATATCAGCGCGTTTGCGCCGACCCTTTCCGGCAAATCGGTGTTTGTGGTGATCTGGACCACCACTCCCTGGACCCTGCCGGCCAATCTGGCCGTTGCCCTGCATCCGGAATTTCAGTATGCAGCCATCGAAACCGGCGGGGACGAGGTCTATATCCTGGCCCGGGATATGGTAGCGGATTGCATGAAGACGTTCGGGATAGACAAGTATTCCGAGATTGCACTCATTGATCCCAAAAATCTTGAAAACAAGAAATGCCGTCATCCTTTATATGACCGGCCATCGGTTATCGTTCTGGGGGAGCATGTGACCCTGGAAACCGGCACGGGTTGCGTCCATACGGCCCCCGGTCATGGCCGGGAGGATTTTGAAGTGGGCAATAAATACGGTCTGGATGCTTATTCGCCGGTGGATGACAACGGGTGTTTCACCCAGGACGTGGAAACCTTTGCCGGTAAATTTGTGTTTAAGGCGGACCCTGAAATTATCGAAAAACTGGATGGAGAAGGCGCACTGCTGGCCAAAGGCCAGATCCGGCATTCCTATCCCCACTGCTGGCGGTGCAAAAAGCCGGTGATTTTCCGGGCCACCCCCCAATGGTTTATTTCAATGGACAAAACCGGCATCCGGGAAAAAGCCTTAAAAGCCATTGATACCGTCGCCTGGATTCCGGCCTGGGGCAGGGACCGGATTTACGGCATGATTGAAAAACGGCCGGATTGGTGCGTTTCCCGGCAGCGGTCCTGGGGCGTGCCCATCACTGTGTTTTACTGCCGCCATTGCAATGAAATCGTCATCAACCGAGAGATCGTTGACCGTATTTATACCCTGTTTTGTGAACATGGGGCCGACATCTGGTTTGAAAAGGACGCGGCGTTTTTCCTTCCTGAAGGCACCCGGTGTCCATCCTGCAATGGCACGGAATTTACTAAGGAAACGGATATCCTGGATGTGTGGTTCGATTCCGGGGTCAGCCATGCGGCGGTGCTGGAACAGCGCCCGGGCCTGCGGTGGCCGGCTGACCTGTATCTTGAAGGCTCTGATCAGCACCGGGGTTGGTTTCACAGCTCCCTGCTGACAGCCATCGGGTTTAAAGGCGCGGCCCCCTATAAAACCGTTCTGACCCATGGGTTTGTGGTGGACGGAAACGGCAAAAAAATGTCCAAATCCATCGGCAATGTCATTGCTCCCAAAAAGGTGATTGATAAATACGGGGCGGAAATTCTGAGATTGTGGGTGGCGGCATCGGATTATAAGGACGATATCCGTATTTCGGAAACCATTTTAACCCAGTTGAGCGATGCCTACCGCCGGATTCGCAACACCTGCCGGTTCATTCTCGGTAATTTGTCGGATTTTGATCCGGCCAAAGACACGGTGCATTATAATGACATGCCGGACATGGACCGGTTCGCCCTTCACAAACTCCAGGGCCTGATCGAGCGCAATATTGAGGCATATCAGAGTTTTGATTTTCATGTGGTATACCATTCCCTTTACAATTACTGCACTGTGGATTTGTCCGCCTTTTATCTCGATATCCTGAAAGACAGGCTGTACACATCCCTTGCCGGGTCAGTAGAGCGCCGCAGCGCCCAGACCGTGATGTACAAGATTGTGGAGAGCCTCGCCAAGCTGATGTCGCCGGTGCTGCCGTTTACCAGTGAGGAAGTATGGGCGTTTATGCCGGAAGTCGAAAACAAACCCAAGAGCATCCACCTGGCGGATTTTCCGGGGGTTGATTCTGGTTTTATTAATGACGATCTGGCCCGGCGGTGGGAAACCATTATCCGGGTGAGAGGAGAGGTCACCAAAGTTCTGGAAACCGCGCGCGCGGAAAAACAGATTGGCCATTCCCTGGACGCTTCGGTCGCTCTTGCCGCTTCAAAAAACCTACATGACGTGCTGGCCCCCTATGAATCGGATTTGAAATCGATTTTTATTGTATCCGAGGTCAAGCTCCTGTCCTATGAAAAAATTGAGGGATTCGTTCAGACGGAACTGGAAGGTCTGGCCGTTAAGGTACAGCCTGCGCCCGGAGAAAAATGTCAGCGCTGCTGGATTTACGATGAAAGCGTCGGACATGAGACCGGTGCTTCCGGAGTGTGCAGCAGATGCCAAGGGGTGCTTGATCGGATGCAAGGAGTTTAGGGAATTTACGCTGAATACGCTGAAGAAATTGAGGGCAGGGGAGACAAACTCCGATGGGTGCGATGAAAAATAAATACATAATGCTGGTATTCACCGCCGGCCTCGTGGTTGTGCTGGATCAGCTCACCAAATGGTTGATTACCCGGTATTTACCTTTTTACAGCGAAACGAAGATAATTCCCGGTTTGTTGAACCTCATCCATATCCACAACCCCGGCGGCGCATTCGGTATTTTCGCCAAGAATCAGGGCAGTCTGCAAAGCATGGCGTTTATCGGGGTCGCCGTCGCCGCCATGGGCCTCATCCTGTACCTGTATCGAAAAACCCCCAGCGAATATCCAGTGCTTTCCATGGGGCTGGCCCTGATATTCGGCGGCGCTTTCGGCAACATGATCGACCGGCTCCGTATCGGCCGGGTTATTGATTTTATTGATCTGTACGTTGGAAGGCTTCACTGGCCGGCGTTTAATATCGCCGACAGCGCCATCACCGTGGGCATGGTGATTTTTGCGTTTTATATTTTATTCCGAAAAATCGAGATATAATTTTTATTTTAACTATTTGAAATAATAAATCTAATTTAATATAAATCCCGATTTTGCTTGTCGGGATGAAGATAAGGAAGCCGATGCATCCCATTTTGTTTACTTGTTGCGGCATAACGGTTCACACCTATGGTTTTTTCCTTGCCCTGGGTGTGCTGGCTGCGATTTTTATCGCCAGAAGGGAAGCCATCCGTCTGGGCGTGGATCCAGATAAAATTATGGACGCCTGTTTTTATATCGTTGTTGCGGCCATTGTGGGATCCCGTCTGTTTTATGTGGCCACCAATCTGGAGGCGTTTGTATCGGCTCCCCTTGAAATATTTAAAATCTGGAACGGGGGGCTGGTTTTTTATGGCGGGTTTATCGGCGCCGTTGCCGTGGTCCTGATATTTTTTAAGGTTCATCATATGCCTTTGGGGAAATGCGCGGATATCACAGCGGTTTCGCTTCCTCTGGGCCATTTTTTCGGCCGTATCGGCTGCTTTTTTGCAGGTTGCTGCTATGGAAAAGCCTGTGATCTTCCATGGGCCATTACATTCCGGCATCCGGAATCGCTGGCGCAGCCGCTCTATATTCCTCTGCATCCCACTCAGCTTTATGAATCCGGCGCCAATCTCATGGTGTTTCTATTGTTATTTGCTTTTCGCAAGTCCAAGCAGTATGACAGCCAATTATTCTGGATTTATATGGCGGTGTATGGGATCAACCGCTCCATCATCGAAACCTTTCGCGCGGATTTCAGGGGCGGCGAATTTTTCAACTTGTTATCCATATCCCAGACCATTGGACTCAGTTTCGCGGCAGGGGCCGTCATCATGTTGATTATACTTGGCCGCAAGCATGCCGCCTCAGAAAAAAATGTCTGAAATCCCATATCCCTCATTAAAAAAATATATTCAGGATCTGCCCAAAACGCCTCCTGTTCCGGTGTTTCTCATTTTTGGAGAAGAATTTCTTTATCAAGATGCGGTGCGGGAAATTGTTAACGCCATCATCCCGGACCCGGCTGCGCAGCGGCACAATTATGACGTGGTTCATCAAAAAGAGCAGGGGGACATGGTCGACATCATCGACCGCATGAACACCTATTCTTTTTTTTCCGACAAAAAAATCATTGAACTCCGCGACGCGACGCTCTTTGTCTCCAGGCAGAATCAGGACAATCTGGTCCAAAAAATCCGCCAGACCTTTGACAGTCAGGGACCGGAAAAAGCAGCCCCTCTGTTTTTAAACCTCTTGAGCCGTCTTCAACTGGATCTTTCAGACCTCACGGATGCCACCATCAGCGATAAATTCACAACAGATGATGACCCGTCAACCGATGTGGAATGGGTCAAAAAACTGGTTGTATTCTGCAGGGAGAACCATCAAACGGTTCCGGCCGCCGGGGATGACGCTGAACGTTTAAAGATCGCCATTGAACACGGATTCCCCAAAAATAATTTTCTCATTATTTCCACCGATACGGTGGACAAACGAAAAGCACTGTATAAAACCATCAAAAATTGCGGCTCTATCATTGATTGTTCGGTGGCCAAAGGAAACAAAAAAGCTGAGCAGGATGAACAGCGGAAGTTCCTGCGGCAGCACGCCGATCAACTTCTTGCCAAGCATCGCAAGGAGCTTGACCCCCGGGCCTTTGATGACATGTTTCAACTGATCGGATTTGATCTGCGAACATTTGCCGGCAGTATCGAAAAGTTGATTGATTATGTGGAGACCAGGGAGAGCATCACCACAAAAGATGTTCATGAGGTCTTAATCCGCACAAAACAGGATCCGATATATGAATTAACCGGCGCCGTATCCGAAAGGGATACCCTGAAATCTCTCTATTATGTCAATTCCCTGCTGTCTTCCGGCTACCATTATTTGCAGGTGCTGACAGCTATAACCAATCAAATCAGGAAATTGATGATTACCCGCGGATTTCTGGAAAGTGCATCCGGCAGCATCTGGCAACCGGGCATGGGGTTTGACCGGTTTAAAAATCAGGTCATGCCGCTGGTTGTTAAACATGATGAAGCCACCACCCGTCAGGTTCAGGATTACCAGATGGCGTTCAAAGGCGATAAGGTTAGCGGTAAACAACAGGAGACAAAAGCCGCCCCCAAAATCGCCACAGACCTATTGATCGTCAAAAATCCCAATAACCCGTATCCGGTCTACCAGCAGTTTTTGCGATCAGAGAACTACACCACACTTGAACTCTGCCGTGCGTTTGACCGGTTGCACCAGGCGGATGTGAGGCTCAAAACAACCGGGCAATCACCGGCCCGGGTGCTGGAAGAACTGGTTTTGAGAATTTGCGAAAAAGGATGAATGCAGCACCCAGGCGGCCATAGTGGGCAATCTTTTGAATTTTCGCTCAAAAAACATTGTTTATTCCAATGAACTGTGATAGCTTGCGAAAAATTACATCATTTGCTTATTCTAATAGATTATATTCATTAATTTTTTTCGCATGACCAGGTTTCGGAGGATACAAGATTGCAGGACAAATCAACATTCAAACAATTACGGGAAGATGAGCGCGAAGTCCGCAAACAACTGATCATCAAAGCAGCCATGGATCTGTTTGAGGAAAAATCATTTCATGAAATCGGCATGCGGGACATTGCCGTCAAAGCCGGCGTTTCCGCAGCTTCCATCTACAGATATTTCCCCAGTCGCGATGACCTGTTTGTTGAGGCCCTGATCCAGGACATCAACACCATTGAAAAATTGTTGCAGCAACGGGTTAAAAACGGCGACAACATGGAAACCATCACGCTTGCGGTCGTGGATTATATGGTGGACAATGAAGCCACCTTTCAGATGATGGTACATTTCATGATCCGTGGGGAATTGAACCCCCAGGCGTTAAAAAAATTCAACGGGGTTCAGCGATATTTTCTCAATATGTTCGACAATGTGGTGAAACAGACGGGGGATGCCGGGAATCTGCGGTTAAATACCCAGGCCTTTTTCGCATCTCTGGCCGGTGTGGTCCTGACCTTCCGCAATTATCCCGGCAGAACCGCCGAGGAAAAAAGAAGGGCGGTTCAAAAACTGGCATTGATCATCATGCGTCAAGGCTCTCTGGAATCCCTTTAAAATATTCGAAATACCCTTCCATCGCCTCGGCATAAAACAGTTTTTCCGCATGCTGATACCGGGATGAAAAATGAAACAGGGTGAACCGCCGGGCACCGGCAAGTCCGGCGATTTCCCCTGCCTGCCGCGCAGTCAGGTGAAGCTTTCTTGCGGCATGTCCCCTGTCTTTTTCCAGAAACGCCGCCTCTATAAACAAATGATCCGCATTTTTTGCAAGCGCAATCATCTTTTCCACATTGGCCGGTTGATAGGCCGCATCCACGATATAAGTGATTTTCTGCCCTTTGCTTACAATGGCAATTTCCTCTAAAAGTCCTTTGATGGTATATCCCTTTCCGGCTGCCGGCCCATCTTGATCATTGAGCACAGGAAATATCGATTCCGGATCCCTGCCGTCATATACCGCCTGTTTGAATTGATAAAGCCAGGGGCCGGGCAGCAATCCCAGGTCGTCCAGCCTGTCTTTTCGGATATTGATGCGAAAATTTTCCTTTAAAGAAAACCCCAGGCACGGAATCCCGTGATCCAATACAGATGCGGTCACATGAAAGGACGGTTCTTGATGCAGGACATGCACGTTACGGGAGGAATTGTTCTCCGTGTGGTGAAATCGGGGGGCGGGCGGCGTGGGATCTTGAATTGGTTGGAATCCGTCGCGGCAGGCGTATCGCCGGGCGATGTGGTGCTCTTCGGTGACTTCCGTCGCATGGATAATCAGTTGATTGGTGAAATTCTCGACCAGGTTCCATGTATATCCGGACAGCTTGCCTTCAAGATTTCTTAAAAACCCTTCAGGTCCGTAAATATACAGGGTTTTTGACCGGCCGAGCAGGGTCCGCAGCAGACGGTCAAACCCGGCGAAATGGTCCATATGGGTATGGGAAATAAAGACATGGCTGATTTTAAGGGTGTCTCTGGGAGAAAGCGCTGCGATATCTCCCAGATCAAATACGATGGCCCGCCTGTTAAATGCAAACGATATGAATAGTCCGGGATCACCGGAAGCGTCATTGATCAGGCAGGGTTGAAATGACGGCGGCATTATTTTTTGGATAGATACTTCATCACCTGTCTGTGGACGCAGCTGTAAATTTCCTCATCCGTGCCGTAGACATCGACGGTGTCTTTATGGTTAATGAGTTTTTCAATCACAAACGCAGTGACATAAAGACTGGCAACATGCGGATCTGAAACGATATTCCGGATAGGTGCGATTTGGTAGTCCACATCAAAATCTTCCGCGTGAATCAATTTTTCAAGGCAAAAATCGATTTGTTCCTGAAGTGAGTTTTTGTTTGTAGTTTCAACCAGTTCGCTTTCAACCAGTTTCATTGCGATGAAATTGCTTAATTGTTCATGACCTTCAGCGATTGCGTTAATCTCATTCCGGCGTTCGAATTCTTTTGAAGATGCGATTTTTGAGATAATTTTTGATTCACCCAGGTTGCTGGGCCGAAATTTTTTAGACATTGGGGCTTTCCCTTTTTAAACGGTAGAAGTCATATGGTTTTGATAGTCAAAAAATAATAATATCAACAACTCTTCATTTCAAGAAAAAAACTTATAAAATACCGGGTGAACTTTCCTTTTCACGCGCGCATTAGATGCTTTCAATCAGCGCCTGAATGCTTTTTCCCCCATTCCAGTAATTCCATCTCAGCTTGAACGCCAGGCGATCATAATATTTTTGATGTTGATCCTCGCCCTCTACATTAAACCAAATGGCGTTAAGGGTCTTACCTGTTTTGGAATGGCGCTGTTTGAGGGATAGGCGGCGATGGTTATTCCCGATGATTTTTGAAAATACCACATCCACGTGTTCAACTGCAAAAACCGGTTCCGGATTGCTTTGCCCGAAAGGTTGCAGCAACTCGATTTCATTGATCAATTGATCGGATATCATGTCAAAATCAAGCAGGCAATCGACGGATAATTTAGGGGTCAAATCTTTGGCTGTCCCCATATCCTCAATGGTTTTTTCGAATCGATCCTGAAAGGCGGTTACGTTTTCCTTGCGGATTTTGATTCCGGCAGCCATGGGATGTCCGCCAAAACCATCAAGATATTCAGAACAGCGGCAAAGTGCATCATATAAATTAATTCCGGGAATACTGCGGCCGGACCCTTTGCCCATATCCCCATCAAATGATATTAAAATCACCGGCCGATAAAATTTTTCAACCAGCCGGGACGCGACAATGCCCAGCACTCCCTGATGCCACCCGGGTTTTCCGAGCACTATGGCTTTTTTATCCAGATGTTCAGGTTCATGGGTAAAATACATCATGATAAACTGAAAAATTTTTTGTTCGGTTTCCTGGCGCTCGGCGTTCATGGCATGCATGGATTTGGCAATGGCATGGGCCTCATCAATATCCTGTGTGGTAAGTAATTTAACCGCAAGATTGGCGTGATCCATACGGCCGGCTGCGTTTAACCGCGGGGCGATCCGAAAGGCGATATCCTCCGCATCAATCACCGGCTTGTTCATGCCGCAAATGTCAATCAACGACGCCAAACCGGGGCGCGGGGTCGCATTGATCACGTCAAGACCGGCTTTGGTCAGAATCCGGTTTTCATGAATCAGCGGGACAATATCTGCGATGGTGCCAAGCGCCACCAGGTCACAGTAATCTTTTAAATTGGGTTCGGATGTATTTTTCCAGAAGTCAATGTCCCGGAGATGTTTCCGGAGACTGATCAACAGGCAGAACGCCACGCCCACACCGGCCAAATACCCGGAACCGGACGGGCAGTCGGTCCGCTGGGGGTTGACCACCGCAAAGGCTCTGGGAGGGCAGTCATAAATCGTATGATGGTCCGTGACAATCACATCAATGCCGGATTGCGCGGCGCAGGCCACTGCATCATGGCTGGCGGACCCGCAGTCGATGGTGATGATAAGCTGAAATCCGCCGGGAATGGCTGTATTTTCAATTTGACAGGAATTAAGGCCGTACCCTTCCGAAATCCGATGGGGAATATAGGGTGTGACGTCCGCGCCGGCAGCCGTTAAAAACTCATAAAGGATAGTGGTGGATGTAATGCCGTCCACATCATAATCACCGAATACCAGAATTTTTTCCCGGTGAAGAATGGCGTGGCTGATGCGCATTACGGCCTTATCCATATCGATTAAGGTTTTAAACGATCGGATCCGGCTGAGGGACGGGTTTAAAAAGGACTCAATGGCTTCCGGCGAGGTGATGCCGCGATTGGATAGAAGTGCGGCGATAATCGGGTGGCAAGCGGCCCGTTTGCTTATCCGTCGAACGGTTGCTCGGTCCTGCCTTTGAATTTCCATTGGTTGTTTCATCAGTCGGCATATACCGTATGCAGACCGATGAAACAACATTATTTTGAAAAAAACGCCGAATCCAGCCCCGGCTTGTTTTGATATTTCTGTTGTCAAATTAAAAACCGGGATGGTATGTTTTATAAAATTATTCATATCAGGAGATTCATTGAAGACAACCAGCCGGTTATATTCTATTGACAGAAAATTCGTGGGCTTTTTGAAATTTATCATTGAAGCATACGACGGTATCGCAGTGGTGGAAACCATTGATCCGCAAACCGCCATTATCAAATTACACATCGCGCCCGGCTGTGAATCCGATGTCGAGGGCGTATTAATTGAATTAAAAAAGGAAATACTCATTGAACCGGTCAGCGGAACTGCTGTTGGTTCATTTTGAAACACAACTTATGAAAACAAAAAAAGTTTATATCAACACCATCGGTTGCCAGATGAATGTGTATGATTCAGAGCGGATGCTGCGGCTCTTGGCTGATGATAATTATACGCAGACATCATCCTTTGGAAACGCCGACCTGGTAATCGTCAATACCTGTGCCATAAGGGAAAAAGCTGTCCAGAAAGTGCACAGCTTTTTGGGCCGCATGCAGGCATTGAAAAAAAAGAACCCCTTTCTTACTGTGGTGGTTGCCGGGTGTGTGGCCCAGCAGCAGGGCGCAGAATTGATTGAACGGTTCCCCCAGGTAAATATTGTGATGGGAACCCATGCCGTGGACCAGTTGCCGGGCCTGTTGCGGAGGGTGAAAGCTGACGGGAAGCCGATTGTCGAGGTCGCGTTGACGGAAACGATTCATGAGAAGCCGACGCAGACAGTTACCATACCCGGTGAAAAGGGGGTGACCGGATTTGTCACCATCATGAGGGGATGCGACAACTATTGCACCTATTGCGTGGTGCCTTACGTGCGGGGAAGGGAGATCAGCCGCGCGCCGGAGGCCATTATTGCCGAAATTCAGGCGTTGGCGCAATCCGGTGTTAAAGAAATCACCCTTCTCGGACAGAACGTGAACAGTTACGGCGTCAAACAAGGGCTGACCTCATTTCCGGAATTACTGGCTATGGTCAATGATATTGACCATCTTGAGCGAATTCGGTTTGTGACATCCCATCCCAAGGACCTTTCGGATCAGTTGATCGCGTCCTTCGGCACACTCCATAAACTGTGCAACCATATCCATTTGCCGGTCCAATCCGGCGCTGACCCGGTCCTGAAAAGAATGAACCGGAAATACACCAGAGCGGCATATCTGGAAAAAATAGCCAAACTGCGTCTCGCATCGCCGGATATCGCTATTTCAACGGATTTTATCGTGGGGTTTCCCGGCGAAACCGACACGGATTTTAATGATACCATTGATTTGATGAAAACCGTGAAGTTCGACAGCCTGTTTGCATTTGAATATTCAGACCGGCCGGAAGCCCCGGCTACCCGTTTTTCGGATAAAATCGCCTCCGATGTAAAATACCAAAGACTTCAAACCCTGTTGGACCTGCAGAAGGAAATCACCGCAGACAATCATGCAGCCTTGCTTGGCCGGGTGTTTCCGGTATTGATCGAAGGGGAAAGCAAAAATCAGCAGAAAAAGCCTGCGGTCCCCAGCATTGTTGAACTATCGGGGCGAACGTCCGAAAACAGAATCGTTAATTTTGCGATTCCGTCGGATTCACTGCTTGACATGGACGTTCTGAAGGGCCAAATTATTCATATCAGGATCGAAAAGGCGTTTTTAAACTCTCTGCGGGGTGTCGCCGTCGAGAATCAAACGGAATTCCTCAAACCGGAAAGGAGGCATTCTCATGTTGCATAAAATGACCATCGGGGGACTGGCCATGGACCCGGCGTCCAATGCGCCCATCCTCATCCTGAATGCGGTGGATGGTGATTTTTCCATTCCGATATGGATCGGGCTTCTTGAGGCGGCATCCATTGCGTCGGTGCTTCAGAATATCGCCTTTGACCGGCCCATGACCCATGATCTGTTTAAAAGTTTTATGGATACGGTCAAGACAACCGTACCGCGCATAGAAGTATCCGATCTGAAAGACAATACATTCTATGCGAAGATTTATTGCGCCTCCCCGGACGGTGAATTTATTCTTGATGCCCGTCCCTCTGATGCCATTGCCCTGGCCCTGCGACTGAAAGCCGAAATTTATGTTGATGACCGGGTGGTGGAAAATTTAAAGGTCAAGGAAGGGCAATACGAAACCGTCGATAACAGCGTTGAAGGGAAAAAATGGGAGGAATACCTGAAAAATCTTTCGCCCGAGGATTTCGGGAAATATAAGGTTTAGGGGATAATAACATGAATATACAGGATATTTTGACGGATATTCATTCACTTGAGGAAGAGCTGCTGGCTTTCGAGCGCAAATACGGTATCCGATCAGAAATATTTTATGCAGCCTATGCATCCGGCGAAGAGCCCGAGAATGATCAGTGGATTTTGGACTTTGGCGAATGGGCAAGCGTTTACAGGACATGGCTGAGCCGTCAAGCGGACTATCGCAATGAACTGGAAAATTTTCGGGAATCGCCAAATAGCCTGAGAGGACTGGTAAGCGTCGCGGCATGATGAACGATTTGAGGACTCCCGAGGATTATGAATTTTTTTTGTATACGTTGACGGAACGTTTTCCGTCTGTCCGCCGTTCTACACTCACCTTCGTCAGGAAAGGCATGTCGCTTGCACGGGTGGCGGGCGAAGTGTTTTTTGAAAACGGAATCCGATTGGTTGTTCGCGAGCGTATCGTCTATAATCGTTTGCCGGCGGTGATAGATTGGTATGGTTATGAAGTGTGGCACGAAAATGAAAAACTGTATTGGTATGATTCACAGCCGCACCCGGATGATCCTGTGCTTCAAAGTTCTCACCCTCATCATAAACATATACCGCCCAATATGAAACATCATCGGGTTCCAGCGCCAGGCATGAGTTTTATAAGTGCAAACCTGCCTTTACTCATTGAAGAAATTGAAAGAAAGCCACATCCATGATTGATCTTCACATGCATACCGTTTTCAGTGACGGAGTTCTGATCCCCTCCGAGCTGGCCAGACGGGCGGAGCATAAGGGCCTGAAAGCCATGGCCATCACCGATCATGGCGATCTGTCCAATATTGATTTTATCATTCCCCGGATGATTGCTGTTGCAGAGGAACTAAATGCGGTGATGAATATTCAAATCGTGCCGGGAATCGAAATCACTCATGTGCCGCCGGCGCGCATTGCCCTAACCATCGAAAAAGCAAGGAATCTTGGGGTAAAAATCATTATTGTTCACGGGGAAACCATCACGGAACCCGTGGCCATTGGCACCAACCGCGCCGCCATTGAAGGGGGGGCAGATATACTCGCACATCCCGGTTTGATCTCCCCTGAGGATGTGCGGGCTGCCAAAGAAAAAAATGTGCTGCTTGAAATCACCGCCCGAAAAGGTCATTCCATCACAAACGGTCATGTGGTGCGTTTGGCGTTAAAATTCGGGGCATGGATGGTCATCAATACAGATACCCACAGCCCCGGTGATTTGATTGACCGCCATTTTGCCTTAAAGGTCGTTCAGGGGGCCGGATTGGGCGAACCGGATTTTGTGACCATGCAGGAAAACGCCGGAGCATTGATTTTGAAACGTTGCGGAACCCCGGCATAGCGGGATAGAATTGCGGCAATAGAGAATTATCTTTTCGCATCATCAAAAAAAACTTGACATTCTTGAATCGATTATGAAATTGTGTCGGACAACTCACAACAATGTTTGACCGTTTTTAAACGCCATAAGAAAAATTGTCCATAATAAGAGAGCGCACCGATAAAATGAACCGCACCGTAGTCAGAAATTTTAATTTTTGGTATTTTAGCTATTATTATTTTAGCAAGGGACTGCCTGTGCGAAAGTAAGACGTCATCTAAAAGAACCAAAAACCGCAGGCAGCCCCGAAAGCCTGCGGTTTTTTTTACGTAAAAAAGCCGTGGAGAAAAAACTTCACGGCTTTTTTTGTTTTTAACACCTAATTTTATGGGAGAAAAAAATGACAATTATCGGCAAACACATTCGCATGGAACGCATTATGGACCGCAACACCGGGAGAACCCTGATTGTGCCCCTGGATCACGGGGTTTCGGTAGGCCCCATTGAAGGCATCATCGACATTAAGACAACCGTTGCCCAGATCGCCGAAGGCGGGGCCAACGCCATTGTGGAGCACAAAGGATTGGTGGGCGCGGGTCACCGGGGACGCGGATCGGATATCGGTCTCATCGTTCATTTGTCCGCATCCACGTCTCTGTCCATGTATCCCCATTCCAAAACCCTGGTCTGCACCGTTGAAGAAGCCATCAAGCTCGGCGCGGACGCCGTATCCATTCATGTGAATATCGGCAATGGGCAGGAAAAGGAAATGCTTAATGATTTCGGTCGGGTATCCTATGAATCCCGCAACTGGGGCATTCCGCTCCTGGCAATGATGTATCCCAGGGGAGAAAAAATTAAAGACGAGTATGATGTGGAAGTGGTCAAACACGCGGCCCGGGTGGGTTGCGAAATGGGGGCCGATATTGTCAAAGTATCCTATACCGGATCTCCCGAATCTTTCGCAAAAGTGGTGGAAGGCTGCACCGTTCCGGTGGTCATTGCCGGCGGCGCAAAAATGGATTCGGACAGAGACATTCTGGAAATGGTTAAAGGCTCCATCGACGCCGGCGGTTCCGGTATTTCCATCGGCCGCAACGTGTTCCAGCACAAAAACCCCACCCTTATGGTCAAGGCAATGGCGTCCATTCTCTTCGATAACGGGTCGGTCGCGGACGCCCTCAAAATCCTCCAATAAATCTTACAGACCGGAGACGAACGCATGCGTAAAATATGGGTAAAAATCGACCCCTGGGACAAGGAACTGGTGACCACCGCCATCGAAGGCGGCGCAGATGCCGTGATGGTGCCGGCCGGTTATTCCGAAAAAGTAAAAGCGCTTGGCCGGATACAAACCATATCTGAAGACGGGGATTTAAAGCCGAGCGAGGATGTGGTAACCTTTAAAATCACCGGCAGCAATGATGAAGCGGAAATCGCCCGGTTGTGCCGGGAAAAAAAGGTAATCCTGGAATGCACGGACTGGTCCATCATTCCCCTTGAAAATCTGATTGCCCAGGGTGCCGGCGTGATCGCCCAGGTGAACAGCCTGGAAGAAGCGCAAACCGCGTTTGGTATTCTTGAAAAAGGCGTGGACCACATCCTTTTTTGTCCTGCGAATGCCAATGAGTTGAAAACAGCGCTGGACCGCCTTCATGCCAATACCGATCATATTCCTCTCGAAATTGCTGAAATCACGGAAATCAGACCTTTGGGCATGGGTGACCGGGTGTGTGTGGACACTTGCACGGAAATGAAAATAGGGGAGGGGATGCTGGTGGGCAATGCCAGCAGCGCATTGTTTCTGGTCCATGCGGAAAGTGTGGAAAACCCGTATGTCGCACCCCGGCCGTTTCGGGTCAATGCGGGTGCGGTTCACGCCTACACTCGGGTTCCGGGGGGCAAAACCCGGTATTTGTCGGAACTGTGCGCCGGAGATCCCGTGCTGATAACGGATTATAAAGGACAGGCCACCGTCGGCACCGTCGGCCGTCTCAAAATCGAAAAACGTCCGTTGATGCTGATTAAAGCGGTGGTGTCCGGCAAAGAAATCAATACGATTGTGCAAAATGCCGAAACCATCCGCCTGACGGACCCGGACGGCAACCCGGTGTCAGTGGTTACATTGCGATCCGGTGACAAGGTGTTGGTGGCATTGGAAGCCAGCGGCCGGCATTTCGGTATGAAAATAAGTGAAACCATCACGGAAAAATAAATTCTGGGACGATGTCAATCATGGACGAATCCAAAAATAATCAAACGGATATCCGTTTGAACCATCTGCGCCAGAACATCAATGGCATTGACGAGACGATTTTGACCCTCATCAACAAGCGCCTGTTGATCGCAAAGGAAATCGGGGGCATTAAAAAAGAACAAAACACTTTCGTGTATGATAAGATTCGTGAAAATGAGATTATGGACCGGCTGACCGGCTTAAACGCCGGCCCATTAAAATCCCAGGCCCTGCATCAGATTTTCACAAATATTATTTCCGCATCCAGGGAAATTCAGACTCCCACCACCATTTCCTACCTTGGTCCCGAAGCCACCTTCACCCATGTCGCGGCCATGGATATGTTCGGTCATTCGGCGGAATATGTGCCGCAAACCAGTATTCGGGATGTGTTTATGGAAGTGGCCAAGGGGAATTGCGATTACGGTGTGGCGCCGGTGGAAAATTCCATTGAAGGGGCAATCAATCACACCCTGGATTTGTTTTTTGAGTCGGATTTGCGGATTTGTGCTGAAAAATACCTGAACATTTCCCATGCCCTGCTGTCCCGATCCAGCAACATCAATGATATTGAGGTGATTTATTCACACCCTCAGCCGTTTGGCCAGTGCCGGGGGTGGATCAGAAAAAATCTCCCCAATGCGACCCTGGTTGAGTGCAACAGCACCGCCCATGCTGCCCAAAAAGCGTTTGCGGAGAAAAACTCAGCCGCCATCGCCAATTCCGAAGCCGCGCATATCTACGGGCTCCAGATTCTGGAATCCGGTATCGAGGACCATTCCAATAATATCACTCGTTTCCTGCTGATCGGACGGGACGAACCCCGGCCTACGGGAGATGATAAAACATCCATCATGTTCGCCATCTCCCATGTGCCGGGAGCCCTCTATAAAATCCTGCAACCCATTGCTGACGCCGGCATCAATATGTCTAAACTCGAATCCCGGCCCACCAGACATGAAAACTGGAGTTATTTCTTTTTTGTGGATTTTGACGGCCATATAGAAGATGATAAAATCAGGCAAACCATTGAACTCATGAAACCGTATTGCAAATACCTCAAATGGCTGGGCTCATATCCGAGGGTGCAGGAATAAAATATACTGGGGTATGCACTTTACTGGCGTGCCCCCCTATATTTTGTGTTTTAGGGAATGAGCTGCATAAGACATATTGTTGTTGCGCCAGTTAAGGGAATACCCCAGTAAAATATTTTGGGTTTGCGATTTTGGAATGATGAAACTTTGTAGTCGGCTTTCCAAAGCCGACATTGGATATGGATGATGCAATGAAGAAAATTAACACAGGTCCAATTCGGAACACCACGGTTACGGTGCCTGGTTCCAAAAGTTACACCCACCGCACACTGATCGCTGCGGCCCTATCGAACGGCGAATGCCGGATCGACAACTGGCTGGACAGTGAAGATACCCGCTATACTCTGGATGCGCTATCCAGATTCGGTGCGTCGGTTGAAAAAAGGTCGGACGGGCTTTTTGTTTATGGCCGCAGTGGTGACATGAATGCCTGCGATTCGCCCATTTACATCGGCAATTCCGGTACTTCCATGCGCCTGCTGACATCTTACGCGTCTCTCGGCAAAGGCCGCTATGTTCTGAATGGGTCGGATCGCATGCATGAACGACCTATCCAGCATCTGCTCGACGCTTTGCAGCAAATCGGAATTCATGCCGTATCCCTGAACCATGACGGGTGCCCGCCGGTGGAAATCATGGGCGGAAAGCTTGGGGGAGAGATCCACATCAATTGCAGCCTTAGCAGCCAGTTTCTTTCAGGGCTGTTGCTCATTGCCCCATATACTGCACATGGCCTTAAAATTCACGTGACTAATGGTCCTGTGTCAAAACCCTATATTGACATGACCATCGATATTATGTCCCAATTCGGAGTTCCGGTGATCAGGGACGGCTATCAGTATTTTGAAATTCAAGGCGGTCAATGCTACCGTTCCGGCAACTATTCAGTGGAGCCGGACGCTTCCCAGGCAGGGTATTTCTGGGCTGCTGCCGCCATCACCGGCGCTGAAATCAAGGTGGCCTGTATCACCAAAAAATCAAGCCAGGGCGATGTCCGGTTCGCTGAGGTGCTGGGGCGAATGGGCTGCGGTGTGGCACACGCTTCAGACGGAATCACCGTGACAGGCGGAAACCTTTCCGGGATTGAAGTGGATATGGCCGATATGCCGGATATTGTACCGACGCTTGCTGTTGTGGCGGCATTTGCAAAAGGAACCACAAGGATAAAAAATGTGGCGCACCTGAAAGTCAAGGAAAGCGACCGGCTCACGGCTGTGATCAACGAACTGACAAAAATGGGAATTTCCGCAAAATCGGACCATGATGACCTGGTCATTATCGGCGGCAATCCCCACGGCGCTGTGATAGAAACATACAACGACCATCGCATGGCCATGTGCTTTGCCATCGCCGGACTGGTAGTGCCGGGAATTGAAATCATCAATGAAGGATGCGTGGGAAAGTCATTTCCAGGGTTTTGGGATGTTTTTGATGGATTATCAGATAATTAATAAATAAAAAAAGAGGTTGTATCATGCATCAAAAAATTCAAATCACCCTTCCCGAACAAACGGTTCACCTCATTGAACAAATAACAAGCAAAGAGGGCAGGAGCCAATTTATTGAAGAGGCTGTCATATATTATATTGGTAAGGTCAAATTGAGAGAACAATTGAAACAAGGTGCCATCAATCGTTCAGAAAGAGATTTAAAACTTTCCACTGAGTGGAATCTTCTGGAAGAAAAGATATGGTAAAAAAGAAACAATTTCCTAAAAGAGGAGAAGTTTTTTTAGTTAATTTTGACCCCACAATCGGCACTGAAATCAAAAAGACGCGACCGGCCATAATCCTTCAAAATGATATTTCCAATGAGTACAGTTCAATAACGATTGTAGCCGCAATAACATCCCAGTTTGATGAAGTCCTATATCCCACTGAAGTCCCAATATACTCACCGGAAGGCGGGTTAAAGCAGGATTCCGTTGTTTTGTTAAACCAGATCCGTTCCATAGATAAACAAAGACTGGTAAAGAGACTGGGAATATTAAATCCACTGAAGTTTCCCCAAAAAGCGTCATGCCGCCATGCGTAGTAGTACGGCTGTTAGAGAATTAACGACGGATTTTTGTGGTACTGGGAAAAGACTACTAAAATTATCGTCCAATGCCGCTTCCGTGATCAACCTGCGAACATCGGAAAAGGCAAAATGGTTTCGACCTTGGACAGTATG
>JBAQUK010000135.1:0-8205 GCA_049297455.1 Desulfosalsimonadaceae bacterium | reverse complement strand
TCAAGCCTACAAGTTCTTCTGATATTCCATTCCGAACCAAAGTCGATGTCTTCATACGCAACCCCTCCTTATTTTGTCGTATGAAAACACTATAAACGGTAATTTTGTATTTGCCAAGTCCCTTATGCTCAAAACAGGGTATGCAGTTTGCGGCGGTTGCCGCGCCGATGGCAATAAGGGTTTTCATTTTTTCATCCATTGCAGGCGTTTCGTCCTTTTGTGCGGTTGTTTCGGAACAATTCATTCTGGTCATTTCCTCCATGCAGGACGACATTGCATGAACGAGGTCACATTCATTAAAATCAAATCCCTTTTCCCGCATAAAATTTTTCAGGGGACCGGATTGTTTGATCTGTGAAATGAAATCCCTCAAGTCCTTGTTGGATTTCATTTCTGACACGAATTTTTTTGCGCATTCAAATGACATGTTCTGCCTCCTTTTGTTAAAGTTATCCCAAATTATGTTTATAAGACAGAAAAAAGGCTTAAAAGGTTACATGGTTGAATCAATTTCAGCGCGGGGTCTGAATTTGCAAGTCTTCAAAGATTGGTGGAAAATCTCCGGTAAAAGTGATATCGGCTAACCGGATACGAAATTCACCTTCATCATACTTATTCACCCATTCACCACGACAGGACACAATGACAGACGAAACCTTTATACCCAAAATCGCCGGGGAGCTGAGTGTTTCCCCCCATCAGGTCCGGGCGGTCGCCGATCTTCTGAAAGAGGGATCCACCATTCCGTTTATCGCCCGGTACCGGAAAGAGGCCACGGGCTCCCTGGACGAAGTGGCGGTGGCGGCTGTGCGGGACCGGCTCGACCAGCTCCGGGAAATCGAGGACACCCGGACCATGATTCTGGGCTCCCTTGAAAAGCACGGGCATCTGACCGATGAGCTCCGGGCGAAAGTTCTGGCAGCCGATACGCTGGCAGTTCTTAACGATATTTATCTTCCCTTTAAACCCAAGCGCCGGACCCGGGCCACCATTGCAAAGGAAAAAGGGCTGGAGCCTCTGGCGCTGCTGATACTGGACCAGGCCGGCGTCGATCCGGCGGCCGAGGCGACAGCGTATATTGATCCGGAAAAAGGTGTGGAATCCGCCGAAGACGCCTTGGCCGGGGCCAGGGATATCATCGCGGAAACCGTCAATGAAAATGATCAGGCCAGGGCCATGATGCGGGAATTGTTTTTCGCCAAAGCCGTGGTGGCCTGCCGGGTGGCCAAGGGCAAGGAGGAGGCGGGGGCCAAATACCGGGATTATTTTGAGTGGTCCGAGCCATTGTCCACCGTGCCCTCCCATCGCATGCTGGCCATGCGCCGTGGGGAAAATGAGGATGTACTGATTTTAAGAATCCTGCCGGATGAAGCGGAGGCGATTTCTCTGCTGGACGGTCTGTTTATCAAAGGCCGGGGTGAGGATTCCCGGCAGGTGATTGAGGCCGTGGAAGACGCCTACAAACGCCTGCTGTCCCGGTCCATGGAAACCGAGGCTCGCCTTGCCGCTAAGCAGAAGGCGGATGCCGAAGCCATCCGAGTGTTTGCGGAAAACTTGCGCCAATTGCTGCTTTCCCCGCCCCTGGGGGCCAAACGGGTCATGGGGGTTGATCCGGGTTTCCGCACCGGGTGCAAGATTGTGTGCCTGGACCGGCAGGGCAAGCTCCTGCATCACGACACGGCCTATCTTCATATGTCCGACAAAAAGACCGAGGAAGAAGCCAAAAAAATCCGTTTGTTGTGCGAAAAATTCGGGATCGAGGCCATTGCCGTGGGCAACGGCACTGCGGGCCGGGAAACCGAAGCCTTTGTCCGGACGATACCGTTTGCCGCGCCGGTCCAGATCATCATGGTCAACGAGAGCGGGGCCTCCATCTATTCCGCGTCGGACGCGGCCCGTGAGGAATTCCCCGACCTGGATCTTACGGTGCGGGGCTCCGTGTCCATCGGTCGGCGGCTCATGGACCCCCTGGCGGAACTGGTGAAAATCGATCCCAAATCCATCGGCGTGGGCCAGTATCAGCATGACGTGGACCAGATCGCCCTCAAGCAGTCCCTGGATGACGTGGTGATGAGCTGTGTGAACGGCGTGGGTGTGGATTTGAACCGGGCCAGCGTTCAGCTTCTGACCTATGTGTCGGGTCTTAATGCTACAGTGGCGAAAAACATCGTGGCCTTTCGCGAGGAAAACGGACCGTTTCCCTCACGGCAGCGCCTCAAGGACGTGCCGCGCTTGGGGCCGGTGGCGTTTGTCCAATCCGCCGGATTTCTGCGGATTCCGGATGCCGACAATCCCCTTGACGGGAGTGCGGTGCATCCGGAAACCTATCCTATCGTGGACGCCATGGCCAAAGACCTGGGGGTGACGGTCCGGGAATTGGTGCAGAACCCGGATATCCGGAAGCGGATCGACGTGTCGCGGTATGTGACGGACACGGTGGGCCTGCCCACGTTAAACGACATCCTGGCGGAACTGGCCCGGCCCGGACGCGACCCCAGGGAAAAATTTGAGGAATTCGCGTTTGCGGACGGGGTGGAAAAAATGGAAGATCTGCTGCCCGGCATGAAACTGCCGGGAATCGTAACCAATATCACGGCGTTCGGCGCGTTTGTGGATATCGGCGTGCATCAGGACGGTCTGGTGCATGTCAGCCAGATGGCGGACCGGTTTGTGAAAAACCCCGCGGATGTCGTCAAGGTGCAGCAGAAAGTCATGGCCACGGTTCTGGAAGTGGACATCGCCAGGCGGCGCATCTCCCTTTCCCTGCGATCGGACGCCGGGCAAGGGGCCGCAAATGAGAAAAAACCGGATGAGAAAAAACCGTCCGGGCCGAAAGCGCCGGTCCGGGCTGGAAAACCCGCACAAAAAGAGGCGAAAAACAACCGGCCGGCCTTGACCGGCGCACTTGCCGATGCCTTAAGAAAAAGCGGGTTGAAATAAATGTTTCGCATTTTTGTTTATTATCTGATATTAAAAGAAAAAAATAATCGGACAAACCATGCGCCGACGCCGATTTTCCTTGCGCTTGCCCCCGGTTTGCCATTTTACGTCAAAGGAAAAGATCTATTAATAAAGACGCTATGGAAAATGAAAAAAAAACCGCATCAAAGGATACCGCTCAACTGAACACTGAGCCATCCCCTCCGGAACTATCCGCACCGGAACCATCCAAGCCCAAACGAAGCCGACGGCCGGCTGCCGGAAAAAGCAAAACAAAACCGCCGGAACCAGCTGAACCGAAAGTCGTGGAGGCGGCGAAATTCAAACTTCCGGCCTGGATTCTGCCGGACCCCGAACCCGGCAAACCCAAGCAAAGCCGCCGCCCGGCTGCCGGAAACCGCAAGGCGAAACCGCCGGAGTCAGCCGGTCAAGAGGGAACCGATGCGGTGAAAATCGGCCTGCCGGTTGGAATTCAGCCGGAAACCGCTCAAGCGGGGCAAAAGAAATCGGAGTCAACCGGCCCGGAAGCATCCCCGGAAGCATCCAAAGAACAGCCCTCCGAACCCGTCAAACCCAAACGAAGCAGACGGCCTGACGCCGGAAAAAACAGAACAAAATCATCTGAGCCAGCCGGACCATTGAGAGTGGAGGTGGCGAAAATCAGACTTCCGGCCTGGATTCTGCCGGAAGAGATAGATACCGACGAGCCCGAGGCGGAGCAAGAGGATCCGGAGCCAACCGGCCCGGAAGTATCCCCGGAAGCATCCAAAGAACAACCCTCCGAACCCGCCAAACCCAAGCGAAGGCGCCGGGCGGCTGCCGGAAACCGCAAGGCAAAATTGCCTGAGCCAGCCGATCAAGATGGACTCGACACGGTGAAAATTGACCTGCCTGCGTTGGTTCAGCCGGAGGCATCTCAACCGGAGCAACTCAATCCCGAGCCATCCGGCCAGGACTCGTCCGCACAGGAACCATCCAAGCCCAAACGAAGGCGGCGGCCTGCCGGCAGGAAACGCAAAAAAAAATCACCGGAATCCGAGTCGGTGGAAGGCATTGATGCGCCGGAATCCCTGCCGGTCCCAGTGCCGGATTCCTGGTCTATCGACGAATTCAATGTTCCGCCCGAGGAAGGCCGCGTTCGTTTTCATGATCTTTCCCTTCCCGCTCCCCTGATGCACGGTATTTTTGATCTGAATTTCACCTATTGCACCCCGATCCAGGCGGAAATCCTGCCCAGCACCCTCACCGGCCGGGACGCCTTCGGCAAAGCCCAGACCGGCACGGGCAAGACCGCCGCGTTTCTAATCACCGTGATTACGCAGATGATGAACAACCCGATTCCGGGACAGCGAAAACCCGGAACCCCAAGGGTGCTGGTGCTTGCGCCTACCCGGGAGCTGGTGATCCAGATTTCCGAAGAAGCCAGGCAGCTCGGCAAATATTGCGGCCTGACGGTGATCGCCGTTTTCGGCGGCATGGATTACGACAAGCAGAGACGCCAACTGGCGGGCACGCCGGTGGATATCATGGTGGCGACGCCCGGACGGCTCCTGGATTTTCAGCATCGCCGCGACCTTTATCTGAATAAGGTGGAAACCCTGATCATCGACGAAGCGGACCGGATGCTGGACATGGGGTTTATCCCGGATGTCCGCAAAATCATCTACAGCACCCCGGCCAAGGAAAGCCGCCAGACCCTGCTGTTTTCCGCGACCCTGACCGAAGCCATCACCCGGCTGGCCGAGAGCTGGACCCGGAACCCCGTGACCGTGGAGATCGAGCCGGAAATGATCGCAGTGGATACCGTGGACCAGGTGGTTTATATCGTGACGGCCAAGGAAAAATTTGCGCTCCTGTATAATGTGATTGAAAAGCAAAAGCTTGAACGGGTGCTGATTTTCTGCAACCGCAAGGACCAGGTGGTAAGGCTTTCCGAGATGCTGGCAAGGCACGGCATCACCTGCTCGATGCTTTCCGGCGATGTGCCCCAGCAGAAACGGGTCCAGCGGCTGGAGGCTTTCAAGGCCGGGAAGATCCGTGTGATTGTGGCCACGGACGTGGTGGCCAGGGGCATCCATATCGAGGGCATGGACCATGTGATCAATTTCAAGCTGCCCCATGACCCGGAAGATTATGTGCACCGCATCGGCCGCACGGGCCGGGCCGGGGCCGCCGGCACGTCCATCAGTTTCGCCGATGACGATGACGCGTTTTACCTCCCGGATATTGAAGCGTTTATCGGCAGAAAACTGCCGTGCATCGTACCGGACGATGCGTGGCTGGTCATGCCGGAACCCCTTTACGCATATAAGCCGGACAAATCCCGGCCGCCGCGAAAACCCGGCGGCGACAGATCTGGGGGGGGCCGTTCCGGGAATAAATCCCCGTCCCGCCGCCGCCCCGGACGGTCCTGATAATGGGGGAAGCCCGAATTTTATGGCGTTAATCAGCATTCGCAATATGAGCATGGGGTTTGGCGGGCATCTCCTGTTTGACCAGGTTACCCTTCACATCGAACCCGGTGAGCGAGCGTGTCTCGTGGGCAGAAACGGGGAAGGCAAAACCACGCTGCTGCATATGATAGAAGGGGATGTGGTCCCGGATCAGGGTGAAATCTATAGACAGCCCGGCATCCGGATCGCCTCCCTCCCCCAGGAAATTCCGTCTGACCTGACCGGAACCATCCATGACATCGCTGTCAGCGGCCTTGAAAACGGCGGAATGACCCTTTCCGTAGACGGGCATGAAGCCGGTGATGAAGACACCTGGAAGCGGCTGGCCCATGTCGCTAAAATCCTGACCCAGCTTGAGCTTCCGCAGGACTTGCGGTTTGAAACCCTTTCTGCGGGCATGAAACGTCGGGCCCTGCTGGCCAAAGCCCTGGCCTGCGCACCCGACGTGCTGCTCCTGGATGAACCCACCAACCACATGGATATCCCGTCCATCGACCTGATGGAGTCGCTTTTATCAAAATTTGCCGGAACCCTGATTTTTGTGACCCATGACCGGGCTTTCCTGGAAAAAATCGCCACCCGGATCATCGAGATCGATACCGGCCGGATTACTTCCTGGGATTGTGGTTATGCGGCCCACCTGGAACGCAAAGCCGAGCTGGTGGGTGTGGAAGCGGACCAGAACCATCAGTTTGATAAAAAGCTGGCCATTGAAGAGGTATGGATCAGGCAGGGGGTCAAAGCCCGGCGCACCCGCAACGAAGGCCGGGTGCGGGCCCTTATGCAATTGCGACAGGAACGCCAGAACCGGCGCGCCCGTGCAGGCAGCGCCAAAATGGAACTTCAGGAGGCCGAGCGCACCGGCAAACTGGTGCTGGAGGCCACTGGCGTGTCGTTTGCCTGGGACGGAAAACCGGTGGTGCAGGATTTCAATGCCATGGTGATGCGGGGCGACCGGCTGGGCATCATCGGTCCCAACGGTAGCGGCAAAACCACCCTGCTGGGCCTGATGCTCAAACATCTTATCCCGGATGCCGGGACCGTGCGGCACGGGGTCAATCTTGAAATCGCCTATTTTGACCAGACCCGCGAACAACTGGATGAGGACAAAAGCGTTCAGGACAATATCTCAAACGGCAATGAATTTCTGGAAATCAACGGTCGGCGGCGGCATGTCATCGGATATCTCAAGGATTTCCTGTTTACCCCGGACCGGGCCCGCAGTCCCCTGAAAACCCTTTCCGGCGGGGAGCGAAACCGGCTCCTGCTGGCCCGGCTTTTCACCCGGCCTTCCAATGTGCTGGTCATGGATGAGCCCACCAATGATCTGGATGTCCAGACCCTGGAACTGCTGGAAGAACTTCTTCTCGATTACACCGGCACCCTCCTCCTGGTAAGCCACGACCGGGCGTTTCTTAACAATGTGGTGACCAGCACCCTGGTCTTTGAAGGCGACGGCCTGGTCCGGGAATATATCGGCGGATACGACGACTGGCTGCGGCAGCGCAAACCTCCGGAAATTCCGAAAAAACAGCCGGAAAAACCAAAAGAGAAATCAAAACCAGCACCAGCGGGCGGCGGCAGGCTGGGCTACATGGAAAAAAGAGAACTCAGCGCGCTTCCCCAGCAGATCGAAGCCATGGAACAGGAACTGGCCGGGCTTTTTGAACAGATGTCGGCCCCGGATTTCTATAAAACAGACGCCCAGACCGTCTCCCGGATGTCGGCCCGGCAGCAGGAGCTGGAAAGCAGTCTGGAAATTGCCTATGCACGATGGGAAGACCTGGAAGCGCGGGATGGCTGAGAGCTGACATATTCCTCGACCGCTTCTTTCGTCGTCATCCAGTTTCTGTGGAATTTCACGGCCGCCAACCGGCCCTGCCGCGCCAAAAACGATAAATACTCCTGGGAATAATCGCAATACCGGGTTGCTTCTTTCAGGGTGATGTATCCCTGTTTTTCGTTCTTTTTTAAATCCGCCGGCGCCAGCGCGTTCAGATAGATGATCAATGACCTTTCAACCGATTTCCCGATAAAGTCCATAAATCCGTCATACTTTCCCATATCCGCTTCTTTTAATACCCGGTAATATTTTTTGCGGTCCACATTCAGGATGACGGCGGGCGGAAAACCGTTTTTCATCAGCACCAGGTTCATTAAAATTCTGGCGGTGCGGCCATTTCCATCCATAAAAGGATGAATATGGACGGTTTTGTAATGAATAGCAGCCGCTAATTCAGGCACTGATAAGGCATTCAGGTGCTGATAATACCATTCGATGAGCTCATCCATCAGCCGCGGAATTTTCCCCGCATCCGGGGGAAGATGCACGGCGCCCATAATTCGGACATTGTGGTTTCTGAATTTTCCCGCTTCCGTCTCATCAATATTTTTAAAAATCGTTTCATGAATATTTAAAATCAGATCAATGCTGATATCTTGTTTTTTTTGAATATAATCTGTTAATTGCATGACGGCTTGTTTGTGATTGATCGCTTCAAAATGTTCCGCCAGCGATTTCCCGCCCACGGTCAGCCCCCGGTTGATCACCAGTTCCGTTTCCTGGAGAGAGAGGGTGTTCCCTTCAATGGCGTTTGAGTTATAGGTCCACTCCAGCTTAAATTGCTCATCCAACTTCCTCACGACAGCGGAAGGAAAGGGCCGGTACCGGTCAATCTCTCTTTTTTGTAACTATTCAGCGTAATTCACGATAAAATTACTACTCTTGCTTCACAAATTCCGGCAGCTTGCCGTTGAACAACAATTCCAGCGCACGGCTTGCTTTCATTCCCTGCTTGCGACAGGTCGACAA
>JBAQUK010000134.1:0-2177 GCA_049297455.1 Desulfosalsimonadaceae bacterium | reverse complement strand
TTTTAGTAGTCTTTTCCCAGTACCACAAAAATCCGTCGTTAATTCTCTAATAGCCGTACTACTACGCATGGCGGCATGACGCTTTTTGGGGAAACTTCAGTAAAATGATTGAGCGCAGCGAATCCAGTTTAAATAATCCGGAAAATAACTGTCACAGTCAAAATAATCAGAAAAATCAGTTACATTTTTTTTTGGAAATCAACACAGGGCTCTTCACGCCACCCGGTTCAGGTTGCGAACAGGGTCTATGATTCCCTTTTCGGAATAGAAAGATTGACTTATGCGCCTTGTAGCATGTTGTTGATTGAAAAACTATATTTATTTCAATGAGTTTAAAATAAATAGGGCTTTATGCAGTATCCCGTATCAAAGCTTTCGGGAGACCGGTTCCGGATGAATTCCAAACACTTCCCATCGGCCCTGTTGTCTTCTACTTTTCTTGGTGGGCAAGAAAAGTAGCAAAAGAACCCAGCCCCGCGCCGCTTATTTCCCTGACGGGCGGTTTTCCGTGGCGGGGGAAAAACTCGCTTGATGATCGTTGTTTCATGATTTGTGAATAAATTCAATCTGTTTAAGCATTAAACAGATTGCCCTTCCGCCGCTCAGACAGTTTCCCCCTTTTTCCACGGAAAACCGCCCGTCAGGGACGCAGCGCGATGGGCAAAAACCCAGCGACAAAGATATCGAAGCCCCTATTTTAAAAAATATGAAATGATTTTTACTTGCGAAATATTTCGCAAGTAAACCCATCCGCTTTATCCCATCGGATTTTCTTGTCCTGGGCTATGTCCGGATTGCAATCCATACCAATCATAGCGTTTGTTTTTATTTGATTTTCCGGAAAGGAAAGGGAACACTCTTCCGGCGGTGGGAAGCCCATTGCGATGCGGCCCTGAGCCGGTGGTTTCCGTGGATCACGGGGGCAAACTGTTTGAGCGGATAAAAGCCAATGAACCTGCCAGTTGCGATAAACAGAATCGGCAAAACAAAGCTCGGCATTCCACTTCATAAAGCGAGTTTTTGCCCACGCCACGGAAACCACCGGCTCAGGGAGCTTTCCGCATCGCGGGGCTGGGTTCTTTTGTTACTTTTCTTGCCCACCAAGAAAAGTAAAAATGACAGGGGGTTGCCGAGGATAGCGGTTAAAGAAAAACCGGTTAACCACCGTTGAATCTGTTAAGGGTGGAGGTCGCCCCCAGACCTTCCTTGAGAGCAGACTTTTTCGGCTACCCACTGTAGCCTATGATTAACTGGTTTTATTTAAGAACCTTAAAACTTTTGACTTGATCTCTTCCACAATATCTTGAGGAACAGGCCTTCCGAGATGATGTTTCCCTAATACCGTGAATTGCTTCTCGCGAAGGTATGCCGTTGTCTCATATTCCAAAGTTGCCATTTGGTCACGATAAGGTTTGTGCGCTTCAAACGACTCTTGCTCAGGAAATAACGGCCCCAATGCCAGCATTCTGAATTTACTCGTTTTTGGATTCACCCCCGCTTCCTTCAAACGTTTTGCCAATGAATTTCCTTTCGCTTTCTCCCGGGGATCAAGGTGCTGGCCGATTCGGTTAAATGGGGATGAAGCATGGGGCGATGAGCTATCTCCCGTGCGCCCGACGTATAGGTAAACTTTTTGGCCGCAAACTATCTCCCACACATAGAGCCAGAAACCTCTTTGGAGAACTTCGCCCTCAAAACCCATCTCAAACCCCTTGATACTCATCAATTTCCTCTTTGCAACCAACTATTAATTCAACAGTTTTCGGTGAATTCACCAGCTCATTGGGATTTTCAACTTTCCAGACAGTGATCATTTAACGCAGGCAAAAGCATCACACCTCTCCAGAACACGAAAATGACTTCCTTCATCCGAAAATTGCAGGAATCATCTCACTTTCTCAATTTTCGACGCCCCGTTTTCAGAAGCGATCAATCTCATATTCTCGCCTTGTAGCATTAATCCCGCTAAAAAACCAAGTTTTTTCAATAGACTCCGTAACAAATCCGCCATATAATGCGTATTGTTGAAAGCCTGTTCGAAAACAAATATGCTGTTGATTTCCAAAAAAAATGTAACTGATTTTTCTGATTATTTTGACTGTGACAGTTATTTTCCGGATTATTTAAACTGGATTCGCTGCGCTCAATCATTTTACTGGGTTTTTTAAGGCATAGGT
>JBAQUK010000133.1:0-15639 GCA_049297455.1 Desulfosalsimonadaceae bacterium | reverse complement strand
CGTCCGAGAACTGCGCATCCAAATCCAGAACGAACTTCGTGAGAGCGGTTCTTCCATGGATGATAATTTTTTCAAAGAACAACACCATTCCCGGTTACATGCAAAAACCTAACCGGACAATGCTGATTTTTTTCAGCAAGATGGAAAGAGATGAAATGGGGAAACTGGCTGCTTATATCGTCTCTCACAGTTGATCCGGTTGTTTTGACTTCCATGCCCGGCCGCCGGATAACGGCCTCCTTCCGTAAGGAGCGCATGCAATTATTGTTGGCCCGCCCGCAGATATGCCCCGCCTGATCGAGTCCTCACCATCAATTCTGTAATTATTGGAGCAAAAAAATGAAAAAACTGATTCTGCTGGCCCCGGTGCTTCTGATTCTTCTGGTTCAGTGTTCCGGATTAAAGGAACAGAAAGTGACTGATGCGCACCGGAAATACCTGGAAATCGCTCTTTCCTTTAATACCGAGAATTATCCCTGGCTGATGGGAACCAAATACCCCCAACTGGCCGTTTGGGTGGCGTCCGGTGATGGCGGTCATGAAACCGTTTTTGTGACCCAGGGAGCGGGGAAGGACAACTGGATGTTTGCCGATGAACGCCCAAGTGCGCTGCCGGTATGGGCGGGCGTCCGGCCGCAAAAACAGAGCCCGGAGATTGACGCGGTTTCCGGGGCCACCCCGTCCGGTGAAGTCCATACCATCCTCTGGGATATCCCTAAAAAATATGAGGGAAAGGATTTGACGGTTTTTATCGAAGCAAATGTGTCATTTGATTACAATGCGTATTATTCAAAGGATGAAACCAGTCCGGGATTCAGTGATGTGAACGGACAGCCGTCGGTTGTGTGGCGTTCGCTATTATATATTGATGACGGCCCCGTGCAGATGACCCCGGAAATTGTCGGGCACGGTCATGTGCTGGGAAAAAACAGCGCCATTGATCCCGATATGTCCAAAATTACGACTGCCGCAGAACTGTTTAATTACATTAATATTTCTTACCATTCGGGCAATTGACCGTGAAAAACGTACTGATTCACCCGGCGACCTATGACTCTGTCCGTCCGGCCATTGACCGGGCGTTTGAAATATTTCCGTTGGATTTCACCGGCAAAACAGTCCTGATCAAGCCCAATGCGCTGCGGACATCGGGTGCGGATGAGGCCATCGTCACCCATCCGTCCGTACTCCGGGCCGTGGTGGAGAAAGTGGAAACGTTAAACCCGGCCGCCATTATCGTGGGGGACAATCCGGGGGTGGTCAGCTACGGCGCCAATGAGGAATGTTTTGAAAAAACCGGGCTCATGGCCGCGGCCAAAGGCTATTACCGGAATATCGGCAATGATCCGGTGAAGGTCGGGTTTAACCCTTTGTTCATGCCATCGGTGAGTGTTTCCAGGATTGTGATGGAAGCCGATATCATCATCAGTCTGCCGCGGTTTAAAACCCACGGTCTGACGGTGATTTCCGGGGCCATCAAAAACAGCTACGGGATTCTTCCCGGCGCGCAGAAATCCATTCTTCACAAAGTGGCCGGAAGCCCGGAACGGTTTCATGAGGTCATTGTGGAAGTGTTCAAGATCCGGGTGCCGGATTTGTTTATTCTGGATGCGGTGGTGGGCATGGAGGGCAATGGCCCGGCGTCTTTCGATTTGCGGTATATCGGACTGATTTTGGCCGCAGACAATGCCGTGGCCATGGATGCGGTCATCGCCTTCATGATGGGGTGCGATCCCTCAATCCTGCGCTCCCTGCAAAAGGCAAAAGAAGACGGCCTGGGGGATTTTGACCTGAAGACCATCCATATCATCGGGAAGCTGGAAAAGATTCCGGATTTCAAACTGCCGCCGGTGAGCGGGGAGGGGATTACCAAAAATCAGGCGATCCAACTGATGCTCGTCAGCAAAAACCGGTTCCGGCCATCGGTGGACCAAAGCCTGTGCACGGCCTGCGGCACCTGCGTGGCCCAGTGCCCGGTGTCGGCCCTGACCATGAAAGGCGAGTTTCCGGAAGTGGATTCCGGCATCTGCATTATCTGTTTCTGCTGTCAGGAACTGTGTCCGGAAAAAGCGATCCGGCTGAGCTGAATAAGAACAATTCCGCGTGAAATTTTTATAAAGGAGAACATGATGGCTGAGACAATGACCAATGCGGACAATTTCTGGCTCCAGATGGATCATCCCACCAACCTGATGGTGATCACCGGCATTATGGAATTTAAGGAAACACTTGATTATGATCAGGCATGCAAGACACTTGAGGATCGGCTGTGCGCGTTTGACCGGTTCAGGCAGATCGTTGTCGCGCCCATATCCGGTGTGGGGGTCGCGAGCTGGGAGTTTGATCCTTATTTTGACATCCGGTCCCATTTTCAGCTGGTGGCCCTGCCGGGAGCCGGCGGGAAGGCGGAGCTTCAACGCATGTGCAGCGATCTGATGACCATCCCCATGGACCGGACCAAACCCCTGTGGTCATGTCATCTGATTGAAAACTACAAAAGCGGATGCGCGTTCTTTTTCCGGCTTCATCACTGCATTGCTGACGGTATTTCTCTGGTTTATGTGCTGCTTTCCACTGCGGACACGGAGCCGGGAGGGAAGCCTTTGTTCGGGGATAAATTCAGAAGGAAAAAAAGGAAATGGTCACCGCCGCCGTTCATCCCTGCCGGGCAATTGCTGACGAGTGTGTCCGGAGTGATCGACAAAACCCAGATCGTCGGTGAAAAGCTGATGGCGGAGTGGTCAAAAGTGATGTCGGATCGGTCGTATGTGAAGAAATTCGCAAAAAACACCGCCAATCTGTCGGTTGACACGGTAACGGTTTTGGGGAAGCTTGCCATGATGCCTTTTGATCCCAAAACTTCCCTGAAAGGGCCGTTGAAAGTTCGAAAGTGTGTTGCCTGGACGAATCTTATATCGCTGGAGAAAGTTAAAAAGATCAGTAAAGCGGTGGATGCCACGATCAATGATGTGCTGATTGCTTCGGTAGCCGGCGCGCTGAGGCAGTATCTGATGATGAGGGGCGACCGGATACATGATACTGAACTGCGCGCCGCGATTCCTGTCAACATCCGTGAACCCGGAACCGCGTTTGAGCTGGGCAATAAATTCAGCCTGGTTTTCCTTGCCCTGCCGGTTTATATTGAAGACCCGGTTTTACGGTTAAGAGAAGTCAAAAAACGTATGGATAATCTTAAACAGTCGCCGGATGCGTATGTTGCATTTATGGTGTTAAGCGCGCTGGGTCTATCCTCCGCCAGTATTGCCAGAACCGCTTCCCATTTTTTCGGCAACAAGGCGTCAATGGTTATGACCAATGTTCCCGGCCCCCGGGAGACGCTTTATTTTGCGGGTAAAAAAATTGAAAACTTTATCGGCTGGGTTCCCACGAGCGGCCGGGTCGGCATGGGGATCAGCATTTTCAGCTATGCCGGCAAGGTGGGGATCGGGCTTGTGACCGATGAGGGACTGGTGTCTGACCCGGAGATGATTTTGAAATACTTTGAAGATGAACTGGATTATTTGCATGATATTTCGAAAACCGGCAATGTGGATGTCACGCCGCTGATTGTCGGCTGCACAGGTGAGGCGGCGGCGAAATCCGTCAAATCCTTAAAGAAAAAAACGCGCCCGGAAATGGAAAAAGCAGGCGCGCCGGCAGACGCTTTTGAAATATCGAGGATATGTATTGCCCTGACGAAAAGCGGCAGCTCGTGTAAAAAAAAGCCTGTTCCGGGATCTGAGTACTGCAGCGTGCATCAGTCTGAAGCAAAAAGATAAAGAAAGGCAGTTTTTGAATTTAATCATCATCAATCTGCAAATTCCTGTTGAGCTGAACGGGCCTGATGAACTTGGCAAGACGGATCCATATATCAAAGCGGCGTCACAAAGGCTGGGGATCGGCTGCAACAATTTAAAAATCATTAAAATTCTGAGCAAGGAACTGGATCTCAGCAACAAGGAGCAGCTCCTATACAAAATTTCAATAGCGGTCCGGATTTCCGGCATCTTCGACAACACGGAAAAATTCCCGGAATATATTGAAAGACCGGAAGATATTCAAGGGGCAGGGGCGGCCGGACAATCAATCAATATCAAGGACCGGCCGATCATCATCGGTTTCGGCCCGGCCGGCATGTTTGCCGCCCTGACGCTTCTCGCGTATGGCATTAAACCCATCATATTCGAGCGAGGGAAGAAAATTGAAGAACGCGCCCTGGATGTTGAGCGTTTTACTTTAAACAGGAAGCTGGACCCGGAGTCCAATATCCAGTTTGGGGAAGGCGGGGCGGGTTCGTTTTCCGACGGGAAGCTGTTTTCCAGAAGAGACAGAAATACGGGGTATGTCAACCGGGTGCTGAATACCTATATTCAATTCGGCGCACCGGAGGAAATCGGGTACATCAGCAAGCCCCATTTGGGGACGGACGTTTTGTGCCGGATCGTTGCCAATATGCGGAACTATATTCTGGCGCAGGGCGGGCAGATCCATTACGGTGCCAAAATGACGGATCTCGTGATTTCCGGAGGAACGGCCTGCGGGGTCATCATCAACGGGGACCAGGAATACCGTTCATCCGATATTTATCTTGCGGTGGGGCATTCGGCCCGGGATACCTTTGAGATGATTCATAAAAACGGGATTATGGTGGAACAGAAGCCGATTTTTGTCGGGGTCCGGATGGAGCATTCGGCGAAATTGATCAATCGTATCCGGTATGGCAATAAATATAAGGATTTTCCGGATATCGGGGCAGCCGCATATTCTTTCAGCTACACGGACCGGATCAAAAAGCGCGGCGTGTACACCTTCTGCATGTGTCCCGGCGGGGAGATAGTCAACGCTTCCTCTGAAGACGGCATGATGGTTTTAAACGGAATGAGCTGCTCAGCCAGGGCTTCTGCCTTTTCAAATGCGGCGATTGTCGTCTCCTGCCATACGGATGACTATAGGTCGGCCAACCCCCTTGCCGGCATGGAGTTCCAAAAGGAGATCGAGCGCCGGACATTTCAGGCAGGCGGCGGCAACTGGGCGGTTCCGGCCCAGAACCTGGAGGATTTTATGTTGAGCCGGAGTTCCGGCGGTTTAAATGAAAACTCCTACCGGATGGGTGTTGTCTCGGTTCATCTCAAAGATCTTTTTCCGGAATTTATAAGCGACTTGCTTTTGGCTGCCTTTAATAAATGGAAACAGCAAGAGCCTTTGTTTGTTTCCCGGCAGGCAATTCTGTTTGGCGCGGAAACCAGAACTTCCTGTCCGGTGAGGATTAAGCGGAATCATAATTGTGAATCCGTCAATATTAAAAACCTGTACCCGATTGGCGAAGGTTCGGGTTATACTGGCGGAATCACGAGTTCGGCCGCAGACGCGATGAAGGCGGTGGATATGAAATGGGGCCGGGCGGCGTAAAATAATGGCGGCTAACGCCTTAAAACAAAGACCGTATATCTCACGAAATCCACAAATTCAAACAGCCATGAAACATCCGGCCCGGCCCTGTGAGGGGTTTCGGTTTTTGCTGAAAATTCTTCAAGAAGATCCGTGAACTTCATTTTTGGGGATGTGGCTTTGACCATCTTGTTTAAAAAATATTTTAAGTTTTTAATACGAATGAGTCCGGGATCATAGCCGGAATCTTTGAGCAGCCGGTCTTTCCACATATTGTCATATCGCGGTTCATCCGAATATAATGTTTTTCCGGCCAGCTCTTTGACCATTCTTTCAGCAACACGCTTCGGATCTTCCCCTTCTTTAATCAGTTTATCTCTGGGGATGCCATGGAATTCCGAACTTCTGGGGTCCCAGTCCGTCCAGCCGTTCATGTTTTCGGGATTCAGCAGGAATGAAGTGGCGGCGTGCTTGCCGTCTCCCCAGGCCACTTCAATCGGATAAGACTCCCTGCCAAGTCCGGATGCTTCAAAGTCGATAATATACATGGACTGGCGGTACAATTCTTTTTGAATCTTTTTCTCCGCTTTTATTTCAAATGCGACATCATCATAAATTGTTTTAAAACTGGATAGCTCCTGTTTGCCCATGAAATCCCTGGCCCCACCGAGGCTGAACAGTATGGAATTTGAAATTAAACTTTTTAAAATTTTGATGATATCCAGGCGGTCGCTTAATCCCTTTTCCGTCCGCGGCATTTTGTAATACCGGTTCAATTTTAACGCAATCAGGTATTCGGGTTTTACAATATCAATCTTGGAATCCCCGAGTCTTAATATATTGGTTGTTATTTTTCTGTTTTCCAGAATGTGCCGGATCAATCTCGGTTTCAGCGGCGTGCTTTCAGCGGATAAAAAATCAACATAAATACCTGTGGTTTTATGTTTTAGGCTGTGGTTGGCCGAGTCTGAATCCAGAAAGTGATTTTCCAGATTTTTCAAAGAAACTTCGGGCAGGTCATCCGCGAGGAACAACTCAAAATCGGCTTCAGACAATAAAATATCCACATCATACGTCACCCGCGGCCTGACCGGCGGACGAATGTATTTCGATGCTGCAATGGCGCCGACGAGCACGGCATTTGGATAAACTTTTACAACATCACCGATGACATGGTTAAAGTCGCTGCCGGGTTGGTTTCTGTGGTAAACATCAAAATAGTCATCCTCGAATAATTCATCCTGCTCATCATCGGATTGCATGTATTTTTCTTTCATTGGTTCTTTGCCAGCCTGATTAATATATTCCGGACCCATGCGGAATGGGCTACCGCCGGGTAAGAACCCCGGCCTGCCATTTGAATTTATGCGTTTTTTGCAGGTCGGGATTTTTTCCCGACAAATGGTTGAGTCAGAGTAGATGAAACGGATTTCAAAGTCAAAGGGGAAGGAGGGTCAGCGGAATTTTTGAATACAAAAACGGATAATGGGAAATGGACCGGGGAATAATAATGATTGACCTGCGTAATGATTTATGGCCAATTCATCCAACGATTTACCCAAAAATTGAGATCAGTCAACCCAAAAAAATATACAGGCGATGGCAATCGGTCGCCGGAACCTGGTTCGCGTTTCTTCCGGTTGCCGCTTCTTCCCCATAGGATAAAACACAATGAACCCGAGAGTAAAAATGGCGACGGCCCGGGCGCCGGGCGGCGGCGAGATGGTGCTTTATCAGCACGACGGCGACTTCACGATCCAGGTCAATGGACACGATCTGATGCTCAGCCGCCAACATGAATCGGAGCTTGAACTGGCGCGGCTGGGTTGTGGGCATCTATCCGGGCGCAAGGCACCCCGCATTCTCATCGGCGGCCTCGGGATGGGCTATACCCTGCGTCAGGCCCTGGATATGCTGGGCTTTGATGCCCGGATCGTCGTGGGAGAACTGGTGAATGCCATCATCGAATGGAACCGGGAATTTTTCGGGCATCTCAACGGCCGGCCGCTGGAAGACGAACGGGTTGATCTGAAGATAGGCGATGTCGTCGCGCTGATTTTAGGCGTCAGAAATCAATTCGATGCGATCCTGCTGGATATCGACAATGGTCCCAATGCGATGACCGATTCCGGGAACAACCGGTTGTATGGCCGTGAAGGGATTCTTGCCTGCCGGGGTGCGCTACGCGAAAAGGGATGTCTGGCGGTGTGGTCGGCGGAGCCGGACAAAAAATTTGAACAGCTCCTGATGAGCTGCGGCTTTCATGTCACTCGTTTCCGGGTTCCGGCCTACAAAGGGAGCAAATCCGGCTCCCGGTTTGTGTGGGTGGCATCCGAAGACAAAAAACTTCTGCCCCCCGGCGGAAGCGAAGCGCGTGTGAAGCCAGGGAATCAGCCGAGGGAAAACCGCGGGCGGTTTCCAAAGAGACGATAACTCTGGTTGTCCGGCATTATCTGCGCCTGGAAAAGGATGGGAATGAAGTGTTTCCATCCTATTAATATGTATAAATTAAATATGTTATATCCATAATCCATTCCTTTTGTTTTCAGTTTTCATATCGTTTGGCAGTTCAAAATCCCCTCCGGTTTTTGTCGGAATAAAAAAATTAAATGACCTTAAAAAAAAAGCTTGACACGCATAACGCAATGCGTCATAAGACATTCATAACGCAATGCGTCATCTCCGGAATTTGAGTGGGCCGGATATAAATAGGTACAAAACGCATTAATGAGCTTACCAAAAATAACCAATAATAATTTTTTTAGGAGGGAAACACCATGGCCAAGAAACAAGAGAAAAAAAGCAACGTGATTGTGGAAAAAGTTCAGAAAGCATCGGACGCCGTTACCGGAAAGATCAAAGACTACAATGAAAAATATGTGGCCAAAAACATTGAGAAGGGGCGTGAAGCGTTGAAGGAATACAACGAAAAATACGTTGTAAAAAATATCGAAAAAGGTAAAGAATATATCGAAAAGCCCTACAAAAAAATTACGGGTAAAGTGGACGAAGTTCTGGCCAAAGGCCGCGACCTTGAAAAGGATGCCTTCAAAAAACTCGACGGCGTTATCGTAAACGGCAAAAAGTTTATGTACAAACTGCCCCTGGTTGAAACGGTTGAAAAGAAAGTGACCAACAGCTTGAATTCACTGCCCGGCTATATCAATATGCCGAATAAGGGTGAAATCCAGAAACTGACCCAGGCAATGCAGTCGTTAAACAAGAATATCGAAGCCCTGAAAAATCAGAAAATGGTGTAAAATATTGTAAAATTGTGTAAAGTGGTGGTTGTCCGGCGGCACATCGTAAGGGTGTGCCGCCCTTTTAGCATAAGTTTTTGCACCCAATCCCAATTTAAAGGAGGTCCGGATGTATACAATTAAAAAATATGCCAATGGACGTTTTTACGACACAGTTGAGAAAAATTACATCACGCGGGCGCAGATTTCCGATCTGGTGAAAGCCAAGAAAAAAATTGACATTATTGATACCAAAACCGGCGCCGATATTACCAGTGACGTGCTCTCAAAATCCCCTTCCAAAAACCAGAAAGATGCAAAAGCGAAACCCGCGAAAAAAACCAAATCTCGAAAGTCCGGGCAGGATTCCGCCAATTTTCTGGTACAGCTTTTCAGAAAAGGCGGGGACGCCCTTTCTGATTTTGGGAAAAAAGGCGCATCCATGTGGCAGGACATCCTGACCACCTCCAAAGAAGAAATTGAAAAAGTGATCAATCTGCTGGTCAAGGACAATAAGATTTCCGAATTCGAAGCGAAAAAATTAAAAGACGAAGTCCTTAAATTCAAGGACAATGTTCAGAACTGGGTATCCAAACATATTGACGGGCGGATTAACGAAGTGCTTGATAAAATGAATCTCGCAAACCGGGACCAGGTGGTTGAACTCACCGCTAAAATTAACGCATTGAACAGCAAAATCGCCAAACTCGAAAAAACGAAAGCTGCCGCCAAACCCGCTAAGGCAGAACCGGCCAAACCGGCCCCGGCCAAGGCTGCTGCGCCAAAAGAAGAGAAATAAAAATCTTATCGTCATTTCCATGTGGTCGCCTCAATGACGGACGGCAATAGCAGGGACAACAAAGAAAATACCCAATCCCCGAGGGATGGGATTGCTGTTGTCCCCCTGCCGCAGTTGGACTTGCTTCAATCGATATTTTCCCGGCGGGTGATATTCGTTCTGGGAAAAGGCGGGGCGGGCAAGACAACGGCCACCGTTGCGCTGGGCATGGCGGCCCAGCGCATGAACAAACGGGTGCTTCTGGTGGAAATCGGCGATTCGGATACGCTGGGCAGTATTTGTCTTAACCGGACCCTGTCGGAAACTCCGGAAGAAATATCTTCAAACCTTTGGGGGGCGCGGGTTCATCCGAAAGCGGAGCTGGAAGCCTATATCCATGCCCATGTAAGCTCCGGTTTCATTGCCCGGAAAATTATCCGGAGCCGCCTGTTCTCCTACCTGTTTGATGCAACGCCGGGTTTAAAGGAAGTCATGAGCCTGGCGCGGATCTGGCGCTGGGAAAAAGAAACAAACAAAGACGCCGAACCCCGGTTTGACCTGATCATTGTGGATGCGCCGGCCACAGGCCACGCCTTGAGTCTCCTGCGTCTGCCGGAACAGTTAATCCGCATGATCCGTGTGGGTCCGGTGGCGAATCAGATCCGCGAGCTTCAGCGCCTCCTTAAAAATCCTCAAAAAACCTGCCTGGTTCTGGTCACCCTTCCGGAAGAACTCCCGGTCAATGAGGCAATGGAATTTTATTCCGCGGCCGACGATGAACTGGAAATGCCGGTTGCCGTCACGTTGATAAATTGCGTATATCCTTCTTATTTTACACAAAATGAATTAAATCAAATAAATGCCCTGAAAGATGCGCTGAAGAAGCATCCCGGCAGCCCCGGCAATGCGATGCTCGATTCCGCCCTTCGACTGGTCCGGCGGCGCGACATGCAGCAGAAATATATTGACCAGATTCAGGCAAGAACTCTTGGCCGGATGAAGGAAATGCCTTTTTATTTTACCAATGACCTGACGCTGGAAGATATTGATGCATTGTCGCATCACCTGACCCGGTCGTTGGTCCATTCGATTTGAGATAGACAGATGTTATCAGCCGCAATTCGTGATCCGGAAGGCCCGGAAATTATTGTCTGCTGCGGCAGCGGCGGTGTCGGCAAGACCACCGTCTCGGCGGCCATCGGACTGATGGGGGCCATGCATGGCAAAAAGACCATTGTGCTGACCATTGATCCGGCCCGGAGGCTTGCGGACTCGCTGGGACTGAAAGATTTCAACCAGGATGCCCAGCAGGTGGACCTGAAAAGTATCGCCAGTTTTTCTGCTGTGCCCGAACCGGAATTGTATGCCATGATGCTGGACGCCAAACGGACGTTCGACGAGCTGATCTTTCGCTACGCCCCCTCTGAAATACGGAAAACGATTTTGAACAACCGGTATTATCAGCATCTTTCCAACAATATGGCGGGCTCCCATGAATTCATGGCCATGGAGCGGCTCTATGAAATTTATAACCAGGGCCGATATGACCTGATTGTGCTGGATACGCCGCCCAGCCGCCGGGCCCTTGATTTTCTCGAATCCCCCCAGCGGCTGCTGAATCTTCTCGGACATCATTTTTTCATGAACCTCTTTAAGCCCTATCTCCAGGCGGGCAAGTGGGGCGTTCGGCTGCTGAATTTGTTCGCATCGCCGGTGTTGCGCGGGGTGGGAAAACTCGTCGGACAGCAGGCGTTGGCGGATTTTGCCGAATTTATGAAGCTCTGGGATGATGCCCTGTTTGACGGGTTCGGTCATCGGGCGAATGCGGTGAAACAATTGCTATCCAACCCGAAAACCCTTTTTATGGCGGTAGCGACTCCCCAGCGGTTGCCCATGAAGGAAGCATTGTATCTTTATAAGCGATTGTCGGAGAACAACATGCCGTTTGGCGGGTTTATCATCAATCGCATTCAATTGCCGGAAGGGGAACCAGGTGCGGAGGGAAAATCGGATAACGGGGGAGAAACTGAGGGCGCTTGGAAAAATTCTGTTTTTGAACAAGCCCTTACGGATGAACCATTAAAGAAAAAAATAATCGCCGCCCACCTGCAAATGCAAAAACTTGCGGAAAAAGATGCGGCGTCCATCGCTTCCCTGTCTCAACAAACCGGGGCAACGGTCGAGATTTTACAAATTCCGATGGCGGATGGGGAGGTTTCGAATATCGGCGATTTGGAACGGATCACCCATTATCTGTCACCATAAAAAAATAAGAATGCGGAAAAAATTATAATTTTTTTCCGCATTCCCTTTTAAATCAATACAACCGGTTTTTTTTGAGACGCGCTATCCCGCTGAGACTTTTTGATCTTTGTTTTTTACTTTCGGGTCGATATCAAGATCTGCAAAACTTTCATATTTGTTCTGGTGAATGGTGCAGTAAAGGGAATCCGTGGCGGCGCGGTTATGGCATTGGCCGCCTCCCCGTGTGATGGCCTTGCAGCGGATGGACTGGATGGTGCCGGTTTTGGTTTCCTCCTTGGTGATTTCAGCGGTATCCTTGTCCCGGAACCGGTCGTTGATCACCAGCGGGTCTTTTTCGATTTGACCGGCCCGGTACATGCCAAGCAGCATCCGGTATTCGTTGCCGAAATTTTCCAGGATCCTGTTGGGATTTTTTACCAGTCCGGTGTCTGTAGCGATGCCTAACGAGACCCTGCCGTCATAACTGATAATGCTGATGCCGAGTCCCAGATCCCCCATTCTCGGCACCCAGAACATGATGTCGCTGATTTTGGTGCCGGCAAAATACAGGGGCACTCTCGGACCCGGCACGTTGCTCATCACGCCGGAGGTTTTATTGGCGAACATAGAGGCGGCCGTATTGGCCAGTTTCGCCGAAGAAGCGCCCAAGGCGTTTAAAAGCACATACGCAATGGCGGCGTCCGGTGAGCCTTTAAGCTCATTCAGCCGCCGCTGGACTTCGCGAATGCGAAGAACCGGATCATCAATATGCACCGGCAGGGAAACCAGGATCAGGCTGAACTGGTTGCCGAGCTTGATTTCGGAATCCAGAGGCCGGATGTTGATGGGCATGGCGACCCGGATATCCAGGTCGCCCACCAGATTGTTGCATTGCTGCAGATAACGCCTCAGTGCCCCGGTGACCATGGACACCAGGATATCATTGATGGTGGCGTTGAAGTATTTGCCGATGAGCTTGATGTCGCTGACGGGAACCCCATCGCTGAAAGCCACGCTTTTTCGGACTCCCAGCTTGCCTTTGAAAACGGTTTTTCTGTCGGAGGGCAACAGGAGAATTTTACTGATCACGGATGCGGCTTCAAACGCGTGTTTGCTCACCATTTTGGCCCGGTCGATGATATGGCCGGGATTTGCGATAACGGATTCGATTTCCCTGGAAATAAAACCGCCTACTTTTTGGGTGCGTTTTTTGGCCCGGTTGATGCGTTTCACCACCCTTTCAAGGGGCGGGAAAAAATCATAGACGGATTCATGTTTGCCTTTGACTTCCGTCATGTTGCAGGACCAGATGGCGTTCGGCTCTATGTCCGCCATGGCGAGCAATACCCGGATGAGGGCGATGCCGTCTCCGATGCAGTGATGAATGCGGACAAAAAGGACGGAGCCACCATTATTATAGTTTTCGATATAGTGGGCCTGCCACAGGGGTTTGGATGGATCAAGGGGCGTGGATGTCAGATCGCTGATGAGTTCCTGGAGCTGTTCCTTGCCGCCGGGAGCCGGGAGGGCCACCCGCTGGAGATGGGATCGCAGATCAAATGTCGGGTCCAGCTCCCAGATGGAGTTCCCCACCCCGCTCATGGGATGGACCACTCTTTTTTTGAATCTGTCGTAACACAAGAGACGGTTTTTAAATGTTTCCTGAAGCCTGGCATAATCCAGCGGGGCATCAAACGCCAGCATGCCGGTGATGACCATTAAATTGGTGGGACTATCCATGTGGAGCCAAAAATTATCGATGCTGGACATAATCTCAACTTGTTTTTTCATTACACGCCTCCTTGAAATTTTTTTCAAAATGATATTTAAGACTAACAAAGGATGTGGTTCATTGCAATCTGAAATTTTATCCCGATTGCGTGAAAAGCTAAAAAAGCTTGACACTTATAACGCACACAGTCATGGGTAATATGCCAGATTCATTGTATTTCATAATGGGTTTTGATTAAATTTGTGTAAAACTGCTTTGCAATCTATAAGGGGAACAACATGCATATAATCAAGAAATACGCCAATCGGAAGCTCTATGATACGACGGGGAAACGCTATTTGACAATGGATCACCTGGCCGAACTGATCAAGTCCGGTGAAGAGGTTTCCATCATTGATAATGAAACGGGGGATGACCTGACATCGGCCATTGTTTCCCAGTTGCTGGCCCGTGAGGACACCCATACGGACAAGGCGGTGCCGTCTCAAGTGCTGATGCAGATGCTGCGTAAGGGCAGGGGCACGCTTTTTGGTTATGGGAAAAAATATGTTTCCCTGTGGCAAAGCGCCTTGACCATGTCGAAAGACGAGATTGAAAAACTGGTGAACAGTCTGGTCAAAGAGAAGGAACTATCCGAATCTGAAGGAAAAACGCTGAAACAGGAGATTGTCGGTTTCGCCAATAACCTCAAATCCTGGATTATCGATAATATCGATCAGCGGATATCCGATGCGTTGAACGCCGTCAACCTCTCATCAAAAGCCCAGATCAACGAGTTGAAAACCCGGGTCGATGAGCTGAGTCAGAAAGTGGCGGAGCTGGAGAAGAAAAAATGACCGGTATTTGAAAGTTGCCGTGTCTTTAATTATTGAGCCAACCGATTCCACCCGAATGCAGGGCCTGCCAGTATGATCCCATTAGCAATCGGGCGCAAATCACCGAGGCGGCGAATTCCGGAGACTACATCACCAACAATCTGAACCAGTATACCGGGCAGGCCGTGCCCGGTGACGGAACCCGGACCTTTGATTATGATGTGGATGGCAACTTTACATCCCTTGTTGAAAACAGTTCGGAAACCGTCTATATTTGGAGTATGGAAAATCGCTTGATCACGGTGCAATCGGCCTCACCGATAGACAGCGATAAAAAAGTCGTGTTTATTTACGATTATATGGGCCGTAGGGTTAAAAAGCGGTTTACGCTTGGTCTTTCGGCAACTGGACGTTAAATGAGACTTATGCACTTGTCGAGTAGACCGGCTTCTTCTATGAAAACAAAGCATTAACATACAGTCTTTTAATGACGCCTTGCCGCACGCGGCTACTACGTGCTTGCTGTTTATACCTTATCCACACCGTTGTCACCGGCCCCTCTCAGAACCGTGCTTGCGCTATTTACGCACACGGCTCCTCACATGGTCAATTCACGGAGAATCCGAACATACTGACCCTGATCCGTGGCTTCGGTAAAGGAAACCGCTTCAGCATTTCCCAGAACTTTTCCCAATTGAGACAGTTTCTTTTCCCCCTACGGTTCAGCCACTTAAACAGCAGCTTTTCCACCTCCTTGCCAAACCGCGCGATGCCGCGCAGGTTGTCGGTTACGCCGTAGTAGTTATAACCTAAATTGCCGCCAAAATTATGACGATGTACCATGCATTTATTTGAAATGAATCAGTTTATGAACTAAAAAGCCTTAAAGTTTTCCGTTTTAATCGTCTTAATTATAACGATTAAAAATGAAAACGTCGGCGACCGTGGATAAGTTAAATATTCTGGGAAGTATGGTCATATCCTCACAGAGGCGACCAAGGCACGGCGGGATATTCTTAAAGTCTTGAACATCCAATTCCATGGCAAGGCCTCGTTATAATTTCTTCGGGAAATTAGGTAGAAACTGATATGGACAAAAAGCCGCAAAGAATCAAACTCGCGAAAGTCAAAGGTTTCTGCACGGAAGAGGTTAAGAATTGGAGCATTCAGAACCTTGAGCCTGGAACCAGGGTCGTTTCTGATGGTTTGGCGTTGTTAATCTTTACATTCTATGAACCAAAACAGGCGGTGGATTTTTAGATTCCGTTGACAGATTAAAGCGATTACCAGAATAAATGAGCCTCTGAGAAAGAGGCCTTTTTTTTTAAAAGGGCGGCGAAGTTTTGGCGACCACCCGCCCTTTTAAAATGAAGAGTCCTCTCATAACCATAGAGGAGGATTGTCAGCATGGTATTCTTTTTTCCTGTTATTCTCAACGATCTT
>JBAQUK010000132.1:0-7942 GCA_049297455.1 Desulfosalsimonadaceae bacterium | reverse complement strand
AAACCGGTTTACTTCTGTTGGGATCATGATGTATACTCCTTTTTTATAAATGCCCGAAATTGGACAGATACGTGGAGTATACACCATTTTTGATTTTTCCGCCGCGTAGCGGCTTCGTTCAACAAGTAATTGAACAGTTTCTGGTGAACTCCTGAACCTATGGACTGCCGGTATCGATCATTTTGTCGCGAGCCTTGAAGCCGTGAGCCGCCAGATCCCCTTTTCCAGATTTAACTATCCTGAAATACATATAAAACTCTTGACATGTGTTTTGCAATCATTTTCGTTATTCTTTCCGTATATCTTGCAAAATAGAGATTATCAGGAAAGTGGAGGATTCCACATGCTGGCTGACCCCAAAGCAGCCATCGGTGCTTTTTTAATTTCCGATGCCCATTTTTCGAAAAAAGCCACTCTCACATACTCGTATCGCAGCATTTAGCCGATTAAAAAACCATATTTTTTTTAATGGACTCCATAACGAAAAGGATAGGCCCATGACCAAAACACTGCCGCCGAAGGCGTGACGGGAATTTTTACCTGCGAAATATTTCGCAGGTAAAACCCGGTTTTCAGGCTCAGGCGTTTGACAGAATCCGGCGCATGCATTCATCCATCGGCGCGGCGGTGTCCACACGGATATGCCACGCATCAGGCACTTCATCCAAAGTCTCAAACCGGGTTTTAAAATAGTCAAAGTGCTGAATTCTCGCATCGGAAACCGGAGCCGTTTCTTCCCGCTGCCTGAGGCGTCTTTTAAGCAAATCGTCCGGCAGCACGCATTCTACAAAAATGATATTCGTATCCATGTCTTTCGCCAGGCGCAGGGCTTCCGCACGGTCATGGGCTCGGCTGAAAGTGGCATCCAGAATGACCGAATTTCCTTTTTCAATCTCCTCCTGGGCCAGGAGCAGCAACCGGCCATAGGTGAGAGCCGTGGCTTCAATAGAATAAACGGATGCTTCCGGGGCAAGATTCAAATGAATCCCGGTCGCCACCCCGAACAATTGCTTGCGGATCACATCTGAATTAAACGTCCGTATCCCGAATGCGCTGGCGAGTTCGCCGGATATGGCGCTTTTGCCGGAGGCCGGAAGCCCGCAGACCACCCAGAGGGTGGGACGGGTGAAACGAACCGCATACCGGTAAGCCAGTTCCAGGTATTTTCCGGTTTCATTGATAAGCCGGTCCTTTTCGAAATCCCCAAGACTACCTTCACTGATACGGATACAGTTGACCTTGCATATAACAACAGCCCGATAACACTTGTAAAAATCAAACAGAACAAAAATATCGGAATCCTTTGTCCGGCGCACATACTCGCTGACCAGATTTTCGGCGAACTCCGGGCGTCCTTCAAAATCAATATCCATGGCGAGAAACGCAAGGTCCGAGGCAATATCCTGAAACCGGAACCGTTCATTGAATTCAATGCAGTCGATAATCTGAATTCCGTCATCCGAAAAATAAACATGGCCGGTTTTAAGATCCCCGTGGCAGTCCCGGATTTTCCGGTCCCGGACCCGGTCATCAAAAAGCGGTTTCCGGCGGTGCAGAAAGGAGCGAGTGGCGGCGTGGATGATTTGAAACAGACGGTCATCAAAAAACTGCCCGGAAAATACCCCCATCTGCCGGAAGTTTTCTTCACAGTTTTCCCGGACCGTGTCCCAGGCGCCGGCATAGGCGAACCGGATGTCCGGGGAAGCCTGACCGTAAAAATCCGTCAGCAGGGCGGCCAGATTTTCAATATCAATCCGGGTCAGTTTTCCCTCCCGCAGCCAATGCGTCATGGAATCATTTTCGGAAAGCCGGCGCATCTTCACTGCATATTCAACAATCTCGCCCTGCCCTTCCATATTGAATCTGCCGTCTTTATATGTGATGGGAACCACATCAAGATACACATTCCGGGTTAAACGGCGATTCAGGGCCAGTTCCTGAAGGCAAAAATGATGTCGTTTTTCGAGGGTGGTAAAATCGAGGAATTCCAGATTGAGGGATTTTTTGATTTTATAGACGACATCCCCGGTCAGGAAAACTTTTGAAATGTGGGTTTCCCGCTGAACCACGGCGCTTACCGGATGGGGGTAAAATTCCGGCTGCGCCATCTGCGCAAAAAGCGCCGCTTGTTTTGGGATATTCATTGGCGGGAACCATCACTGACGCCGAAAAGCCGCCTGCGAAAGGCGGCATTTCGAATGAGAAGTAAGCGGAAACAGGTATCTACCAGATAAAACCAATACCGACATTATATACAAACCGGCCATTATCAAAATTATCACTGGCTTTATTGGTATCCTGAAAGAAAAATTCATATTCCACCAGACCCAAAATAAAGGTGGTGGCATTGACGAAATACTTCACGCCCACCAGGGGGCCGGCGACGAATTGTTCTTCAACGGTGTCGCCATAAAGATACCCGAAGTTGGCGCCAATAAACGGATAAATGGCTTCGATATTAAAATGGTAATCAATGCCCAACCGGGTGCCGCCGTTCCAGAGATCATCTCCGTCCGCAACTTCACTGTACGAGATGTCTTGACGAATCAATGCCTCAAAATTATCCGTTAAAAAATACCCCAAACTGCCGGAGGCGGAGAAAACGGTGCCGTCAAAGCTCTCATCGCTGGAGCCATTTCCGCTCAAAATAAGCTCCTTGTGTTCCGCCTGGAAAGCACCGGCGTCTCGAACGGCAATTTGAAAAACCGAGCCAGCCATACAAATCACGACCAACGCCATTACTATTTTTTTCATTGATAACCTCTTGACATTAAATATATTTTAATAAATTTTCGTTATTCTTAGAATTAGAACCGGAAATCGGACTATCGGCCGCCGGGTTTCCTCAACCCTGGAACCTGTTCTGATAAAGTATTTCGATGGCCTTCGCGGCAGCATCCATATCCCTGATACTATCAAAATTGAGCACCATATCAAATTCCTTGGTGGAGGCGCTGGTTTTCCCGTGGGCTTTCCGGAAGAATTCCGCCTGCTCCTGATCCGCCTGCACGATGATTTGTTTTGCTTTTTTTTCGTCAACCGCCAGCGTTTTTGAGATGTTCTTCACCCTCAGTTCCATGGAACCAATGCACCGCACAGCAAAAACTTTGGACCTCGGCAGCATTAAATGGATGCCCCGGCCCACAAAAACCGTTTCTTCCGTGTGGGCCAGAAAAAAAGCCGTCATGAAAAGCTGCTGGGCGTAATCCGTGAGATCAAAGGCCCGGTCCCCCAGCAACAGACATAAGATCTCTTTGAGTCTGCCGGGACGCCGCTCATCAAACGTCTGGATGCTCTCTCGGCTCAATTGGGTTTCATTAGATATATATTCAATGAGTTGCCGGTCAATCACCCGGCGGCCCATGTTTTTGCCGACAATTTCGGCCAGGGCAAGAGCCCCCACACCGATATTCCGGGAAAAACAGATGGCCGGAAAAATTTCCACATTCAGTTTTTCCATTTTCCGGCGAATGTCATCCGGATTGATCTGACTGACATATTCCATGGCCAGTTGACTGATTTTACGCCGGCCTTTCCAATAGGTTTCAATATCCCGTTCCGTATCCCTGGCCGCCTTGCCCCTGCTTCCCGTCATGGCATTTTTCCTTTCCCCTGTCTTATTGCATCAACAGTCCGTTACAAATCATAGAGCCGGTCATCTCTTAGGGGGGCCCGTGTTCGGACGGCGCCGCCTTTTCCTTTTTTGCCGGGCAGAATAAAGGGTTCCTCATCCATCATCGTATCCCCCATCTCCGCTTCAACCGTTTCCGGGTCTTCACCGTTTTCCATCCGCTGCAGGGCCTCTTCCATGCCCCGGCCCAGGCCGACGCCGGTCATATCCGTCAGCCGACGCATTAATTTTGCGGCTTCCCGTGGGTCGTCTTCAGGGATGGTTTCGGCCTCCTTTGCCAGCATCATCATGGCCCGTTCCATCTTTCCCTCATCAACAGGAAAATCATCCCCCGTGTTTTCCCGGGCACTGCCGGTCACGGCGAACCGGGATATCTGACGGGTCAGCTTCGGATTGCCGCATTTCGGGCATGCGGGCACGGTTGTCGTGTTGATGGTTCCGGAAAAAAAACCAAATACCGTGTGGCAGTCCCGGCAATAAAATTCATATACAGGCATCGACCGATCCTTATCATTTTTTTATAAGTGATTTATACCATATTTTATTGTCCCTGTATGTCAAAAAACACGTCCGAAGTCAATTTACTCGTTCCCCCACCAAACCCGCCCCTTGCGGCCCGCAAAATTTTATTGACAGGAATTCCGGTCCGGATTTATAGTTCGTACACAAAGGATATAAATTATGCCGAAACTGCCTGAAGATCTGCCGGAATGCATGGTCTTTCTGCTGGGAAAAGCCTACCAGAAAGCCCACGCCAATTTTAAAAAACAATTAAAACCCTATGGGCTGACCAATATGCAGCACTTGGTGCTGGAAGGGTTGTGGTATCAGGAGGGGATGACCGCCGCGGAACTGGGGAAGCTTCTGATCATGGACAAGGCCACGGTGTCCGGCGTGCTGGAGCGCATGGTGGAAACCGGATGGATCGAGAAACGCCAGGATCCGGATGATGGACGCATCCAGCGCCTGTTCCCTTCTGAAAAAGCGGGACAGATGAAAGAACGGCTGATTGGCGAGCGGAAAAAAGCCAACCAGCAGATATTAAAAAAATTTACGATTGAGGAACAGCTCCTTTTCAAACGCCTGCTCAGAGACCTGATCTAACGATACCGGTTTCACGAATCGCCTCCGCTTCGGACACGCTTTCCCATGCAGGTGTTTCCCGGCTGTTCTTGTTCGTATGCAAACCAAAAACCATTAATACGGCCGTGCTATTACCCATAAACCATTACCCCATATAAGGAGAAATCAGCCATGTTGCTCAACCCCAAAAAAGCGACCTTCGACCACCTGGACCCCCGTTCCCGGGAAATCATGAAAAAAACCATCGAATATTTTGAGTCCAGGGGCAAGAAACAGCTCAAATCCGACAGCCAGGAACGTAAATGGTATGCGGATTTTATTGAATTCATGAAGGAAAACCAGGTCATGGCCACCTTGCTGACACCCGCGCCATATGCGGAAGGCAACCCCGACGCCCGGTGGGATACCTATAGAAACTGCGATTTTAATGAAATTCTGGGCTTTTACAACCTGTCCCACTGGTATACCTGGCAGGTGTCCATCCTGGGGCTCGGCCCCATTTTCATGGGCAAAAACGAGGCGGTCAAAAAGCAGACCGCCCAAATGCTCAAAGATGGCGGCATTTTCGCCTTTGGCCTCTCCGAGCGGGCCCATGGCGCGGACCTGTACTCCTCGGACATGACCCTCACCCCCCTGGGCGACGGCAAGTACGTGGCGGACGGCGGCAAATATTATATCGGCAACGGCAACAAGGCGGCCCTGGTGTCCACCTTCGGGAAAAACTCGGAAACCGATGAATATGTGTTTTTTGTCGTCAGCCCGGAACACAAGAATTATACCCTGGTCCAGAATGTGGTGAACTGGGAAGGCTACGTGGCGGAATACGCGTTAAACGGCTACCCCATCACGGATGCGGACATCCTGACCACGGGTAAGGACGCCTGGGATTCGTCGCTGAACACCATCAACGTCGGCAAATTCAACCTGGGCTGGGGGGCCATCGGCATCGCAACCCACGCTTTTTATGAAGCCATCAACCATGCCAGCCACCGCAACCTGTTCGGCAAATGGGTCACCGACTTTCCCCACATCCGGCAACTGTTCACCGACGCCTACTGCCGGCTGGTTGCCATGAAATTGTTCGCCCAGCGGGCCACGGATTACCTGCGCTCCGCGTCCGAGACCGACCGGCGCTACCTCCTGTTCAACCCCATGGTGAAAATGAAAGTCACCACCCAGGGTGAGGAAGTCATCAATCTGCTGTGGGATGTCATTGCGGCCCGGGGATTTGAAAAAGACATGTATTTTGAGCTGGCGGTAAAAGACATCCGCTCCCTGCCGAAACTGGAAGGCACGGTGCATGTGAACATGGCGCTGATCATCAAATTCATGGCCAATTATTTCTTCAATCCCGGCCAGTTCCCGGACATTCCCCATCGCAATGACCCCAAAAACGATGATTTCCTGTTCAACCAGGGTGCCACCAAGGGCTTAGGGAAAATCCAGTTCCATGATTATAATGCCGCATACGGCAACGTGGACCTGGAAAACGTGAAAATTTTCAAAGGACAGATTGAGCTGCTCAAGGAATTCCTCACAACCGCCACCCCATCCGCCGAGCAGGCCAAAAACGTCGATTTTCTGCTGTCATTGGGCGAGCTCTTTACCCTTGTGGTTTACGGCCAGCTCTTGCTTGAAAAATACAAAATGGAAAACCTGGACCGCGACCTGATGGAGCAGATTTTCGATTTCATGGTGCGGGATTTTTCCAAATTCGCCCTTCAGATCTATTCCAAACCCGACAGCACGGCCAAACAAATGGAACTGTGCATGAAAATGATCCAAAAGCCTTTTGTGGACAACGACCGGTTCCTGCGTTTCTGGAATGATCAGGTGTTTTCGCTGAAAGACACCTATGAGATGAACGCGTAATAGAAAAAGCCGCCCGGACTCGCTGCACCAAGCGCGGTCCGGGCGGCTTTCGTTTCAAGGGCAATCGCCGGGTAAGAAACCCGGCCTACCGATTGAATTTTTAAGTAGGTCGGGATTCTTTCCCGACAATTAGCCGGGACTCTTTCCCGAAAAAATCCATGTTACCGCTGGCCCGAAACTTTCTGGAAAATATAAATCACTTCCTCGGTCCCAATCCGGCCGTCCTGATTCACGTCCGCGTCCTGAAAAACCGGGGAGGATGGGACGGCTCCCGTCATGATCTGAAGGGCCAGCACCGCGTCGGCCAAATTCACAATCCCGTCGTGGTTGATGTCGCCGGGGACGGGAATGCTGCCGCCGGTCCAGGGGGAATATTTCACATGGTCGCTCACCTTGTTTCCAAGCCCGTTGGGGTTATACCATCCGCCGGTGGCCCGGTCGTCGGAATGATCCAGGGGGCCGGTGGGGTTGCCCCAGTTGCAGCCCGTGGCGTCGAGGATGGAAGTGCCGGAATAATTGATACCGTAGGAGGTGTTGTCTTTGATCGTATTGCCCTGATAGGTGCCGCTGTCCTGATTGCCGACAGTTATCCCGGTGCCATTGCCGCTGATATTGTTGCCCGTGACCGTCGGCGAAGAAGCAGAAGGACTATAGCACCCAACAGCATACACGCTGATGCCTCCGGCCGTAAACCCGCTGATTGAATTATTGCTGATGATCGGTGCGGCATCCTGCATCCAGATGCCATTCTGCGCCGAGCCATCCTTTATCGTGCATCCTGTTATCGTCGGTGAGGCATGCTCTATGACTATCGCCCCCGCCTGAAAACCCCAATAGTTACAGCCAAACCCTACCCCCAACGCATGCTCTATCGTGCAATTTTCAAGCTTGCTGCCGTTTGAACCCGCCCCTACAAAATGAAGTCCACTCCATTGGTTCGTCCCATCCGCCCAGGTGAAATGAACATTGGTGGCAGTCAACGTGCCTTTGATATCAATCTGGCCTCCAGAGACGAATTTTACCGTTCTGCCATCACCTATCGAAAGGCTTGCAGCTTCCACGATAGTCAGACTGCCTACTTGATAAACAGCGTCGCCTGTCTCATTCCAGACAATATTCGTACTTATAGTGCCTTCTATAGAAAGGTCTGCTTTCCCGTTGCTGGAGTAGTTTGACTTTGTAAACATTATTTTCTTGCAATTACATATTGATTTAACTATAGTTTTATTCATGAAAGCGACCCCGAAGAGAGAAAAAGAACCGTAACCCAAGGAGAAATAAAGATGCCACCCCTAAGTCGGCCCTGGCCGGCGTAGGGCGTCGATTTGTATCGTTTGTGGAAAATTTCAGCGAACA
>JBAQUK010000131.1:0-2987 GCA_049297455.1 Desulfosalsimonadaceae bacterium | reverse complement strand
CAATTAAATTTGTTCGATGAATAAATAAATGGGGGACAACTTTCCTTGCCCCCTCAGGGGGCAAGGTATACTAACCCCCTTTTAGGGGTAGCCCAAGGCCTGGCCCTCAGGGCCAGGATTTTTACTTAACATTTAAGTATTTCAAAGAATGATAGAAAAATATAGCATCTAATCTTTTTTTTACAAGATAAAACGAATTGTGTATCCTCTTACGATATCGCTGCACCCGCATCATCGTCAACCCCACTCCAAAATCCCCACATTAATAATACAATGGAGCCAATTGCAAAACCTCCATCAATGTTCGCAGATAGAATAGAGATATATCTCAAAACCGGTCGTTGATTCCTCTCACGGGCAATTTTGTGGTTTTTCCCCATATTTTTGGCGTAGATGTCCTTCCTGTGTCCAGTCGTAAGCGCTAAACCAACCCCATCTTCACAAGCGATTAATGATCTGTCATGGTATCCGTCAACCCAATTGAAGGAGGGCGATATCATGGCGACAGAAAAGTCAAGGCAGGCGGAACGGGAAGAAAAGCGGCGGTTCTGGAAGCAGCATATCGAAGGGTGGCGGGTTTCTGACCGGACCCGGGCCGATTATTGCCGGCGGCATGATTTGCTGTATCACCGGTTTGTTTACTGGAAACGAAAATTCCAACCTGTTTCAAAACCCGCCTTTGTGGAAGTTAAACTTTCGCCCGGGCTCTGCCCGAAAATGCTTGAGCCTGCATCTTTCTTGCGGGTCTCGGTCAGCCGTTTCCAAATCGCCGTTGATCCGGGATTTGATCCGGAAGTCCTCGGACGGTTGGTTTATACCCTGGAGCAGTTGTAATGTTCCGGCCCATGCAAGTCCGTGTGTTCCTGGCGGTCGGGCACACAGATATGCGCAAATCCATCAACGGACTATCGATTCTGGTGGCGCGACAATTGGAAATGGACCCTCTGTCCGGTCATTTATTTGTTTTCAGCAATCGGCGGCGGAATGTGGTGAAGATTTTGTATTGGGACCGGAACGGCTTCTGCCTGTGGCAGAAACGGTTGGAAAAGCAATTTTTCAGATGGCCGAAAGACGAATCCGATATTTGCGAAATTGATCACCGGCAGTTGAACTGGCTTCTGGATGGACTGGAAATTCATCAGCGAAAAGCCCATTCCGCTTTGCATTTTGCCTCGGTTTTTTGATCATTTTTTTGTCTTTTTTATAAATATTACTTTACAAAATCAAATGGTTCAGCTATATAGCAAAGCATGAATCTTGATTTTGCGACACTTCCGGAAGACACCGCTGCCCTTAGAGACATTATTGCCTTTTTGGCCGACTCACATACGGATCTGGAAAAGAAACATCAGGCCAGTGAGTCCAAAATTATTTCTCTGGAAGAACGCATCCGCCTGCTTCAAAACGAACTTTTCGGACGTAAATCGGAAAAGCATATCCTCCCTGAAAGAGATCCCCAGCAGCTTTACCTGTTTGACGAACCCGATCTTCCCGAGCCGGAAAAGGTCGACAGCATCACGGTACCGGCCCATATCCGCAAAAAAACCGGGCGGAAACCCCTGCCCAAGGACCTTCCCCGCATCGATGTGATTCATGATCTTGACGTGTCTGAAAAGATTTGCGCCTGCGGATGCGAGTTGAGCCGGATCGGCGAAGAAGTGACGGAAAAGCTCGATATCATTCCGGCCAAAATCCAGGTGATACGCCACATCCGCCCCAAATACGCCTGCAAAAACTGCGAAGGCGTGGATGGCGACGGCCCCACCGTCAAGATTGCCCCGCCTCCGGTGCAGTTCATCCCCAAAGGGATCGCCACCCCGGGTCTTGTGGCCCAGGCCCTGGTGTCCAAATTTGAAGACGCCCTGCCGTTTTACCGGCAGGAAAAGATATTCGCCCGGCTGGGGGTGGACATTCCCCGGTCGAGCATGTGCGGCTGGGCCATCAAGGCCGCGGAACAATGCGATCCGATACTGGAATTGCTTCACCAGAAAATATTATCCGGTCCCCTGGTCAACATTGATGAAACGCCGGTTCAGGTGATGCAGGAACCGGGGCGGTCCAATACAAGCAAATCGTATATGTGGGTATTTCGGGGAGGTCCGCCGGATAAACCGGTATTGATTTATCAATATCACCCCACCCGTTCAGGGCTGGTGCCTTCGGAGTATTTGAAGTATTATCAAGGATGTATCCAGACAGATGCCTATTCCGGCTATGACGCGCTGGGCCGCCGGCCCGGTATTTGTCACGTGGGCTGCTGGGCCCATGCCCGCCGCAAGTTTGTGGAAGTGGTGAAGGCCAGCTCCGCACCGGGTAAAAAAGGCCATGCGGAAACAGCGCTGGAAATTATCGGGCAGCTTTATGGCATTGAAAAACTGGCCCGGAAGGATCAGTTGACGCCGGATCAAATTGTGGCTTTACGTCAGGAAAAATCAAAACCGATACTGGAAGAATTCCACGCATGGCTCATGGCTTTATCCAGCCGGACCCCGCCCAAAGGCCTTCTGGGCAAAGCGGTGAATTATGCGCTGAAAAACTGGCCGCTGCTTACCCGGTATCTGGAAAAAGGATTTGTCCCCATGGACAATAACGCCGCAGAGAACGCCATCCGGCCATTCGTGGTGGGAAGAAAAAACTGGCTCTTTTCAGGACACCCCGCCGGGGCCAAGGCCAGCTCCTGCCTGTATAGCCTGATCGAAACGGCCAAAGTCTGCGGACTCAAGCCCTATAATTATCTGCGCTACCTGTTTGACCGCATCCCTTTTGCCAACACCAAAGCTGATTATGAAGCACTCCTGCCTCAAAACCTGACCCAGACGGAAATCGAAAATTTCACCGGGTGGTGTGCTTGATTTAGCGCTTAGGAATGTGCACAAAATAACTTATGCAACCTATAAAACCGTCGTTCCAGAAAGGGCAACATAATTCCATTGCCCCAGATGTTCGTCAAACACGATCCGCATCGACTCCTTGAACCCCTCTGCCAC
>JBAQUK010000130.1:0-23394 GCA_049297455.1 Desulfosalsimonadaceae bacterium | reverse complement strand
GCAGAGGGGTTCAAGGAGTCGATGCGGATCGTGTTTGACGAACATCTGGGGCAATGGAATTATGTTGCCCTTTCTGGAACGACGGTTTTATAGGTTGCATAAGTTATTTTGTGCACATTCCTAAGTTGTGGGCGGAAAAATTGAAAATCAACAGGGAAAATCGACAATGACTGCGAATTTGATATACGGCCCGGTGCCGTCCCGACGTCTGGGACTTTCTTTGGGAGTGGATCTGGTGCCGTATAAAGTGTGTTCCTATGATTGTGTTTACTGCCAGATCGGCCGGACTTTGGAAACCACGTTGGAAAGACGGCCTTATGTGACGGCGGAAACCATTGTGCCCCAGCTTGATGAACGCCTGAATACCGGCGCACGGCCGGATTACATCACCCTGGGCGGGTCCGGGGAACCCACCTTAAACAGCGATATCGGGGAGATTATCCTAAAAATACGAAAAATTACGGATATTCCCGTCGCTCTGCTCACTAACGGATCTCTTCTGATGGATGCGAAGGTCCGGAACGATATTTGCGGGGTGGATGTGGTGCTGCCGTCTTTTGACGCCTGTGATGAGGACATTTTTTTAAAAATCAACCGGCCCCACAGCGGCATCCGGTTTGAAGACACGGCCGAAGGTCTGATAGAATTTCGGAAAGAATATAACGGCTTGATCTGGCTTGAAATATTTTTTGTCGATGGCATCAACGCCGATGAAGATATGGTGAAACGTTACCTGCCCTGGATGGAAAAATTTAAGCCCGATAAAATCCACCTGAACACCGCTGTCCGCCCAACTGCGGAATTTGGGATTTCCCCCCTGTCAGAAGCAAAACTGGTGCGCGTTGCCGAAATCCTGGGGGAAAAAGCCCAAGTCATTGCCACGTTTTCGCGTCCGAATTCCGGTCAGCATACAATGAATGTCCGCGATAGTCTTTTAAACATGCTCTCCCGGAGACCCTGCAGCCTGGATGATATGGCCGCAGGTCTCGGGCTTCATTCGAACGAAATCCTTAAACACCTGGACCCGCTGATGGCGGAAAAACTGGTCGAAGTATCGAAGATAGGGGGCCGTATTTTTTACCAGGGGCGAAAGGTATGAGGAATTAGATACGGACCTGTGTATGGCACATGAAATTTTTTACAATTACGAATAATATTAAACTGAAAGATGACACTGAGGGTTAGAAATATGGGAGAATATTTTGTTAAGCGTCCTTTAAAAAGACCTCCGGTTCATCCCGGTGAAATTTTACGAGAAGATGTACTTAAACATCTGGGCCTGTCAGTTAGCGAAGCTGCAAAACGGCTCGGTGTTTCTCGCCAGCAGTTGCACCGTGTTTTAGCCTGCACCCATCCAATTACTACGGAAATGGCTCTCAGAATCGGTAAGTTTGCCGGCAATGGGCCAGGGCTATGGTTGCGCATGCAGCAGACATATGATTTATGGTATGCTGAACATCGGATGGCAGATGAGTTGTCAAAAATTGAACCGGTTTCTTCCAATTGCCGTAATGCCTGATTTGCACCATACCCGAACTTAATATCTCTTCTCAGAGGTGAGTATGACTGAGAGTTTTTCCCAGGAATCCCTTCACCAGTTTGCCGCCCGCTGGGTTCCTTCCCAAAATAAAAAATACCCCTTCAGGATTTTCAGAGATACCAGTGATTTTTTCCGCATTGAATACGGCGATATCGTGATTCTGAACGACACCCCCTATCTGATCCGCCACAATGCCAAAGAAGGGCGGTTCGGTCTCGACGATGAGGTCAAATTCTGGGTTAAACGCGCCATTGATCTCTCCACCGGGGAGACGAAAATCATCAAACTGGTTTTTTATGAAAATTTCATCGCCCGTATCGGCGACATATCCTTTGAATGTTTCCGCAGCCCTCTCAAAGAAGCGCGGATTCTTAACCTGGTGGGTGACCGCCCCAATTTCATGCACGGTGTTTCGGTCCGGGATGATCAGGGCAATGTGGTCCGAATCCTTGATGTCATCCACGGCATCACCCTTGCCGATCATATCTGGAATTTGTCATCCCAGATGGATCATGAAACCTATTTTTATCAATATTTTCCAGAAATCCTGGATAATTATATCGAATGCGCGGAAGCCGTCCGGTTTCTTCATGATCATGGTGAAAAGCACGGCGATATCCGCAGGGACCACGTTATAGTGGACAGGGATACCGGGCGGTATCGGTGGATCGATTTCGACTATAATTTCCGCCACAGGGAAAACATATACGGTTATGATTTATTCGGTCTCGGCAATGTCCTAATGTATCTGGTCGGGATGGGGGATGCGCTGGTCCCGAACATAAAAACGGTCAATCCGAAGCTTTACGGAGAATTAAGGGATGACGACACCAATATCGTGTTCAACAACCGGGTCGCCAATCTCATTAAAATTCATCCTTATATCCCGGAAAATCTGAACCGGATACTGATGCATTTTTCAAAAAGCGCCAATGTGTTTTACGACCAAACCTTTCAATTGCTGGATGATCTGTACGAATTCAAATCCGGTTTTTTCAAAAAGGAGATCAGGCATGAACCCTGAAGTGAATCGAAATATTTTGATTGCTGTAGATGAATCCGAGAATTCCCGCCGCGCCGTTCAATACGTGGGGGAAATGCTGGGGGGCGTCAAAGGATTTAAGGCAACCATGCTGCATGTGATCCGGGAGCCGGAAGAGGACGAATTCCCCGACCAGGCGGAAAAAGAAAAATGGTATCAGGAACACCGGCAGCACGTGGACCGGATGCTGGAAGAGTATCGCCGGATGCTCATCGACGCCGGTTTCACTGATGGGGACGTCTCCACCCGGTCATCCCTTCGGTATTGTCCCTCAATGGCGGAATGCATTCTTGCAGAGCGGGACTCTCTGGAATACGCCACCCTCGTGGTGGGCAGAAGGGGGCTTTCCCTGAAAGAAGAATTCCTGTTCGGGAGCATATCCGGGAAGATTGTCCGGATCGCCCGCAATTGCGCGGTGTGGGTCGTGGAATGAGTGAAGAGGCATTCGTCGAATCGCCATCCGCATGGTGCGAATTAAAAAAAGAAAGGACAGGATATGGGTGCAATTTCGAACCCCGAAAGCAGCGAGCTCGCCCTCGTGCTTGCGGGGGAGGCGGGGCAGGGGGTTCAGGCGGTTGAAACGCTCCTGACCGCGGCGTTCCGGCAGGAAGGGTATCACGTTTTCGCTTCTCAGGAATTCATGTCCCGAATTCGCGGCGGCAGCAATTCCACCCTGCTGCGGGTTGGCTCCCGGCCGGTCCGGGCCTGGTCGGACCGCACCGATCTGTGTATCGCTTTTGACGAGAAAGCCGTCGCCCATCTGGGAAAACGGCTGACACCGGAAACCTTTGTCCTGACTGATGGTGTGAAGGCGACCGGAGACCGGCGTTTGATCGATGTCCCGCTTGGGAGGCTGGCCAAGGATGCAGGGGGACCTCTTTATATCAACACCATCGCTGCCGGTATCCTTTGGGGACTTCTGGATGGCCGCAAAGAAATCATCGAAGGCGTAATTCGTCGATTTTTTAGCGGAAAAACACCTGAGGTCATCAACAGGAACCTGACGGCAGCGGGGAGCGGCATGGAAGTCGGCAGGGAGCTGCAACGTTCGGGACAGGTTTCCCTGGTTCTGCCCCCCCGGGGCAAGGCCCGGCAGGATCTCCATCTTACCGGAACCGAAGCCGTTGCCCTGGGGGCCATGGCCGGCGGCTGCAATTTTGTCTCCGCCTACCCCATGTCGCCATCCACCGGGGTGCTGACATTTCTGGCAAAGCATGGCCGGGAGTTCGGGATCATCGTGGAGCAGGCGGAAGACGAGATCAGTGCGGCAAATATGGTGCTCGGCGCTTGGTATGCCGGGGCCCGGGGGCTTGCCGCCACGTCCGGCGGCGGTTTTGCGCTCATGACCGAGGCCGTGAGCCTCTCCGGCATGACCGAAACCCCCATGGTCATCCTCCTTGCCCAGCGTCCGGGGCCGGCCACCGGGCTTCCCACCCGGACCGAACAAGGGGATCTCAATATGGCGCTTTACGCGGGCCACGGGGAATTCCCGCGGGTCCTGCTGGCTCCGGGCAATCCGGAACAGGCGTTTGCGCTTGCCCGGAGGGCCTTCCATCTGGCCGACACCTGCCAGGTCCCGGTCATCCTACTGACCGATCAATATTTGATGGATTCGGGTTATGACGTGGAAAATCTCACGACGCCGGATTCGCCGCCTGAGGCCGCCATTGTCAGGACCGAGGCAGGATACCACAGGTACGCCCTTACGGAAACCGGCATCTCGCCCAGGGGCATTCCTGGCTGGGGGGAAGGTCTGGTGGGGGTGGACAGCGACGAACACGACGCGGACGGTCACATCACCGAGGATCTGGACCTTCGCGTTCAGATGGTCGACAAACGGCTCCGCAAATTCTCTGTTCTGGCGAAAAATACGCTGCCGGCCGAGTGGGTTGGTTCCCAGGATGCGCGCAGCATTGTTGTTTGCTGGGGTTCAACCCTGGAAATCGTCCGGGAGGCCGTGACCGGTCTGTCAGGGGAGGATCTGGCCGTCCTGCATTTTCAGCAGGTTTTTCCGCTGCCTGAGGCATATAGGGAACGACTGCGGCAGGCGGATAACCCCATCCTCCTGGAAGGCAATGCCACTGGACAATTCGGGGGGCTTTTATCGCAGCACTGGGGCATTGATTGGCGGCACCGCATTCTCAAGTACAATGGGCTGCCCTTTTCGGTTGAAGCGGTCCGGGCGGATCTGGTGAAAATCATGGAACAGGAGGGTCCGAAATGAATGAGAATCGTTTTGATACGGATGAAAGAGACATCGCCTGGTGTCCCGGATGCGGCAATTTCAGCATCCTTCCGGCGGTCAAACAGGCCCTGGTTGAGCTGGATCTCGCCCCCACCGAGGTGGTCATGGTGTCGGGCATCGGCCAGGCGGCGAAACTCCCCCATTACCTCGCGGCCCATTTCTTTAACGGGCTCCACGGACGTGCACTGCCTCCGGCCACGGCCATCAAGTCGGCCAATCCGGGCCTTACGGTGATTGCCGAAAGCGGGGACGGCGATATGTACGGGGAGGGCGGGAACCACTTTATCCATGTGATCCGGAGAAACCCCGACATCACCAACATCATCCATAACAACATGGTGTACGGCCTTACCATGGGCCAGGCTTCCCCCACGAGTCAGAAAGGGTTTCAGACCCCCGTGCAGGTTCACGGGGTGGTCAATGAACCCATCAATCCCATGACACTGGCCATATCCCTCCATGCCTCGTTTGTGGCCAGGGCCTTTGCCGGTGACATTCCGCAGGCGACCGCCATCATCAAGCAGGCGATCCGGCACAAAGGCTATGCCCTGGTGGACATTCTGCAGCCGTGTGTGACGTTTAACCGGGTCAACACTTTTGGCTGGTTTAAGGAGAAAACCTATTACCTTGAGGAAACCCATGATGTGAGGAACCGTGAGATGGCGTTCCAGCGGGCATCCGAAACCGACCGGCTGCCTCTGGGCATATTTTTTATTGAGGAAGGCCGTCCCACTTTTGAAGAAAATGTCGGGATTTTTGAGGCTGACGCCACCCCGCTTTTCAAGCGCACACTTGACACCGGCCGCCTCCGGGACCTGATTGAGACCTATCGCGGCAAAATATATGAGAACCCTACAAGTTTATGAAAACAAAGCTGTTTTAAGGGATTCGAAAAATTTTAAAATACCACCATGCCGTTCTTCTTGCTCTTGCTCTTGCTCTTGCTCTTACTTTAAAATCTCAAGAATAAGAGCAAGAGCAAGATTAAGATCAAGAGCAAGAGCATGAAAAGGGTATATTAGTAAATTTCAAATCCCTAAAACCAGTGAACCGAAATATTTCATATAGGAGGGAGACTTCCATGCCTGAAATCCGAAAAATCAGAAAAGTCCTCAAAAGCAAGCCCACCCTGGAAGGCGCGGGCGTACACCTGAAAAGAGGGTTTGGATTCAGTGAAGTGCCGATGTTTGATCCGTTTCTGCTGTTTGATGATTTCCGCTCCGATATTCCCGAGCATTACAGGAAAGGGTTTCCCTGGCACCCCCATCGCGGCATCGAAACCATCACCTATATCCTTGCCGGAGATGTGGAGCACGGGGACAGCCTCGGCAACAAAGGCGTTATCGGCTCCGGGGATGTCCAGTGGATGACCGCCGGGAGCGGGATCATCCATCAGGAAATGCCGAAAGGGGATGAATCCGGAAAAATGTACGGATTTCAGCTCTGGGCGAACCTGCCGTCCCGCAACAAGATGATGGACCCCAGGTACCGGGACATCACGGATGAACAGATACCGGAAGTGAAACTCGAAAGCGGCGCGAAGATCAGAGTCATTTCCGGCGAAGTGGGGGGCATTAAAGGGCCGGTACAGGATATCGTCATTGACCCCGAATATATCGACGTAACCGTTCTCGCAAATTCGGAATTTACACATCCCACCAAGCGGGGCCATACCGTATTTGCTTACGTCATAGACGGCCAGGGGTATTTCTGCCGGGAGAAAAACCCTTTCACCTATGAAGTGGAGGGAAGGAATTATTTTGACATTCAGCGGGATCCGTTTGTGGGCAACGGGACAATCGTTCTGTTTGAAGATGGCGACGAGATCATTGCGCTTACGGAGGAGCATCCGGTGAGGTTTCTCCTGATTTCCGGCAAACCCATCGGCGAACCCGTCGCCTGGTATGGCCCCATTGTGATGAACACCCAGGAGCAGTTGCGAGTCGCTTTTGAGGAGTTTAATAAAGGAACTTTCATCAAATACAAAGGATGAATTCATTTGGATTAAGGAGACCCGATGAAAATTTTAAGCCATATCCCCCTGCTTGAAGAAATCCTTGCGCAATATCAACCAACGCTCGGGGATGATTTTGTCCCGTATAAGAACCATGTTTACCGGATGGTGAATTTCTGTTTTCAGTTAAAAAAGGACATGGATGACGAACAACAGGAAAAAGTGGTCATCGCCGGGTGTTTTCATGATCTGGGCATATGGACGGACGACACGCTGGACTATCTGCCGCCGTCGGTATCGGCCGCAAATGCGTATTTGCAGGAAAGGGGGCTTTCCAGGTGGGCGGTTGAAATCGGGCTGATGATCAACCTGCACCACAAGTTAAGCAAATATGAGGATGACGCCAATCCTCTGGTTGAATGGTTCCGCAGGGCCGATCTGGTGGATGTGTCATTGGGGCTGGTGAAATTCGGTTTGTCTCCGGATATTGTGGAGAATGTCAAAGGCATGTTTCCCAACGCAGGCTTTCACAAGCGGTTGACTCAGCTGGCGGCAAGGGAGTTTTTCCGGCATCCCTTCAGGCCCCTGCCTTTTTTGAAATGGTAATGCATTGGACGTTTCTTGCGATACTAAGAGAATTCATAAAGTTCGAATTATTTAGAGTTTTTTGAAAAAACGATGGTTTTAAAATCGGAAAAATGCTAAAAAACGCCTTCACGAAAGTTGTTTTTTCTTATAACGACCCAATGGATAACCCGGCAAATGCCTTTAAGCTGGAATGAAATCAAATCCCGCGCCCTGGCCTTCTCCCGTTCCTGGTCCGATGTGTCCTCCGAAGACGCCGAGGCCAAAACTTTCTGGAACGAGTTTTTTCATGTATTCGGCATCAGCCGCCGCCGTGTGGCTAGTTTTGAAGAGCGCGTGAAGAAAATCGACGGCCGTGACGGGTATATTGATCTGCTCTGGAAAGGAATGCTGCTCATCGAGCACAAATCCCGGGGCAAGAATCTTGACCGCGCCCATCAGCAGGCCCTCGATTATTTCCCCGGCCTGAAAGAGCGGGACCTGCCCCAATACATCATTGTTTCCGACTTCGCCCGGTTCCGTCTTTACGATCTGGAAGACAACACCCAGAACGATTTTGAACTGAAAGACCTGCACAAACAGGTGAAGCTTTTCGGCTTTATCGCCGGATACCAGACCCACGCCATCCGGGAGCAGGACCCGGTCAATATCAAGGCCGCCGAGCGCATGGGCCGCCTGCACGACCAATTGAAAGATATCGGCTATACCGGCCACGCCCTGGAACATTACCTGGTTCGCCTGCTGTTTTGCCTGTTTGCCGACGACACCGGCATCTTTCAGCGCCAGCAGTTTCAGGAGTATCTGGAGCAGCGCACCCATGAAGACGGGAGCGATCTGGGCCACCATCTCGCCACGCTGTTTCATCTGCTGAACACACCCGAGGACAAGCGCCTTAAAAACCTCGACGAACAGCTTGCCGCCTTTCCCTATATCAACGGGAAACTGTTTGCGGAAAGTCTTCCTCCGGCTGCTTTTGACGCCGCCATGCGCCAAAGTCTTCTGGATTGCTGCGCTCCGGACTGGTCCCGCATTTCCCCTGCCATTTTCGGGTCCCTGTTTCAGTCCATCATGGACAAAACCGCCCGCCGCAATCTCGGCGCGCACTATACCAGTGAAAAAAACATCCTGAAACTCATACGCCCACTTTTTCTCGATGCCTTGTGGGAAAAATTCGAGAAAGTCAAAACCAACAAACAAAAACTTTTCCAATTCCATCAATCACTGCGGACGCTCACCTTTCTGGATCCGGCGTGCGGGTGCGGCAATTTTCTGGTGATCGCCTACCGGGAATTGCGCCTTTTGGAATTATCTATATTGCGAATCCTGACTACCGATGGTCAGCAAGTACTTGATGTGTCAGGATTCATTATCCTCAATATCGACCAGTTTTACGGTATCGAAATAGAGGAATTCCCCGCGCAAATCGCTCAGGTGGCTCTGTGGCTAATAGACCACCAGATGAACCAGAGATTATCTGAAGAGTTCGGCCTTTATTATTCCCGCATCCCTCTAAAAACCAGTGCTAACATTGTATGCGGCAACGCCTTGCGCATGGACTGGAACGAGATCGTCCCCGCCGCCCGCCTCAGCTATATCATGGGAAATCCGCCGTTTGTTGGGAAAAGCCTCCAGAACGATGAACAAAAAGCCGATATGCGTCTTGTTTTTAATGGAAGAGGGAACCCGGCAAGCCTTGACTTTGTAAGTGCTTGGTATGTCAAGGCCGCAGATATGATGTCCGGAAATCCGGCGCTGACCGCCGCTTTTGTTTCAACCAATTCCATTGCCCAGGGCGAACAGGTTGCCGCATTATGGCCGATTCTGCTGGAAAAAAATATTCATATCAATTTTGCGCACAGGACTTTCCAGTGGAATAACGAGGCCAGTGGAATAGCGGCGGTGCATTGCGTGATTATTGGTTTTTCGATGATGGATGCTGCGCCAAAATATTTGTTCGAATATGAAAATATAAAAGGCGATCCCCAGGTCATTCAGGCAAAAAACATAAATCCATACTTGATTGATGCGCCAATCGTGGTTCTAAAAAGCAGACGTGATCTAATTTGCCCGGTTTCGCCGATGTTGTATGGAAGCAAACCAGCTGACGGCGGCAATCTTTTATTGTCTGACGAAGAATACAAAGAACTGGTTCATAATGAACCCGCCGCTGCCTTGTGGATAAAACGCTTTTTAGGTTCGGATGAATTCCTTAATAATACATCTCGTTATTGTTTATGGTTAGTCGATTGTCCACCAAACATTTTAAATACCATGCTGCTTGTTAAACAGCGTGTGGGAAAAGTCAGGGCTATGCGACTCGATAGCCCCAAAGCGGCCACAAGGGAACTGGCAAGAACACCAACTTTGTTTGCTGAAATAAGGCAATGCAAGACAGCATATTTACTTGTGCCTATACATACCTCTGAGAACAGAATCTATATCCCAGTCGGTTATTTTTCAGCGGATGTTATTTGTGGTAATGCAAATTTTCAGATACCTGATGCAACCCTTTATGATTTCGGTATTTTTACATCATTAATGCACATGGCCTGGATGCGTACACTCTGCGGCAGGATAAAGAGTGATTACCGCTATGCCAACACCATCGTCTACAACAACTTCCCCTGGCCGGAGAACCCAAGCGGCAATCAAAAACAGGCCATTGAAGCCGCGGCCCAAACCGTCCTGGACGTCCGCGCTCAGTTTCCGGATGCGTCTCTGGCCGATCTTTACGACCCCCTCACCATGCCGCCTGTTCTGCTGAAAGCGCACCAGAAGCTGGATAAAGCCGTTGACGCGGCCTACGGCAAAAAGACTTTCACCACCGAGGCGGCCCGGGTCGCTTTCCTGTTCGAGCTGTATGAAAAATACATCAACCGGTTGCCGTCCGGAAAAGCCAAAAAAGGGTGATGGCATCTTCCCTGGTGTATTGCCCATAAACGTATTTACGTTTTACTTTTCTTTGGCACGCAAAGAAAAGTAACAAAAGAAACGTGCCCTGCGATGCGGACAGCTCCCTTTCCCTTTGGTTTCCGTGGCGCGGGCAAAAACTCGCTGAATGCGGAGGAAGGCCGGAGCCTGATGTTGCGATGGGGTCTGCTGCATATACCCGGTGCGCCGGTTTCGATCCGCTCAAACAGTTTCCCCGTGTTTTCCACGGAAACCAAAGGGAAAGGGCCGCATCGCAATGGGCTCCCCTCCGCCGAAGTAATTTGTTCGTCCGGCAAAAAGCGATCCCAAAAATCGTCACCGGTGGTAGGAGCGGGCCATGCCCGCGATTGCGGAAAGGTCGCGGGCGTGGCCCACTCCTACGGAGGCAATGATACAGACCAATCGCCGGGTATGGAAACCCGGCCTACAAAAAAATCATTTAAAATTAAATAATTATGTAGGTCGAGATTCCCATCCCGACAAATATTGAATCCCGAAGAAATCCCTAATCAAATTTTTATTGCCATTACAAAGAGTTGTGCCTTATATCCCAAAAGACTTATGGGCCGTCGGCGTGGGGGGCTGCCCTGTCATTTGACAGAAAACATCGTTATGATACTTTTACTTTTGCGGACCGACCGCCCCTGCCGGGGGATCATAAGGCGGTCCGCTGGTCCAGGTGCCGGACACGCCTGGGCCGTTTTATTTTTGCCCAAATCTGTATATCGTCCGGAATGCCCGAATCCAAAAAACATGCAGACGGATAACATATGCCGAAATATCGAAACAAACAACGACTGAAAGAAATCCTGGCAAGCGGGAAAGAGGTCAACTCTCTAACCCACTATCTTATATTGCATGCCGGTTATTCATATGACAGGGCAATAAAAGGGTTGGAACCCTTTGTCGATAGATGGGAGGATATTGTGCCATATATTGAAGACTCCGTCAGCTATGGCGGGGATTGCACTGAAGAATATGAGCATGATCTTTCCGCAAGGACAGCGCTATATGAAGCCTTAACGCATGCTCCGGAAGAAGAATATCTCGAATTCAAGGACAGGATCGCAAAGGCGGATCAACGGTTTAAAAATGCAACTGTTGTCTACAATTCCCCATATAGCAACCGGGCCAATCTGGATAAGGATGAATTTTGGTGGCTTTTCCGGATCATAAAGAATAATCCGACATGACTGACGCTGTTTTCCAAAAAATCCAAAATCAACTTGATCATATCGAGGAAACCGAGGATGTCCGCATCATTTACGCCTGTGAATCAGGCAGCCGGGCCTGGGGTTTTGCATCCGAAGACAGCGACTATGATGTGCGATTCATTTATGTGAGAAAAACGGCGTGGTATCTCAGCCTCCGGAAAAGACGGGATGTCATTGAAAAACCCATCAGCGACAGCCTGGATATTTCCGGTTGGGATGTGTTCAAGGCCCTGTCTTTGCTTGCTAAATCCAACCCACCGCTATTGGAATGGCTTCAGTCGCCCATTGTTTACCGGAAAAACGATGGCATCCTGGTCAAAATCCGGGGACTGATGCCTGATTATTACTCCCCGAAATCCTGCATGCACCATTACCTTCACATGGCCCAGGGGAATTACAGGCAATATCTTCAGGGGGATACCGTATGGGTCAAAAAATATTTCTATGTTCTGAGGCCGGTTCTGGCCTGCCGCTGGATCGAATCCGGATACGGCATTGTGCCCACCGAATTTGACATACTTGTTAAAAAAACGATCCAAGACGAAACTCTGAAAAAGGCGGTCGCCAGTTTGATGGACCGAAAAAAAGCCGGAAACGAACTGGATATGGGCCGGCGGATACCGGTGATTTCAGATTTTCTGGATCATGAACTTCAACGTCTTTCCGACGGAAAAGAGCGGACGGCTATTTCAAAAAATTTTGAAACGCTTGACCGGGTGTTTCTTGATATATTGCATGAGGTGAACGGAAAGCCCCACCAAGCATAACGAATAAGGAAAGAGAGTGAGTTTGCTGATAAATGAAAACAAAAAGCAAAAATGATATTTGCCGTTGTCCTTGGGTTGATGTGAGTAAAGTTGATTATGTCGAATATCACGATAAAGAATGGGGTGTTCCGGTTTATGACGACAGGCTGTTGTTTGAATTTTTGACTTTGGAGTCTGCTCAAGCCGGTTTGAGCTGGTACACGGTTTTAAAAAAGAGAGAGAATTACCGGATTGCATTTGAAAATTTTGAACCGGAAAAGATTGCCGGATTTGATCAGTCAAAGATTGAAGGACTGTTGCTGAATCCCGGCATAATCAGAAATAGATTGAAAATTGAAGCCACCGTAAATAATGCGCACAGATTTCTTGAAGTTCAGGCAATCTATGGAAGTTTTTCAAAATATATATGGGGTTTTGTTGACGGCAGCCCCAAAATGAATAACATACGGAAATTATCGGATTACCCTGCAACAAGCAAAGAGTCGGATGCCTTGAGCAAAGACTTGAAACGCAGAGGTTTTAAATTTTTGGGCTCTACCATATGTTATGCGCATATGCAGGCTACGGGTATGGTAAACGACCATTCGGTTGATTGTTTCCGAAGAAATGAGATCAATGAGAAATATAGTAAATAATCCGTTCAACGAACACAAGCCCCGTTATGCCGGTGGCGCTTCCTATGTATGAGACCATGGGTTTTCGCTTTTTGCGCGATGCGCCTTCAATTCATGGCGTACCACCTGTAGGGTCTATGATTCCCATTGCAAATACTGCTTGCAAGGGGCCGGTTTATTTGTATATGTATTTGTAATACGGAACCGGTGATTTTTTTGCCGATATGTGAACAGTGTTCATGGTTTTAATTCCGGTATTTTTTTGTGGCTCTTGTTTCTTTCCATCTCTTCAATCATTCACACACTCAAGGAGGGCATATGAAGACAACGATTATGGAGGCCATGGCGGGCACAGCGAAGCAATTCAAGGACAAGGTCGCATTAAAGACGAAAATTAACGGCGAATGGAAGGAAACCACCTGGGGCGAATATTACGACCAGGTGAGAACCACGGCGCGTGCGTTTATGGCCCTGGGGCTGGAACCGGGCAAAGCCGTCAGCATTTTGGGCAACAATTGCCCCCAGTGGTTTATCAGCAATCTGGCGGGTATATTTGCCGGGGCCGTGCCGGGCGGCATTTACACAACCAATTCACCGGAGCAGTGTCGGTATGTGGCCCAGCACAGTGAAGCCAATATCGCAGTGGTGGAAAACGCGGACCAACTGGCGAAATTCAAGCAAGTGAGGGATCAACTGCCGGATCTGAAAGCCATTGTGCTGATGAATGGTTCCGATTCGGATAAAAATGTCTATGCCTGGACGGATTTGAAGAAACTGGCCCAAAAAGTCTCCGAGGACGACCTTAATAAAAGAATCAAGGCCCAGAAACCGGATGATTGCTGTACGCTGATTTATACGTCAGGAACCACCGGCAATCCCAAGGGGGTCATGATCTCCCATGACAACATCGTATGGGTGGCCAAACAACTGATTCAGACGCTCTCCGTGGGGGAGGATGAGCAGATCGTCAGCTATCTCCCTTTGAGCCATATCGCCGAACAGGTGGTCAGCCTGCATTGCCCCTACACCATGGGCGCGACAGTCTGGTTTGCGGAATCCCTGGATAAGCTCGGCGAGAATCTGGCGGAAATCCGGCCCACGTTTTTTGTGGGCGTACCCAGGGTGTGGGAAAAAATTCAGGCGAAAATGATGACTGCCGGAGCTGCCAATCCGCCCCTTAAGAAAAAAATTGCGGCCTGGGCCCGGAAACAGGGACTGGCCGGCGGATATGCCCATCAGCAGGGGAAAGCCATGCCGTTCTTCTATGGGTTGGCCAACAAACTGGTATTTTCCAAGGTCCGGGAAAAACTCGGGCTGGACCGGTGCCGGATTTTTGTTTCCACTGCTGCGCCCATTTCCATGGACACCTTGGAATTCTTCTTAAGTTTAGGGATTCCCCTGACCGAAGTGTACGGCATGAGCGAATGCACGGGTCCGGGCACCGTATCCCTGCCGGAACCGTTTCAATATGAAACCGGGTGGGCGGGGCCTGCGCTGTTGGGCTCCGAACTGTCCATTGCCGAAGATGGGGAAGTGCTCATGCGGGGCCGCCATGTATTTAAAGGCTATTTTAAAAATGAAGCGGCCACCCAGGAAACCATTGACGCAGAGGGATGGCTCCATTCAGGGGATGTGGGCAAAATCGATCACCGGGGGTTCCTGAAAATCACGGACCGGAAAAAAGAGCTGATCATTACGGCGGGCGGGGAAAACATTCCGCCCCAGCTTATTGAGGGCAAGCTCAAAGCCATTCCGGTGATCAGCCAGGCGGTGGTGATCGGGGACCGGCGGCCCTATCTGACTGCCCTGTTTACCCTGGATCCGGAAAAGGTGGAATCGGAAGCGGGTATTGCCGGGAGTCCGGCCAAAACTGCGATGGATGCCGCAAAATGCGAAAAATTCCGAGCCTACCTTCAGGGCAAGGTCGACGCCGTGAACGGCATGCTGGCCAGGGTGCAGACCATTAAAAAATTCGTCATTCTGCCCCAGGAATTATCAATCGAAGGCGAGGAGCTGACCCCCACCATGAAGCTGAAACGCCGGATCGTTCATGAAAAGTATATGCGGGAAATTGAGGGCATGTATTAGCGCCTGTTTTAAAACCCCGTCTTAGGCCCGCTAACTACGTTGTCAAACGGCTCAAAATGCTCACATAAAAAACTTGCTGTATGCTGCGCTTTTTCGCCGTTTTCCGCCTTGTTATCAGGCCTGCAAGGCGTAAGGGCTTTCCGAAGAACAAAGATACCTGTACGGGTGCATTCTTTTTTATATTTCTCCCGCAGAGACGCCGGGACGCAGAGAGGAGTATCCTTTGGTGGCATTATCCTCTGCGCCTTTGCGTCTCTGCGGGAATAATTTTTTGGCCGCTATTATTCAGGTATATTAATTTTTCAGTGTTCCCTATGAAGAGACCGCCATTCGAATTGCCTACAACGGCTCGTCAAACTTTACGCCGATACCGTTGGCCCCAACCCGGACGACTTTGCCGTTCACGTTGGAATGTTGAAAGGTTTCGGGATGTTCTATATTCATTTTAATGGCGTCGCCCACTGAAAACTGCGCCCGGGCGTCTTTGAATTCAATGAACACCCCGCCCATACTGATGTTTTTGGTGTTTCCGTGATACAGCCGGCCTTTTAAGGTGAACGGAACCGGTCTGAAAAACTCTTTCCGGCTGTATTTCCGTTTGGTCTGTCCTCCCCAGGACATAAAATCCCCGAGAAGATGACAGCGCTCATCCAGCGACATGCCCATGATTATTTGGATCAGTTCCTTGGTGGCATTGGTCGTATCCAGAATTTTCCCCGGTGTTTTTTTGAGTTCGTTCAGTTTTCCGAGCAACCGGTCTTTGTCGGTGGTGGATAATTTCGTAATGGTGGTCAGCAATTGTTCGGTAACGGAGGAGATGCTGGTCTCGCAGCTCATGGAGGCCTTTCGTGTGGGCGCGGACTTTTTAACCGGGAGCACTTCCTCGAACAAGTCCTTGATGCCCACATTTAGGGCGTCGGCAATTTTGCTTAGCATATTCAGGCCGCAGAATTCGATTTTTTCCGAGCAGGCATTTAAAATCACGACATGGGGAAGGCCGGTCGCGTCGCTTACTTCCTTAACGCCAAATCCTTTTTGCGCCATGGCTTCCTTGACGCGGCTTTTGATTTTGATGGGCATAATGATATCTTTCCTCCATGGATCGATTAATCGGAAGGCGGCCTAAGAGCCTGTGATTGTTTTTCCGGCCCGTGCGGTCATGGATAATACACCCTGATCCCGCCTTGCACTTTTTCGTAATAAATAATTTCCGCTTCGAGGACTTCCGGCAGGGCCTTCATGATTTTATAGGTGGTGGGCTTGATCGACACCGGGTGGTCGCCGATGTATCCGTCAATGCCTTTGGATTCCTCTTCAGGACGCGCCAGCCGCCAGGTGGTGCCTTTTTTCCCGGCGATATCCTTTAAAATGCTTTCCTGAAATTTCAACCCCGCATAGGTTTTGGCGAGCACCAGTTCCTCCACCCATCGCCGGATCATGGCTTTGTCGATTTCCGCCATTGCCTGACGCATTTTCTCAATCATGGCGTAAGTTTTATCAGTGGCCCGGTCAATGGCGTCCGGATGCTGCGCGACATACCACCGTACCCACTCCTCATAAGATTCTCCCGGAAATGTCTGAATTAATTCGGACATCTGGCCCACATTGCGGGGCCGGGTGGCTTGTGAGTTCTGGTTCGCCAGATTGATGAGCTGGGTCGTGTATTTGGGAAACGGTTCTTTTTTGCCGGCCGCATCCTCCATGATTTGCCGGGTCGGAATGGTGAAAGACTGACCGGGATCCGGAGACCGGTCTTTGGCAATGCCCGTATCCTGGATCAAAAAACCCGAAATTAATACACAAATGACCAGAAAAACTGATTGGGGGCGCATCACCTGTCTCCTTATATCTTGAGATTGCCTTGTTCGGCTCGCGGAATTCCGTCCCAGAAATTCTTCAATTCATCATTCATCACTCATCATTCATCATTCATCATTTTTTTGTCGCTGTCTTATACCTCGCCGTCTGTTCTCCCATTATCGAAACCAGATCCGGATTTTCGATATTTTCTTCCATCAGCCGTTCAAAGGCGCTGCCGATGACGACACCATCGGCCATGGCCGCCACGGTCGCCACATCTTCCGCTGTGGATATGCCGAATCCCACGCAAACGGGGAGGGTGGTGACGGAACGTAGAATTTCCATCTGTCCGGCGATTTCCGAAGTATCCAGTCCGTCGCTGCCCGTGACCCCGGTTTTGGAAACCAGGTATAAAAATCCGGAGGATTTGGTCGCAATTTTCGCCATGCGGGTTTTCGGGGTGGTGGGTGCCACCAGATTGATGAAACAAAAATCCGGATTTTTCCATGTTGAGGTCAACTCATCGGATTCTTCCATGGGCAGGTCCACCACCAGCACCCCGTCGGCCCCGGCGGCAATGGCGTCCGGCTGAAACCGGTCAACGCCGTAAGCCAGGATGGGGTTGTAATAGCTGAAAATAATGATGGGGATATCGGTGATTCGCCGGGTGCGCTCGACCATGGCCATGACGGTGGCCAGGGAGACATGATGTTTTAATGCCCGAGACGAGGAACGCTGGATCACCGGGCCGTCGGCGCTGGGGTCTGAAAACGGCACCCCGATTTCCAGGATGTCCAGCCCGTTCTCGCACATGGCGGCAATGATTTTAAGGGACGTGTCGATATCCGGATCACCGGCGGTGACAAATCCCACCAGGGCCGATTCCTTTTTGCCGCGTAATCTGTTAAATGTGTTCTCTAAGCGTTTCATATATGAACTCCTTATTCAGACTATAGCAGCGGGCCGACAATGCCCAGATCTTTGTCGCCCCTGCCGGAAAGATTCACGATGATGAGCTGGTCCTGTGGCCTATTTTTCGCCTCAAACATGGCTGCCGCCAGGGCATGGGAACTTTCCAGGGCCGGGATAATTCCTTCCATGCGGCACAGGGTGGAAAAGGCTTCGAGCGCCTGCATATCGGTCACCGCCACATACCCCACCCGTTTCAAATCCTTGAAGAGGGCATGCTCCGGGCCCACACCAGGATAGTCCAGACCTGCGGATATGGAATGGGCTTCCTGAATCTGGCCGTCCGCGTCCTGAAGCACATAGGATTTGGAACCGTGAAGCACGCCGATGGAGCCGGCGTTCAAGGTGGCCGCATGTTTGCCGGTTTCTATGCCTTTGCCTGCGGCTTCCACCCCGATAATCTGTACATCGTCTTCAATAAACGGATAAAACAGGCCCATGGCGTTGCTGCCCCCGCCCACGCAGGCAATCAGGAGATCGGGCAGGCGTCCGGCCATTTCCAGAATCTGGCTCCGGGCTTCCTGGCCGATAATTTTCTGGAATTCCCGCACCATCACCGGGTAAGGGTGGGGCCCGGCCACGGACCCGATCACGTAAAACGTGTCGCGGACCGCGGACACCCAAAAGCGCAGGGCTTCATTCATGGCGTCCTTTAAAGTGCCGGTGCCGGAGTCCACCGGAACCACCTGGGCGCCCAGGAGTTCCATACGCTTGACGTTGGGGGCCTGGCGGCGGATGTCTTCAACCCCCATGAACACCTTACATTCCATGCCGAACAGGGCCGCGGCGGTGGCGGTGGCCACCCCGTGCTGACCGGCCCCGGTCTCGGCGATGACTTTCTTTTTGCCCATAAAGCGGGCCAGCAAAGCTTGGCCGAGGGTGTTGTTGATTTTATGGGCTCCGGTGTGGGTGAGGTCTTCCCGCTTCAAATAAATGGACGCGCCCCCAAGAGCTTTTGTCAGGCGTTCAGCGAAAAAAAGGGGCGTGGGTCGGCCCGTGTAATTTTTGAGCAAATGGTCCAGTTCCTTCTGAAACGCCGGGTCCGGAAAAAAACGTCTGTAAGCTTCCTCCAGCTCAATAAGTGCCGGCATCAGGGTTTCCGCCACGTATCTGCCGCCGTAGGGGCCGAAATGTCCGTTGGCGTCCGGATACAATTCGGGCTGGTATGCGTGATCTGGTTTCATGAAAAAATTCTCCTTAAATCCCGTTTGGTTTTACATGTCTGCACGGCTTTGATGAACATCTGAACCTTGTGCATGTCTTTTTTGCCGGGCGCGGATTCCACGCCGGAACTCACATCCACAGCATCCGGCATGGATTGACGGATGGCGTCAGCCACGTTGTCGGCGTTTAAGCCGCCCGCCAGCATCAAGGGATGGGTTTCGCCGAAAGGCGCGGCATCCTGCCAGTTCCATTCCATGGCATTGCCGCCGGGAAGGATGCCTTCGGCGCATTCCACCAGGAATGCGGAAGCATCATAAGTGGCCATTTTTTTGACCGACGGCTCGCCTTCCATATACAAAGCCTTGATCACCCGAAGTCCCTGTCCAATGAGATCCTTTACGAACTTCGGCGGCTCGTTACCGTGGAGTTGGACGGTGTTGATATGACATGAGTAAACGATATCCATGATGGCGTTTAATGGTTCGTTGACGAACACGCCGACAGCCGTTGCCTCTTTAGGAAGCCCCCGGATAATGGCCTGGGCCTTGCTGACGGTCAGATACCGGGAGCTTTTTTTGAAAAACACCAGGCCGATGGCATCCGCGCCAAGCGCAATGCATTTTGCCGCATCTTCGGGTTTGGTCAGCCCGCAGATCTTGATTTGCGGGGTGTGAAACGTTCCATATGATTCCATTTAATTCCTTTATCCTTACCCCATGAAATAATTCTATGCGAAAATTAATTTGGAAAAATGCCTGTTGGCAGTGATTGTTTCTGTAAAGGCTGCTGTCTCCCTACTCAAGGCATGCATCTTGCAAATATTTTTCTATGGTTTTTAAGAAAGCTATCGCATTTTGAATTATTTCTTCGGCATCCTCCCGGCAGATCGGCGTTGCCGCCAGATAATCAGACGTTTGACGTGATTCAAAGGCATTGTGAAGATTCCTGGAAAGTTCTTTGGGAAAAATTCCTTTTTTCACAAACTCTGAGTCAAATAAAGCAATAGCGCCTGAATGTTTTCGCGGCACCTTGTCGATATGCTGAAGAATTGCCAGAACGGAATAAAACATGGCATAATAGGCACGATTCACCGCGCCGAATGTTGTTTTACTCAAGGAAAACAACACATCGGCTTCTTCCAGAGCCGCCCTGGCTTGTTGAATGCGATAATTTATCAATATCTGCTTATCGTTGTCCTTCATATCCGCATTCCTTCCTCCCGGACCGCTCTTGCCAGAAGGGAAACTCGGTCGGGACCATTTTCCCAACTATCGCGAGACACGACGATGGGCATTACCAAGATACCGGCGTCAAACCCAATCTCCCAGGCATTGTCGGACACAATTTTTTTGGATTGGCGAGAAACCGGTTCATTGAGAACGACCAAAACATCCATGTCAGAATCGGATTCAGCATCTCCTCTTGCCCTGGAACCGAACATAATTACCTGATGCAGCTTTACCCTCTCCTGCAACCGGGTTTTCAATCTGTTCACAATTTCAAGGTCTTTGATATTCATTTGTCTCCCCTTTGCTTCATTACTCCGCATTGATCCCTGAAAATGAATTTATGAATGGAGCAATCGCCGGGTAAGAAACCCGGCCTACCAATCAAATTGATGTATTTTTTGTAGGTCGGGATTCTTTCCCGACAAATGACCGGGTTTCCAATCCCGTAAAATCCATTTTATCGCTTCCCCGCAACCTTCTGAAAAATATAAACCACTTCTTCCATCCCGATCCGGTTGTCATTATTCACGTCCGCATCCTGGAAAACCGGCTGGGCCGGGGCAATTCCGGTGATGATCTGAAGGGCCAGCACCGCATCCGCCAGAGTTACAACTCCGTCATGGTTGATATCGCCGGGGACGGGGACAGCGATACCCCAGGGCGTATAATTGACATGGTCGCTTACCTTGTTTCCAAGACCGCCCGGGTTGTACCATCCGCCGGTGGCCCGGTCGTCGGAGGAATCCAGCGGGCCGGATGGGTCGCCCCAATCGCAATGGGTGGCGTCGATGACGGGCGTTCCGGAATAAGAAATGGCGTATTCGGTGTTGCCTGAAAATTTGTTGTTTTGGTAGGTGCCGAAGCAGTCTGATGATATGTTAATGCCGCGTTGATTGTCCGAAATGGTGTTGCCGGTGACGGTGGGGGAAGAATTGTTGAGTATATATAATCCGTGCTGCGTCATCCCGCTGATGGTATTACTGGTTATGACCGGCGAACTGTATTCTATCCATATTCCGTAATTGGAGACACAGTTTTTGATGGTGCAGCCGGTGATCGTTGGTGATGAATTGCGTATGGTTATAACGCCATTCAAATACCAACTTACCAGAAATCCATCAGCATGTTCTATCACACAGTTCTCAAGACGACTGTTGTTTGCGCCCGCTCCTTCAAAGTATATGCCTCTCCACTGGTGCTCCCCGTCCGCCCAGGTGAACTTCACATCTTTGGCGGTCAGGGTGCCGGAGACGCTGAAAATATCATTTGAAGTACACTTTACTATTTTGCCGGGACGTATTGTCAGGCTTGCGCCATTGGCTATCCACAAATACTCTATTTGAAATACATTATCCCCCCATTCGTCTCCCCAGGTGACCGCTGTGTTGATGGTTCCGTTTGCATATAAATCCGCCGCTGTGTTTCCGGAATAGGTGTTGCCGGTGATCACAGGATTTGCTGCCCCATAGTTGACACCAATGCCATATTGATTGCCCCTGAATGTATTGCCGATGACAGTGGCAAAAGAAGCGCTGCCTATTGATAGTCCATAATTTGTCATCCCGCTGATGATGTTGTTGATAATGACCGGCGATCCGCTTTCTATATTAATCCCATTCCAGGCGGCACTGCCTTTGATGGTGCAGCCGGTGATGGTCGGTGATGAATTGCATATGCGGATAATTCCAAAATCATAATAAGCGCTGGCATTGTCCAAAACGCAGCCATCAAGACGGCTGTTGCTTGCACCCGCTCCATCAAAGTGAAGTGCATACCGTTCGTACTGACCTCCTACCCAGTCGAAGGATGCATTCGTCGCAGTCAGCGTGCCGTTGACTTTAATGTAGGAACAGTTTGGGCAATTGAACTTCACCGTTGTCTCCGGCTCAATCGTCAACCGCCCCCCTTGCGCAACAGTGATAGTACCCTGCACCTCATACGTCCCGCCGCTGTACCAGGTTTCTTCCCCGTAAATCGTATGGCCCTGGATATACCTTGTCCCTGGCCCGACAAAAATGCCGGTTTGGGCCTGGATGGGGGTATCGTCTTGAAGCGTTACGGTGAGTGTCACTGTGTAATACCGAGATTCCGGCGGGTAGGTATTAAAGCTTTCCCTGTCGTTGCTTTGGGATGTGTTATCCCCAAAATCCCAGTTATAATGTTTGTACCTGGATGAGTCGGGGGTCGAAAATTTACGCGTGAGAGAACTGTATCCGTCCGGATGTGAAACATTAATTTGCGGCGGTTTCACCACAACAGTGGTATTATATGGATGGGTTTTTCCTGCATTATCCGTCATGACCAGGCTGACGGGATAAATGCCTGGTTTTTTATAATAATGAATTACGGGAGAACCTGTGCCGGTTTGCGTGTCTCCAAAATTCCAATCATAGGAAATGATGTTCATCCCAGCCACCTGGCTGCCGGATACGGAAAATTCAATATCGGCAGGGGCCGTGGGCTCCGAAGGCGTGTAAGTGATGTTGGGTTGTATCAATTTTACAAACGCCGCACCGATGGCAGCCTTATTTCTTACGTAATCTTGACTTTCATTGTTAATCTCATAATTTTTTCCCGCAAAGCCATAGACTTGCGCAGGAGTCAATTTGAGGGGTATCAAGCCGGTGGCCCCTGGATGTGTTATATCGCCCAAAGCAACAATCGCCCAAATCCACCCATGCTCAAAATAAATATCATCATTACTCGCTCCGCTCATTATTCGTTCATGACTATAACCTAACTGTCTGGCATAATTATAAAGTTTAATCTGATTGTTAATTGCTAATGTATCCGCGCTATCTATGATTGCATTAAGAGTCAGTATTTCCGGCAGGGCGCAAAGTTTGGCAAGACTCACAAGACTCGCCAGTTGCGGGAGAAGCCAGGAAAGCGACTTGGCAATAGCAGCATCCGTTGCGTATTTCGCTCCTATTCTAATTACCTCTCGCCAGTCATTTGAAACATACGCATAGTACATTTCGTCAGTTTTCATCATAAATTTGAATACATCCAAAAATATGGGTGCGCCGGGGCCATCTATGGTTTGTGTAAGAGCCTGGTCAAGAAGCGAATCTACGCCTCCGAGGGCATCAATGGCATGATATGTATTTCTCAAATATATTTTCACCTGAAGTTTCCCGGTTTTCAGCGATGGCCCGCAAATTGCGGACATGGTCAAATTTTTAATAAAAACAGTCAGTTAAATAAAATTTTCGAAACTTATAACTATCTGATTTAATTTGAAATATTCGG
>JBAQUK010000129.1:0-10312 GCA_049297455.1 Desulfosalsimonadaceae bacterium | reverse complement strand
CCTATGCCTTAAAAAACCCAGTAAAATGATTGAGCGCAGCGAATCCAGTTTAAATAATCCGGAAAATAACTGTCACAGTCAAAATAATCAGAAAAATCAGTTACATTTTTTTTTGGAAATCAACACAAGGCGTTCAATGTTGTGGCCTTCGATCTCAACAAGGCTTGTATTTGTCATACGTTCCCCATTTTATTTAAATGGCATTTTGTTTTTGATCTTCGGTATTTACAGGCCAAAGGGAGTCAAAGTCTTTACCCAGCAGCAAAGCGATTCCGGTTTTTACTTTGGGGGAGTCAAAGCGGTCATTAAGAACACCACTGACATGTCCCCTTGTGTATCCAAGCTGTTTTGCGACTTCCTGAATCTGGAGACCTTTTTCCAAAAGAGCTTTTCTTACTGCTACGTTTTTAATCATTGCTTCCTCCTTTACTTTATATTACATAAAATGCGTATCGTGACCCATTTATGATCATGATACGCATATATTAAGCACTATCAATAAAAAAATGTTCATAAAGATTATTTATGGCGGAAAAATTGTAAGGAGGGAGAACATTGCAACTGTCAGATCGAATAAAAAAATTAAGAAAAACGTTGAAGTTTTCCCAATTGGTTTTTTCTCGGGCTTTAGGCATTAGCAGGGGCCACATATCAAAACTTGAGAACGGGACTGCGCTACCATCAGAACAGTTAATCAATCTAATCTGCGTCACATGGGGAATTGATAAAGACTGGCTGGTGAATGGTCATGGTGAACTGAAAATCAAGCGACAAAGCAATATCACGCTTGAGGAACATCTCGACATATCAATTGAAGATATGACGGAATTTAAATATAATAATTTATTTAATAATTTAAGGCTGTTGTCTAAAACCATCCAAAACATGAATGAGTTTTTCGATGCCCAAGAACTTTATATAGCAGCCGTAGACGATTTTATCTTAGATCCCGGACATTATCGGAATGGACAAATAATACAAGAAGTTGAAAAAACAGAAGAGTATATTGAAGGGTTAAAGGCGCGGATAAAGAAAATCAAAGAACTGAAAACACTTAATAAAAATGGCGAAATTGTTCTGATTTCACCGAAAAAATAACCCCCTGCCTGCTTTATCCCCCACCAAAAGCGACATTACCGCAAATGCCGGGCAAGAAACGTGTTATTCCGCTCCATGTATGCCGCCAGTTCAGAAAAAGACACCCGCCTTTCATTGTTCCGGATAACGCTTTCAAGCCCTTGGGTTCCGTCCTGATCGGCCTTGGCTATCAACCTGTGGAATGTTCGTCGGCTGATTCCAAGAATGCTGCAAACCTCAGCGATATTGTAGCTTTTCCGGACCTGTAGGCCGATGCTTTTCAAAAGATTGGAAAGTTGGTTTTCCGCGTAATTCATTAATGAAAATCAGGGGTTGATTGTGCTTATTGATTGCAGTAAAAAATAATCAGCCGTAAGGCCGCCGGCGTGGGGGGGGGCCACCCTGCCAGACACATTCCGGCGGGCCGGGCAGTGGCCTGCCCGGCCTTTTTTTTGCCTTCAACAGGCGTTAAATCCCAATTAAATCAGGAATAAAGGGTCTCATAGGTGTTATTCCGGGCCAGATAGGACACCAGCTCATTGAAAAGAACCCGCTTTTGACCCAGGGTCCGGAAGCTGTCCAGAGTTCCAGGATTCACCGGCCCGCCTGTTTCCGGGTCCGGTTCATAACTGTTTGTCATTCTGGAAAAGGTCCGATCGCTGATCCCAAGTATTTTGCAGACTTCGCCGGGCTTGTAACTCCCCTTGACCTGAAACCCCGCCGCCCGGATCGCTTCTTTTGCAAGCTCAATGCTCTTATTGCCCGTTTCTCCGTAATTCCTTTCCATCATGCCATGCTTCCCCCGTGAAATGACAGGTGAATTTTGCATCTCTTGAAGAGATAACAGTTTAAAAATTATCATAAAAGTCGCTTTGGCGCAATTCCCTGCCCCAATGCGCCAACAAAGGCCGTGGCGTTGACGCCGCCGGGGGATAGCCGGGCCGTGGCCGGGTTCCGTTTTCCCGCATGGGGCCCGGGGATGATAGGCTGCCCCGGCCATTTCGGGTCCGGTTTGCTTCCCCCCGTGATATCATCCGGCGGGCTTTGTGGATCATGGATGATCCTCAAAAAATCTTGCGGCTCAAAAATCGCCAAAAATGATCCTCAAACAGGGATTTTTTTAAAAAAAATATGGGGGCGATATATTGGAGGCTATCACCCTATCTTGATAACTTATTGATTATGGCCGAAAAAGAGGGTGATAGCCCCCTTTTTTCAATCACCCAGGCTATCACCCTGTTGATTTTTTTACAATTAAAATCAAATAGTTATAATACAACCCGCCCAGGGTGATTTGTTCCGGGAATCGCCGGAGGCTATCACCCCAGGGTGATTCCCAAAATAGGCTATCACCCACCTATCACCCACAAGTCACCCTATGCTATCACCCTCTTTTTTCCCAATTTTCAGATAGTTAATATAGAAAGGGTGATAGGGTACGGAAATATATCAAAGCAAATATTTTTTTGGGGTCATATGAAAACCAAAAATCAAAGAAAATCGACGAAAAACGAAGCATTTTAAAGGCTATTCTTAGGAAACAAATTCCGTTAAATCGCTTCAAATCGCCCAAAATCGGAAAATTCAGGGAAATTGTTTTTTTAACCGTAAAATGTTTTTGAAAAGGATTGGCCTGGAAAAATTTGAAACGGTCCTGTAGCGATAAAAACAAGATTGACACTCCGTCGCTTATAGGCTACATTATGAAACCATGGAAACAGCGCCCAGAATCATACAGGAATATGTTGCCGGGGATGGGAAAAATCATTTCAGTGAATGGTTTGACGGCCTGAAAGATATCAAAGCCCAGGTGAAAATTGATATCCGGATCAGCCGCCTTCGTCTCGGCAATTTTGGCGATACAAAAGGCGTTGGCCAGGGCGTATATGAGTTGAGAATTCATTTTGGGCCGGGATACCGGGTATATTACGGCCTGGAAGGAAATACCGTCATTCTTTTGCTGTGCGGCGGCGATAAAGGGAGCCAGAAAAAGGACATCAAAAAAGCCGTGGCCCTGTGGAATGAATATCAAGAGGGGGTGTAAAATGGCTACCGTGAATTATGAAAAAGGACTGTTGAAACGGTTGCAGAACCCTGAATATGCCTCTGAATATCTGAACGAGGCATTAAGGGAAGGATCTCAGGAAATGTTCATGTTGGCGCTTAGGGACGTGGCGAAAGCCAAAGGCATGACACGGGCTGCCCGGGAATCGAATCTTAACCGGGAAACCATGTACCGGATGCTTTCTGAAAATGGAAATCCGAATCTTTCAAGCCTGAATAAATTATTGGATACTCTAGGGCTGTCCTTAAATATCGGCATCAAAGAAAAGGCGGCATGACCGGGAATTTGGCGGGCGCGTGACAAGGCGTTTCAGTGTGATACATTTTTCAAGCGGACTGGCCGCCCCTGCCGGGGAATAGGAGGCGGCCCGCCGTGCGCTAATTTAAAAACTGCTACCAAATTGCTACCATCACATTAAAAAAATGCAGAAAATTCCAAAAAACAAGAAACAATATGATCAATAATAGTATTTGATTTTATTGCATCTTGTTTATTTTTGATAGATATTGACAATAAATTCAATCAGATTCACACGGTAGAAGTCGTTGGTTCAAATCCAATACCGCCTACCATTTAAAATCAAAGGGTTTATGCAAACCCGAATTTTTGGAACCCTGACCATACTTTGTATGGTCAGGGTTTTTTGTTTTTCCTGTTTTCCGACATCAACTGATGTGCCAAAACGGGAAATAAATTATGCCCCAAATTATGCCCCGGTAATGGGCGGATAATTTTCCGCCCACACTGAGCGGGCTATTTCTTGAAAACCGCCATCCGGAACTTTACTTTACAAACCAGTGATTCGGTGTTATTTTTCCACTTAAATAAAGAATCGATAGGCCCATGACCCTCATTTTGGCCATGAAAAAAGAGATTCAACTGCAAAAACCAGCAAAGATATAACCTAATTATAAATAAGCAGGAGCCACGCATGGAATTTATCAAAATTCGCTTTGCCAATGATTTTGACGGGGTGGGATCCAAGTTCGAAAAGACCATTGCGGAAATGTTTCAGACCATGAATCCCATGTTCTCTTTTGCAAAGAACTCGTGGAAACCCCAGCTCGACATTTATGAAACACCGGATTCCATTCTGATCACCGCTGAAATCGCGGGTGTGGACAAGGAAGATCTGGAGCTGGAGATCAACAGCCGGGCCATCCGCATCGCCGGCAAACGGGAACCCTTGCCGGTAACGGAAAACGGCAGGTACCGGCTGGCTGAAATCCAATATGGATCGTTTGAAAGAATCCTGAGGCTGAATGTGCCCATTGACACGGAAAACGTCACGGCCAGTTATAAAAAAGGCCTGCTCCAGATCCATCTTAAAAAAACAGCGGCCCTTGAAACCACCTATCGGGTGACTATTTCCGAAGAATAATCCGGTCCCGGCATACGCCCGAACCAACATGAACCGGCGGCCATCTTTCACATCCAGCGCCGGCCCGATGCGCTTCAATCGACTGTAACGATCTTTATTGTTGATTAAAAATTCAGTAAAACGTGACCATTCAATTTTCAGATAAAGGCTCCGGAGGCTATCCATGAGACAAAAGAAATCGTCTAAATCTGACGCCAGCGACAAAATAAATGAAAAAATACCGGATAATCTGCCGATTCTTCCGATGTTCGATGTGGTGATGTTTCCCAAAATGGTGCTGCCGCTGATTGTGCTGCAAAAGGAGTCCATCCAACTGATCGACGAAGCCATGTCAAAAAACCGGCTGATCGGCACCATTACCTCAAAAAGCAATGAACCCAAGAGCCAGTATGGGCCCGATGATCTTTACAGTATGGGATCGAGCGCCGTTATCCTGAAAATGGCGAAAGTGGATGAAGATAAAGCACAGCTCCTCCTCCAGGGGCTGGGACGGTTTAAAGTCACCGAATACACTGCCGATGGCTCTTACCTGAGGGCCCGCATCGAAAACCTGGACATCCCGTGGAAAAAAGATAAGGAAATCGAGGCGTTGATGGCAAACCTGATCAATCAGTATCAGCGCATCGTGGAACTGTCCACCGGCCTGCCGCCGGAAATCGCGGCCATGGCCAAATCCATCGATGAGCCGGACACGCTGGCGGACATGATCACATCCACCATCAATTCCACCACCCAGGAAAAACAGGAAATACTCGAAACCCTGGATGTAAAGGAGCGCCTGAACAAAGTCACCCGCATGGTCAACTATCAGCTTGAAATCCTGGAAATGGGCCACAAAATCCAGGATCAGGTCAAGGGCGGCATGGACAAACAGCAGCGGGAATATTACCTGCGCCAGCAGCTTAAAGCCATCCAGGCAGAACTGGGGGATACGGACGACAGCCGGGTGGAGCTGGATGAATACCGGAAAAAAATAACGGAAAAAAATCTGCCTGAGGTCGCGGCCAAAGAAGCGGAACGGGAATTGAACCGATTGTCCCGCATGCATCCGTCGTCCGCCGAATATTCGGTGGCCCTCACCTACCTGGACTGGATCACCCAGCTCCCCTGGAACGAGGGATCAACGGATAACCTGGATCTGAACAAGGCGCAAAAAATGCTGGACGCCGATCATTACGGGCTGGATAAAGCCAAAAAGCGCATTCTCGAATACCTGGCGGTCCGGAAACTCAACCCGAACATCAAAGGGCCGATCCTGTGCCTGGTGGGTCCGCCGGGCGTCGGGAAAACCTCTTTGGGGCATTCCATTGCCACCGCACTGGGACGGAACTTTATCCGGATCGCCCTGGGCGGCATCCGGGACGAAGCGGAAATACGGGGCCACCGCCGCACCTATGTGGGCGCCCTGCCCGGCCGCATCATTCAGGGCATCCGTCGGGCCGGCACCAACAACCCGGTGTTCATGCTGGATGAAATCGATAAGGTGGGCTCTGATTTTCGCGGAGATCCCTCTTCCGCCCTGCTGGAAGTGCTGGACCCGGAACAGAATTTCACCTTTGAAGATCACTACCTGGACGTGCCGTTTGATCTTTCCAAAGTGCTGTTCATCACCACCGCCAATATGCTGGACACCATCCCCCCGGCCCTCCGGGACCGGATGGAAGTCCTGCGCCTTGCCGGTTACACCCTGGATGAAAAACTGAAAATCGCCGCGCGTTATCTGATCCCCAGGCAGCGGGAGGCCAATGGCCTGAAAAAAGATCAGCTTTCCTTTACCAAAGGTGCGATTCAGCAGATCATCACCGGATATACGTTGGAGGCGGGCTTAAGAAATCTGGAACGGGAAATCGGCAATGTCTGCCGGGGGGTTGCCGCCAGTATCGCCAAAGAGGAAAAAGAGTCCTTCAACATCACCACCAAGAACCTGACCAAATACCTGGGGCCGGTGCGCATCACCAATGAGATGAAAAAACGGGTGGCCACCCCCGGTGTGGTCATGGGACTCGCATGGACCGAATCCGGCGGGGATATTCTGTTTATTGAAGCCACGGCCATGCAGGGGAAGGGCAATCTAACCTTAACCGGCCAGCTTGGGGATGTAATGAAAGAATCGGCCACTGCGGCCTTAAGCTACATCCGGTCGAATGCCAAATCCATCGGCGTGTCGGATGATTTCTTTCAAAAACACGACATCCATATTCATGTGCCGGCCGGGGCCACCCCCAAAGACGGCCCGTCCGCCGGCGTGACCATGCTGACCGCCATTGCCTCGGTTTTAACCGGCGCCACCACCCACAAGGATCTGGCCATGACCGGCGAGATCACCCTGCGGGGCCAGGTCTTGCCCGTGGGGGGGATCAAGGAAAAGGTGCTGGCCGCCCACCGGTCAGGCATCAAAACCATTATCCTGCCGAAATTATGTGAAAAAGACTTGATCGATGTGCCCAAAAACGTCAAAACCGCCATTAAATTTCATTTTGTGGACAACATGAAGGATGTGCTGAAAATCGCCCTGAATAAATAGAGGAGAAGATTGTAAGCTGAAAGGGTTTACCATGAGAATTATTTTTTTTATCATTGTGACAGCAGCGCTGATCACAGGCTGCGGAACGAAAAAGCCATTCCCCACGCCCGTGACGGATAAAACTGCCTATGAAGTGGATGGACAGATTTACCATCCCCTTGACAGCGCGGACGGGTTCAGGCAGCAAGGTGTTGCGTCCTGGTATGGTGATCCGTTTCACGGCGAAAAAACCGCCAATTGTGAAGTATACAGCATGTACGCCATGACCGCGGCCCATAAAACATTGCCCTTTGGCACCATGCTGGCAGTAACAAATAAAGAGAACAACAAAACCACCATTGTGCGGATCAATGACCGGGGCCCTTACTGCCGTGACCGGATTATCGACTTATCCTACAGCGCAGCTCAGGAAATTGATATGACCCGCAAGGGAACCGCAACCGTGGAAATCGTAGCCCTGGGCAAGGATGAGGACGTCATTCACCAATTGGAAGGGAAAGCAAAGGAAAACCAGTATTATACCGGCGATTTTACCGTTCAGGCGGGTTCTTTCGGGGAGAAAGCCAACGCGGAACGGGTTAAGGCATCCCTTGAATCGGTTGTACAGAACGTTCAGATTGCGCCGGTTTCCAAAGACGCCCGAACCTTATACCGGGTCCGGGTGGGTCGTTTCACCTCACTCAGACAGGCCCAACAGGTGGAACAGCAACTGCTCGAAAACGGGTTTAAAAATGTATACCCCGTTACATGGGATTTATAAAAACCCGGATGATGCCTTTTTTGCCGACCGGCTCCCGAACCCGGATTAACAATGAGAGTGACGGCTGTTGATGATTTCACTTGAAGGGGTTCTTGACCATATCACCTTTCATAATGCGCAAAATCACTTTACCATTGCCCGCCTGAAAACCGGTTCTCCCAAAACCACCGTCACCATCGCCGGCTGTCTCCCAGAAGCCGGCGTGGGTGAAACCATCAAAATCACGGGAGACTGGACCACCCATCCCCGCTATGGCCAGCAATTTAAATTCGAAACTGCGGAAATCCTGCTGCCGTCCACCATCCAGGGCATCCGGGACTATCTGACTTCCGGCATTCTGAAAGGCATCGGCCCATCCACCGCCGGACGGATCATCGATGCTTTCGGCGAAGACACCTTTTCCGTCATTGCCGAAGGGCCGGAGCGGCTATCCCTGGTGAACGGCATCGGGGCCCAAAAAGCAGCGGCCATTCACGCCCAGTGGCAAACCCATCACGCCATGACATCCATCATGAATTTCCTTAGGGAAAACGGCGTCAACCACTCATTTGCGGGCAAAATATTCAAAGCTTACGGCAGCGAGGCAGTTGATATCATCCGACGGTCCCCTTACTGCCTGGCAAACGACATTCCCGGCATCGGGTTTGCCATCGCAGACCGGATTGCCGTGAACTCCGGCATTCTAATGGACATGGAAGAGCGGACCCGGTCTTGCGTCATCAACCTCCTGAGAGAGACATTAAATGAAGGCCACACATTTATTCCGGAAGTTGATTTGCTGGACAGGGTCACCCACATCCTTGATATCGACGCGGATACCATCCGAAAGGCCTTTGAAACCCTTTGCCGAACCGGAGAAATCGTTGTCACCCCCCGGCGCAGCGAGCCGGAAGGGAACGCCGTTTACCTGAAACCTCTGTATCAGGCGGAAACATCCATTGCCGCAAGGCTCCACGCCCTCCTGTCCATCCCGGCGGAACCGGTCACGATGCCGGTGGAAAATCTCCTGGCTGAAGTGGAATCAAAACTCATCCTCTGTCTTTCCGAAGAGCAGCGCGTTGTTCTTGAAACTATCCTTACGCGCCGGATCAGCATCATCACCGGCGGTCCCGGAACCGGAAAAACCACGCTCATCAAGTCCATCACCCGAATGAACCGCATCCTGGGCAGACGGGTTTGCCTGGCCGCCCCAACCGGCCGGGCGGCCCGGCGGCTGGCGGAAGTCACGGGTCATAAAGCCCACACCATCCATAAGCTGCTCGAATACAATTTTGAAGAACAACTCTTTGGAAAAAATCAGGACGATCCTATTGACGCGGATATTGTCATTGTCGACGAAGTGTCGATGGTGGATACGATGCTGCTGCATCATCTGCTTTGCGCAATTCCCCTCTGCGCTGCCATCATCATGGTGGGCGACGCACACCAGCTTCCGCCCGTGGGACCGGGAACCATCCTGGGGGATATGATCGATTCCGGCAGACTCCCGGTTTTTTACCTGAACACCATTTTCAGACAAGCCCAAAAAAGTCCCATCATCGTTAACGCACATCGGGTGCGTCAGGGAGAATTCCCCCAATTAAACGATCTGAACGAGAGCGTTGATGCGGACACGGAATTCTATTTTATGGAGCAGCTCACGCCGGAAACCGTTGTCGCAGCGGTTGTCGACCTGTGCGCCAAAACACTTCCGAACATGTTCGGCCTGCACCCCATTGAAGATATTCAGGTATTGACCCCCATGCACAAGGGCCTTGCGGGCACCATCAACCTGAACCGGGCGATTCAAAACGCGTTGAACGCCGAAATCGGAAGCGTTTCCCACAATGATACCCGGTTTAAGGTCGGTGACAAGGTCATGCATCTCAAAAACAACTATCAGAAAGAGGTATTTAACGGCGATATCGGCATTATCTCCTCTATTGATAAGGCCGGGGACCGGCTGAGCGTCGCCTATTACGGCAGGGAAGTGGATTATACCATGGATGAAACCGAAGAACTCACCCTGGGATACGCCATATCGGTTCACAAATCCCAGGGCTCGGAATACCCGGCGGTCATTCTGCCGCTCATTACCCAGCACTACATCATGCTACAGCGAAACCTGCTGTACACCGCCATTACAAGGGCGAAGAAGCATGTGGTGATCGTCGGCTCCCAGAAAGCCCTGGCCATCGCCATCAAAAACAACACCCCCCAATTGCGGTGCTCCGGCCTGGCCGACCGGCTCAAATCCATGATCCGGTAGCTTTTTTCGCCGCAACGCTGGGCTGAATTCCGGTATCCCCGCAGGATAAATATATGGAGTGCGGCGGCTTGCCGCCGCCAATTGCGAGGGCAAGCCCTCGCACTCCATAAAAAATTACATGCTTCATTGTTTTGGACTTTGAACAACACTAACGATTATCATTTCAGTAGCCAGCAGCCGTCAGCATTCTTTTATCGAATATAACCAATTGAAAATAAATTGTTTATAAAACAATCCGGCATCTGGTTTCTTAATTT
>JBAQUK010000128.1:0-16951 GCA_049297455.1 Desulfosalsimonadaceae bacterium | reverse complement strand
TCAAATATTTTAAATTAAATCAGATAGTTACAGTTTTCAAAAATTTTATTTAACCGCTTGTTTTTATATAAAATTTAATCATGCCCCCGATTTGCGGGCCATCACTGAAAACCGGGAAACTTCAGCTCGAAATATGTCTCCCAAATATTTCCTGAGTTCACCATATATAACCTTACTTACGGCATTTCGGAATCCACATCAAGTGATACTTGCATTCCCACATGGTATGGCTTAAACTTTGGCTGTCGTACATGGGAAGTCTCCTTTTCTTAAACTTTGAGCGGTTCAGATTGGGAGACTTCCCCTATATTCCCGTAAATGTCAAACTCTGGGAGTCCCCCGGCAGAGCCGGGGGTTTACCTGTTTTAATTAACTGGGTCTCTGAATAAAGGATCCATGTCTATATTTCCAGCGCCCGCATAACCACCTTGAATATCGGAATAGGTTATAACGGCAGGAAGAGTTCCTTCGACATTTAGGATAGCCTGATAGTCATTACCCCAGATAATTGAATTTTTTTTATGAGATAGATCAATAGGCATTTCGAAAAAAGCTTCTGATATGTTGCAGATATGATGTTTTTTTATTGCGCGAAAAATCCTTTGATACATCTGTATTACATTTGAACATCATTCTCCACTCTGTCTCTTCTGGACAAAATGGCATCCGGGTCAATTTCTCCCAGATTATTAAATACATAATCGGGCTGATAGGGGAACCGATTCATGATTTCCCTGTCCGTTACGCCGGATAAAACCAGACAGGTGGTCATCCCGGATTCCAGGCCACCCATAATATCCGTGTCCATCCTGTCGCCGATCATAAAACAGTTCGCCGAATGCACCCCTAATTTTTTCCGCGCTAAAAACATCATGACCGGATTTGGTTTTCCCAGAAAATAGGGGGAAACACCGGTCACTTTTTCAATGGGAGCAACCAGCGCCCCGCATGCGGGCACCGGACCACGCAGGCTGGGGCCGGTTAAATCCGGATTGGTGGCAAGAAACTTTGCGCCTTCCTGGATCAACAGGGTTGCTTCGATGATTTTGGCGTAATCATATTCCTCGGTCTCACCGATGATGACGTAATCGGGGTTTTCAGAGGTTATTTCAATATCCGCATTTTCAAGTTCCGCCAGAAGGCCTTTTCCGCCAATTACATAAGCGGAGCAACTGTTGGGCTGTTGCACCTTGAGAAAACTTGCAGTGGCCATGGCTGAGGTATAGAAACAATCATCATCGACTTCTATTCCCATCTTCAGTAAGCGATCCCTCAGTTCCAGCCGGGTATAATAGGAGTTATTGGTTAAAAATAAAAATTTATAATCTCCCCGCACCAGCCTGTCTACGAATTCTTTTGCGCCGGGGATCAATTTGGATCCGGTATAAACAACACCGTCCATATCCATTATAAAGGATTTTTGGTAACTTCTCTTATCCTGCATCATTAAGGCCTTTTTCATGTTTGGGATAAAAGTTTAAGAAAATTGGCACAGGATTGGCACAAAATAAAAAAAGGGCTTTTCGCTGTATTGCGTAAAAACCCTTGATTTCTATGGCGCGCCCGGAGGGATTCGAACCCCCGGCCTACGGATTCGAAGTCCGGTGCTCTATCCAGCTGAGCTACGGGCGCATATGTGAAACCCCTCGCAACAAAATAATTGCTGAGAGGGGATTTTTTTATGGGGTGAGTGATGGGACTTGAACCCACGACCACCTGGGCCACAACCAAGTGCTCTGCCAACTGAGCTACACCCACCATAAGAAAGATGAATTATTTAACAGACGTTTTTGATCTTATCAAGACATTTTTCATACCATCATTAAATTAATACAAATACCGTTACGGATTCCGCAACCGGTGCAAAACTTGCTATTGACCCGGAATGGCATTTTTACTACATGGTGTATGCTGAAAATTTTTATCCATGCAACCGGAAGGAGCACCCGTGTGAATGAATTAGCCATATTTATTATCCGGGCGATTTTCGGCGGTGTGTTCGCCCTTATCATCACCCGGATGTTCCGGCCCTCCGCCGAACCGGTTTATGTTGCAGGTCTCGGCATTATTCTTGTGGGCCTGGCCTATGGACTGGAATATTACAGAAAACGCAAGACAACCCCCAAAGGACCGTAACCCTTTGAAACAACTGATTCTCGGTACCGCAGGACACATCGACCACGGCAAAACAAGCCTGATCAAAGCGATCAGCGGCTATGATACGGACCGGCTCAAGGAAGAAAAGCTGCGCGGCATCACCATTGAACTCGGGTTTGCGGCCCTGGATCTTCCCAGCGGCAGCCATATCGGCATTGTCGATGTACCGGGACATGAAAAATTCGTCAAAAACATGGTGGCCGGCGCCACGGGGATCGATGTGGTGGCCATGGTGATCGCCGCAGATGAGGGTGTCATGCCCCAAACTCGAGAGCATCTTGAAATCTGTACGCTTTTAGGCATCGAATACGGTTTCATCGCGCTCACGAAAATCGACATGGTGGACCAGGAGTGGGCGGAGCTGGTCAAGGAAGACCTGCGGGCGTTTGTGGAAGGCACGTTTTTAGAAGGCGCGCCCATCGTTCCCCTGTCTTCGGTCACCGGCCAGGGCATTCCGGAATTCATCACCACTCTGGACGACTTTTGCGCCAAAATACCGGAAAAAAAACACGGCGGCCTGTTCCGGCTTCCCGTTGACCGGGTCTTTACCATCAAAGGGTTCGGCACGGTCATCACCGGCACCCTGATTTCCGGCAAGATATCCGTGGGGGAAACCGTGATGATCTATCCCGGCGATACAAAATCCAAAATCCGGGGCCTTCAGGTGCATGACCAGCAGGTTGAGACGGCGGAGGCCGGCATGCGCACGGCCATCAACTTTCAGGGAATTGAAAAGGCGGTGGTCAACCGGGGAGATATCATCGCCCGGCTGGATTCGTTAAAAAACTCCTATATGCTGGATGCGGAATTTATATTGCTTAAAAGCAATATCCGGCCCCTTAAAAGCCGGGACAGGGTTCGGTTGCATACCGGGACCAGCGCCCTGCCCTGCAACATCATATTACTGGACCGGGAAGAGCTGAAACCCGGTGAAACGGCGTTTGTCCAGCTTCGCCTGGATACCCCGGTCGCCTGTGTGAAGGATGACCGTTTTGTCATCCGCAGTTACTCTCCGGTGCGGACCCTTGGCGGCGGCCGGATATTAAACCCGGTGCCGAACAAACACAAACGGTTTAAACCGGAAATCACCGCCCATCTGCAGGAACTGGCGTCCGGAGATGATGAAACGCTGATTTCCGTCCATGCCCAGGATGCCGGGTATGGTGAGCTCTCCTATGCGGATCTGCCGGTTCTGACCAATCTTTCCGGCAAGCAACTGGATAAAGCCCTGCAATCTTTGTTGTCCCAGCAAAAGCTCATTCAGACGGATAAGGAAAACAAACGGTATATTCACCAGCAAACACTTGAAACCTTTCAACAAAAAATATCGAAAATCCTGAAGGCCTACCACACGGATCAGCCTTTAAAAACCGGGATGTCCAAAGGCGAACTCAATTCCAAGTTCCCGCCCGAGTTGAGCGACCGGCTGTTTAACCAGATGCTCCACATGATGACGAAAGCCGGAGCCGTGGCACTACTAGACAACGCCATCAGCCTGCCCGGCCACAAGGTCACGCTCAAGGCGGACCAGTCCGACATCAAACAGAAAATCACCCGGACCTATGCCGATAGCGGCCTTCAACCCCCCTATTTCTCTGAACTGATAAAAACCCTTAACCTGGACCCGAAAGACGCGAAAAACGTCCTCATGCTGCTGATCGGTGAGGGAACGATGATTAAGGTCAAGGAAGATCTCTTTTTCCATAGCGGCGCCGTCATGGATATCAGATCAAGGCTGATCCACCACCTCAAAGCCAATGGTGAAATCAACGCGCCCCAATTTAAAGAGATGACAGGCGCTTCAAGAAAGTATACAATCCCCCTGCTTGAATATTTCGACGGCGAAAACCTGACGATCCGCATCGGGGATACCCGCAAGCTCAGAAAACAATCATAAAAACAGATATTGACGAATTATTCCCGGCAACTTGACCCGGATAATCATAGGAGGAGACACAATGGAACAAGCAATGAATAATAGTCAACCAGGAAACCACGGCACCGACTTCCATTTTTTCGTGTGGGCTCGAATTATCGGCGCCATTGTGCTTGCCGCCGCCCTGATCTGGGGCGTCATGAAGCTGATAGATTTTATTCATCCTTCAGATAATCTGCCGGCGGATAGTCAACCGGTTGAAATGATACATTCATCCGAATCTGATCAGGATGCGGCGCATTCCGGAAATGCTTTAAGCAGCGAGGCAGCGCCCCATGACGCCACCGATTCCCTCCCGATTCAACCATCCCGGACTGAAGATGCAGCCCATGGTGCGACTCCGGATAAAACCGCTGCTGCCGATCCGCACGGAACGGCTGGCGGTTCATCGGAATTTGCCGGTCCTCCCGGTGTTGCGTTTGTCGATGCCCTTATCGCTCCCATGCAATATGAATTAAACAACCGGCTCTGGGGCTGGCGTCCGAATGACATTATTGAATTTACGGATAATGTTAACGAATACCAGCTTGGCGTTCTGGAAGCCACCAGAAGGGTCGCCACCCGATTGACGGAAAATATTTCCAGAACCGGCAGCACGGCGACCATCAATAAAAACCTGGAACGTTCCATGAACGCATTCATGATCCGGGCGGACCGGTATTTGTTCCCCTCGGCGGAAAACCAGTACCGGGAAGCACTTGAAAATTTAGACCGCTACAAAAAACAACTTATCAGCGGCGAGGCCTCGTTTTATACTCGCACCGACAATCTGGTGCCCCTGCTGAAAGCTCTGGAAGAACTCCTGGGCAGTTGCGATGAAAATTTGGTGAAACATCATGAGGATACCGGTGCAACAGTCAGCACGTTCCAGGCCGACAATTATTACTATTACGCCAAAGGCGTGGCCGGGGCGCTCCTGCCCATCCTTGTCGCCATTGAACAGGAGTTCAATAAAGTGCTGGTCACCCGGAATGCTGCGGAAATCATGCAACATGCCATTGAATCCACCCGCCATGCCTCCGAGTTGGAGCCCTGGCTGTTTATCACGGAATCGAATTTAAACGGTATTTTTGCCAATCACCGGGCCAATATGGCGGCCCATATCAGCCACGCCCGTTTTTACATCGGGCTCATGGTGGAATCCTTGTCAACGTAAATCCGGCGGAGGGCGGCAGGACGGCCTAAATCAGCTATATCCGCTGGATGAACCGGGCGGCGATGCTGTCTGAAAACAACATTCCCCGGCGGGTCAGCCGGCAGCGGCCGTTTGCGACTTCAAGGTATCCATCGGACGCATATTCTTCGGTCAGCAGCGGACCGAACAGGGTTTTAAAATCCACATGAAACCGGTTTTCAAACCCGGAGATGCCGATGCCGTCCACACATCGCAGCCCCAGGTAAATCGCTTCCATCATCAGTTGCTGACGGTCCAGGCATTCCGATCCTTCCGTCGGCGACCGACCCAATTGGATTTGCTGCAAATACCCGTCCACCGACCGGACATTCCATCTTCGGCGATTATTCATAAATGAATGGGCCGAAGGCCCCAGCCCGATGTATGGCGCATGAACCCAGTATTTTTGATTGTGCCGGGAACGGGTCACCGTTGCGGTTGAAAAGTTGGACACCTCATATTGCCGCATTCCATTATCTGCCAGATATCCCACCGTAACCTCATACAATGCACCCACCGCCCCTTCCGGAAGCGCCTGAAAACGGTTTTCTTTCAAATCCAGCGTAAGCCGGGTGCCGGGTTCATAAGTCAGCATATAGCAGGAAAGATGCTCAGGGTGAAAATCAACCGCTGCCTTTAAATCCGACTCCCACTGGTGCGCTGTCTGCCCAGGCAGCCCGTAGATCAGATCCAGGCCGATATTGTCGAATCCGGCGGATCGCGCCATTTCAACACATTGAACCGCCTGGTCCGCCGTATGAATCCGGGAAAGAAACCCAAGGGACGCATCCCTAAACGATTGCACGCCGATATTCAGGCGATTCACCCCCGCCCGACGGTATCCGGACAATTTTTCAAGAGATACGGTTCCCGGATTGACTTCCAGGGTGATTTCCGTATCATCTGCCACATCAAACCGGCGGCAAACCGCATCCACCAATTGACTGACCTGGACTGGTTCGAGCAGGGACGGAGTGCCGCCGCCGAAATAGAGGGAATCCACCCTTACAGACGCCCCTTCCACCAGCGCCATTTCACGAACCACTGCTTGCACATATGCGGGGATTGAATTCAGGTCAGGGACGGAATAAAAATCACAATACCCGCACTTTCTCACACAAAACGGCACATGAATGTAAATGCCATATTCATCATTCATCCTTCATCATTCATCCTTCATCATTCATCCTTCATCCTTCATCATTCATCCTTCATCATTCATCATTCATCCTTCATCATTCATCATTCCTAATTCAGATGAACCGTTTCATCAGTTCACTAATCACCTCATCCACATTAATCGGTGTAATCCCGTTCTGGCGGCAGGCTTCTTCGGCCCTGTCCGCCAGGTGGGGCGAATCCAGGTCGCTTAACCGGGAAAACAATCCCAGCCGCCGCCCCACCTGATAAAGCATGCGCCGGTGGGGGTCCAGTTCGAGAAATTGACGCACCACACCGATCATCCGGTCCTTGTCTTCGGGAAATTTCCCCTCAATCTCCTCAAACAGATTTAAGATATGATCACTTTTAATGAAGCTGGTGATGCCATCCAGGGTTTCCAGAAACAGCAGCAATTCCCGGGCAGCTTCAACGTCCGTCAGTTTCTCAAACCGGCCTGAAGCATATTCCTCATGGAGTTCCACATGGTTTGGAATGGCCAGGGTCCGGATCCGGATAAAATCCGGGTTGATCCGGTTCAAGGCATCGGCGGTTTCAAGGGCATGGATGCGGGACAGTGCTTTGCCCCCCAGGCCCGGCATCACATATTCGGACAATTCGATCCCGGCGTTTTTGACTTTCCGGCCGGCGGTGATATGGGTTTCCTTGACCACCCCTTTTTTGACCTGTTTCAGCACTTCGTCAGACCCCGACTCCAGCCCGATATGAATCCGGTTTAAACCGGCCATGCGAAAGGCGGTCAAAAAATCGTCGCTGATCTTTGCTATGGTATGGGAACGGGCATAAGAGGTAATGCGCTGCACCCAGGGGAAGCAAGCTGTTAAATGCCCCAGAATGCGGATGAAATCCTCCGGCTTAATGATCAGGCTGTTGGCGTCCTGCAAAAAAATGGACTGCATACCATTGGCAAACCAGTTGGCTGCCGCAAAAAATGCCGGGCGCTCCGCCGCTCTGAGGCTTGACTGGTAAGCATTCATATCCGCCTGGGAAATCCGGCCCGCCGGATCACTCATCCGGCGCAGGGCATGGACATGATGGCCGACCGTATCGATATCCCGGATCACATGATCCACAGGGCGCAGGGAAAACGGCTCTCCTTTATATACCGGACAAAAAGTACACCGGTTCCAGGGACAGTTTCGGGTAATCCGGATCAGCAGACTTTTGGCCTCGCTGGGCGGCCGGATAGGCCCCTGCTCAAAACCGCCGTATTTTTCCGTTTTTTTGCTTGAAGCTGTCATGAATATATGTTCTCCTTTGGGGAAAGCCATTATGCCTAAAATTAAAACAATAATCCTTTATGTCCATCCATAAATGAAAAAACAACTCATCGCCATCACAAAAATTCTGCTGATCTTTCTGATCATTCCTGCATATTTCGCTGCGGATCTGTATTATTATGCCAATCAACCGGCCTCGCCGTCAGCTCCCAAGGCATTGATAATAAACGTCCTTCCCGGTCAAGGGTTTCATGACACGGTTCAGGAGTTATATCGAAACCGCCTCATCAACCACCCATTGAAATTTACACTGATGGCCAAGTTGCAAAAACTGGACCGGAAAGTCATTGCCGGGGAATATGAATTGTCGACAGGCATGACCCCGAAAACCATATTCAAATACATGACAAAAGGCATTGTCCGGCTTCACAAATTATGCATTCCGGAAGGGTACAACCTGTCCCAGATAGCAGAAAATATCGAAAAATCAGAAATTTGCAGTAAAGAAAAATTTATGATTGCGGCAAGCGACGCAAAACTGGCCGCAGCAATGGAGATGCCGGCAACCGGGTTTGAAGGGTATTTATTTCCGGACACTTACTATTTTTCCAAAGGGGTTCCGCCGGAGCAGATCATTTCCGCAATGGTCGCACAATTCCGTAAAACGTTTCAGGAAGACTGGAAAAAACGGGCGGAGGAACTGGGTTTCACACAGCATGAAATTATCACTCTGGCCTCCATGATTGAAAAGGAAACCGGTGTTGCCGAAGAAAGGGCGGTTGTTGCCTCGGTGTTTCATAACCGTTTAAAACAAAACATGCGCCTTGCCTCTGATCCGACGGTCATCTATGGTATTGACAATTTTAACGGCAATATCACCAAAGCGGATTTAAACCGGCCGACCCCCTACAACACCTACCGGATCTCCGGACTGCCGCCCGGCCCCATCGCCAATCCGGGCGCTCTATCCATCAAAGCGGCCCTCTATCCCGCCGTCACGAACTACCTGTATTTTGTGGCAAAAGACGATCATACCCATTATTTTTCAACTACTCTTGCCGAACACAACCAAGCGGTCAGAAAATACCAGTTAAATCAGGATTCCCGCTGAAGGGGAAGTTTTCACGCGGGAATACACATCCGAATTCAGGTCCCCGGTCTGCTGCGTTCCCGCCTTCAGGTAATGATAACCGGCGGCGGCGATCATGGCCGCGTTATCGCCGCACAATTGCAGGGATGGCGTAAAAACGGCAATCCCTTCTTTCCGGGCCGCGGCCCTGACCTGATCCCTCAGCCGCTGATTGGCCGCAACCCCTCCCACCAGGGCGATCTGCCGGCAGCCTTTTTCCGCAGCCGCCCGCATCACTTTATAGGTCAGCACATCAATCACGGACGCCTGAAAGGCCGCCGCAATATCGGCAATCCGGTCCCGATACTCATCCGGATGGGTCTGAAGATAACGGTGCACCGCGCTTTTCAGTCCGCTGAAGCTGAAATCAAAGGCGTCTTTATCGAGGTAGGATCTGGGAAATGGGATTTTATCCGGATCACCGGTTGTTGCCAGATCGCCGATGATTTTTCCGCCGGGATACCCCAGCCCCATCATTTTGGCAACTTTATCAAAGGCTTCGCCCGCCGCGTCATCAACAGTCTGTCCCAGGCATTCGGCACGGGTGTGGGATGTCACATAATAAATACTGGTGTGTCCGCCGGAAGCCAGCAGGGCGATAAATGGGAATTCCGGGGACGGGGATTCCAGAAACACGGAATGGATATGCCCGATCAGATGGTCAACGCCGATCCAGGGGATACCTAAGGCATAGGCAAAGGATTTCCCGAAACAAAAACCCACGAGGAGCGCGCCGATCAGTCCGGGCCCCTGAGTGACCGCCACCGCATCCACCTGGCTTTTATCCAGCCCGGCAGCTTCCAACGCTTCATTAACCACCGGCCCGATCATCTCCAGATGCTTGCGCGAAGCCAGCTCCGGCACCACGCCCCCATAGGGACGGTGCATTTCCACCTGGGAGGACACCACCGAAGACAACGTGGTGATGCCGTCTTCCACCACTGCGGCGGCGGTTTCATCGCAGGAACTCTCAATTCCGAGTATTTTCATGTCAAGTACGCTGATCCGAATTAAGCAAAAACCTTCATTGGCGGCAAATAACGCATCCGCCCGGCAAAAATATCATTTCCTTTAAAAAACAAAAGCCGGGCGGCATTGACCCCGGCCAATGCGTTGATCCCGGCTGATTGATGGATGATATATCTGTTATTTTTTTGACCGCTTGACGAAACCACCCGACGGGTGTGAAATGTTCCTGGGCGCTCAAGACCCGCAACTACCTGCCCGTTTATTTCCCTGGGTAAGCCAATTTAAAAACGCAGCGCCGGTCTTAATCAGTTTATCCCATAACATGGTCATACGCAGCTTTTTTATACCCAGATAACCCGCTTGTCCGCGTTCTTCTTTGTCTGAACGACCTCACCGATCACATAGGCTTTTTCATTCATGGCCGCCAGCCTTTCCACCACATCCTGGGCCGCAGCGTCCGGAACCACGGCAATCATTCCGATACCGTTGTTGAATGTACGCGTCATTTCCAGATCTTCAACATTGCCGGCCTGTTTCAGAAAACTGAAAATAGCCGGAACCGTCCATGACCCTCTTTTGATTTCCACGCTGCAGGATTGGGGGAGCACCCGAACAATATTGTCGTCAATGCCGCCGCCGGTAATATGGGCCAGCCCGTGAATGGGCAGGTCCTTAATCAGATGCAGGATCATTTCGGCATATATTTTCGTGGGGGTAATCAGTTCCTCCCCCAGGGTTTTTCCGAATTCCGGGACATAGGAATCGATTTTCAGGTTCAGGACATCAAAACAGATTTTGCGCACCAGGGAATACCCGTTGCTGTGGAGCCCGGATGAAGCAATCCCGATCAGCTTGTGTCCGACCCGGATTTCAGACCCATCCACAATCTTGTCGTTATCCACGATGCCCACGGAAAAACCGGCCAGATCGTATTCATTGGTACTATATAAACCGGGCATTTCCGCTGTTTCGCCGCCGATCAGGGCGCACTGGGCCCGGCAGCAGCCTTCCGCCACCCCCTTGACGATCTGTTCGGCCACCTGGGGATTTAACTCCCCCATGGCGAGATAATCCAAAAAGAAAAGCGGTTTTGCACCCTGAACCGCCACATCGTTCACGCACATGGCCACCAGATCTATGCCGACGGTATCGTGCTTGTCCATCATAAACGCAATTTTCAATTTTGTGCCCACGCCGTCCGTGGAACTGACAAGCACCGGGCGCTTATAATCCGCCACGTTCAGGGAGAACAGACCTCCGAACCCGCCGATCTCGCCCATTACGCCGGATCTGGGTGTTTTGGACGCAATTTTCTTTATGGCGTCAACAAACACATTGGCTTTTTCAATATCAACCCCAGCGCCTGCGTAAGTTAATGAATTTTTTGAATTACTCATAGATCCAATGTACCCTGTCGTTATTTTTTGAATTGCCTAAAAAAAATTGATTTTTTAACGCAATCAACACGAAAAGTCAAAACAAATTTTTTGACAACCTCCCGTGAGTGGTGTAATTAATCACAACATTATTCACTAAACTCATAAAAGGATGAACATGAAAACTTTCTCAAGGCTGAACCGGCTTCCCCAATATGTTTTCGCCTCCGTCAACCAGATTAAAATGGATGCGCGGCATGCCGGAGAAGATATTGTGGATCTGGGGATGGGCAATCCGGACCTGGGAACCCCCCAGCACATCATCGACAAACTCACGGAGGCTGCGCAAAAGCCTCAGAATCACAGATATTCGGCCTCCATGGGCATCCGTAAACTGAGAATGGCCATCGCGGACTGGTACAAACGCCGTTATGATGTGGACATTGACCCGGAGACCGAGGCCATCGTCACCATCGGCGCCAAGGAAGGGATCTCCCACCTCATGCTCGTGACCCTGGGTCCGGGAGATGTGATGCTGTCCCCCAACCCGACCTATCCCATCCATCCCTATTCCTCCATTATATCCGGGGCCGATGTCCGTTATGTGCCCCTGGGGCCGGATACGGATTTTTTTGAAAATCTGATCGCCACCACCAAGCAGACCTGGCCCAAACCCAAGGTGCTCATCTTGAGTTTTCCCCACAATCCCACCACGGAAACCGTGGAACTGGATTTTTTTGAAAGAGTGGTGGAGTTCGCCAAAGAGCACGATATCATGGTGGTGCATGATTTCGCCTATGCGGATATCGTGTTTGACGGGTATAAACCGCCGAGCTTTCTTCAGGCCAAGGGCGCGAAAGATGTGGGGGTGGAATTTTTTTCCCTGTCCAAGAGCTACAACATGGCCGGCTGGCGCGTGGGGTTCTGCGTGGGCAATGCGGAAACCGTATTCGCCTTAAAACGCATCAAAAGCTACCTGGACTACGGCATGTTTCAGCCGATCCAGATCGCGTCCATCATTGCGTTGAACGGTCCCCAGGAATGCGTGAAGGAAATCTGCGACACCTATCAATCCCGCAGAGACGCACTGGTGGGCGGCCTTAACCGGGTCGGGTGGGAAATCACGCCGCCCAAGGCCACCATGTTCGTCTGGGCCAAAATTCCCGAGCAATATATCAAGATGGGATCCGTGGAATTCTCCAAAATGCTGATCCGGGAAGCCAAGGTCGCCGTATCTCCGGGTGTCGGCTTCGGCGCATACGGGGATGAATATGTCCGGTTTGCGCTGATCGAGAACCCCATGCGAATCAACCAGGCAATCCGGGGAATTAAAAAAATCCTGTAATCTAAGGAATTTATTATGAAAGAAATAAATGTCGGCATACTGGGCCTGGGAACAGTGGGCACCGGAATCGCGAAAATTCTCATCAATAACGGAGCCCTCATCAGTTCCCGTCTGGGCGCGGAATTGAAGTTAAAAAAAGCCGCCGACCTTTATATCGACCGGGATCGCGGCGTTGATTTCGGCAAAAATGTTCTCACCACCGATCCTTTTGCGGTGGTGGATGATCCGGATATCGATATCGTTCTGGAGATGATCGGCGGCCAGACCATCGCCAAAGACCTTATTTTAAAGGCCATTGCAAACGGCAAGCACATCGTCACGGCCAACAAGGCGCTCCTCGCAAACCAGGGCGGCATGCTGTTTAAGGCGGCAGCGGAAAAAGGCGTCACCATCGCCTTTGAACCCAGTGTCGGGGGATGCATGCCCATCATTAAAACCATCCGGGAAAGCCTTGCCGGGAACCGCATCCTGTCCATCTCCGGGATATTAAACGGCACCTGCAATTATATCCTGTCCAAAATCACCAGCGAGGGCGTTTCATTTGAAAACGCGCTGGCCGGGGCCCAGGCGGCGGGGTTTGCCGAAGCGGACCCCACCCTGGATATAGAAGGATATGACACGGCCCACAAGCTGGCCATTCTCTCATCCATCGCCTTTGGCATGGAAATCAGCCTCAAGAATATCTTTGTGGAAGGCATCACCAGCATATCGGCCATGGATATTGAATTCGCCCGGCAGAGCGGTTACCGGATCAAACTGCTGGCCATCACCAAATTCACGGAAAACGCGGTGGAGGCCAGGGTGCATCCCACTATGATTCCCTTTTCCAATCCCCTGTCCCATGTGGACGGGTCTTTGAACGCCGTCATCATTTCCGGGGACGCGGTGGGCGACATGATGCTCTACGGGCACGGGGCCGGCATGATGCCGACAGCCAGCGCCGCCATCAGCGATGTCATCGATATCGCCCGGAGCCTCATCAACAACGCCTCGTCCTTTGTCCCCATGCAGTCGTTTCAGGTGACGCAGCTCCGAGACATCCCATTTAAGCCCATTGACGACATCTCCACCTGCTATTATGTCCGGTTTTCCGCAAAAGACCAGCCGGGCGTGCTTTCAAAAATATCCGGCATCCTCGGCGACCATCAGATCAGCATCAAATCCGTCCACCAGACGGAACAAAAATTAAACGGGGCGGTGCCCATCATGATGCTCACCCATATCGCAAAAGAATCGGACGTCAAAAAAGCGCTGGCCATAATTTCATCCCTGGATGTGATCACCGATAAACCCGTGGTCATCCGGATCGAAGGATAAAAGGATAAAAGGATAAAAGGATAAAAGGAAACCCCATGCATATTATCTGCTCGGACCTGGAAGGCGTATTTGTGCCTGAAATATGGATCAATGTGGCGAAACACACGGGTATTGAAGAACTCAAACTGACCACCCGGGATATTTCGGATTATGACGTGCTGATGAAAAAACGCCTGACCATCCTGAAGCAACACAAGCTGACCCTGCATGATATCCAGGCGGTCATACAAAAAGTCGATCCCCTGGAAGGGGCTTCGGAATTTCTGGACTGGTTGCGCTCCGGGCATCAACTCATCATCGTATCGGACACCTTTGTGGAATTCGCAGGCCCCCTGATGGAAAAACTGGGGAGGCCCACCCTGTTCTGCAATTCCCTGGTGGTGGCCCCGGACGGGTCCGTCACGGATTACAAATTGCGCCAGAAGGACGGCAAACGAAAAACCGTCCAGGCCCTGCACAGTTTAAATTACCGGGTGGTGGCTTTTGGGGATTCATACAACGATATCAATATGTTGAAAGAGGCGGATGCGTCATTCCTGTTCCGGCCCCCGGCCAACGTGGTGAAAGAATATCCGGAAATACGGCCCACCGATGACTACAATCAGCTCAAAGGATGGATCATCGACGCTGTTGCGCCCTGACCCCGCCAATGCTTGATATCAAAAAACAGCCAAACGGCATCGTGTTTAAAGTCCATGTCCAGCCCAAGGCATCCAAAAACGCCATTGTGGGCCTGCATGATGATGCGCTGAAAATCCGGCTGACCGCTCCCCCGGTGGACGGGGCCGCCAATAAAATGTGCATTCATTTTCTGGCAAAGGAACTGGGGGTTCCCAAATCCGCCATCGACATTGTCGCGGGACACACCAGCCGCACCAAGCATATCTGCATCAGCTTCCCTCCGGGCCGGTCCCCTGCCCCGCCAATGGACGACCCGGAGGAACAACTGATCCGCATGATAAATAATCTGGCCGCTGGAAAAACATCTTGACACACCCCCAGAAAAGAAAGTATAAGGTTATTCTTTTAAAAACATTGATGCGGGGTGGAGCAGTCTGGTAGCTCGTCGGGCTCATAACCCGAAGGTCATAGGTTCAAATCCTGTCCCCGCTACCAAATATTAAGCAGTGATACAAAAGGGCTTGCAAGGATATCAACAACTTGCAAGCCCTTTTTGCTTTTTGATTAAAGAGACTAAAAAAGACAGGAAAGCCCCAAAAAATACAAAAAAAGCCCCTTTTTTCCTATCAAGTCCCGCACAAAGTCCCACACGCCCAACAGGTAAATATTTAAGATACAAAATAGATAAAGCCTTTACTGACAGGCGCTTATGCCTGGGCACCCTTGCAAGCTTTCCGCTTATTCTTTTCATGATATGATTTGTCTTGTTTCTGTTTCTTTTTCCTGAATTTTTCAAGCCGTTCCCCGGCAGCTTCACGGTCCGATTGGGTAAACTCCAACATACTGATTTCCCCGCATATGATTTGATCTCTGATTTTTTTTATTTCCCGGTGAACGTATGCATGCCCCACATTTAATATGCTTGAAACTTCCGGACACGTTAAACCAAACACAGAATAAAGCAGAAAACACTGAATCGCTTTCGGCATCATTACAATCTGTTCACAATTGGCCGATGCAATCTTTCGACGTTTCTCAGCACCAATGAGTTCAAGAATGCGGTTTTGCGCCTTACGATACAAAGTTGAAGCGCTCGGTTCTGTCATTTCATATTTTTCCGCAAGATCCTTGAAACTCATGCGATAAAAAAACCGATCAATAAAAACGCCTGTTTGTTTTAAATCGGTATTGATGGCGTCAACAAATGGACTTGGATGTTGATCTGAAAAAACTTTTTGTTTTAATCCTGTTGGCTTGCCGCTATCAAAATCAGGCATTGATGCTTCCCTAATTTCTCTCCTGTTCCCGTGAGCCATAACTCGCATCGGCGGGTTTATATTCCAATCCACTTCAAATGGTTGTTTGTTTTCAAAATTGAGATATTGCTTTACAAAGAAACATGGGGTTTTGCAGATCTTATGGTGGGCACATTTTGAGCAGGCACCAGCGAAATGAGAATTATTTTCCGGGTTACTTTTTTGCCTGGGCTGTGCCGATGGTTCCGGTGGGGTCTGTGTCGACATTTTGAATCACCAATCACCTGACCATCCGAATGGACGGAGCGGATAAATAAGGTCTTAAAATCGCCATGGCCCGCTGCGAATAACGGGGCAGTTCTTTATTATTGGTCAACTGGATGTCTTTCGGAGCGAAAGAATACGGGAATTGTTGTACGTCCAAATCCTTTCTTAATTCGTGTAGAGCCTGTTCGCATTGTGCGTCTCTCAGCGCCTTGGTTTGAACTGTGTCCGTGGGGTCAATTGTTAAATCAAGTTCATTGATCGATCGGAATGCAGTGGTCAGTGCAGCACCCTGGACGGTCCCGGTCGCTGAAATAAATTTGCCTGAATTCAACCGGGTTCCGAAATAGGCAACCGCATCAGTCACCGATATGAATGAATTATAATTGCTGGACGGGTAAACAGTAATCGCCATATCTGGAAAACCTCATTGTATCAATCATCCATGGTAAAAAAATCAGGTCAGGGGGCCGCAGGTCGGGGGATTGTCCAAAGCCCCCCGCCCTGATTTTTTTTATTTGGACAGGTAACAGGAAAAATTTATTCCATCGGTGATGGTGCCGGAAACGGTGCAATATTCCCGCACATAGGGATAGATGGTCCCGTTCTTTTCATTGCTGAAAGGCACCTTATACCGCCCGATGGTGCTATCCTGATCACCGCCAAGGACTTCCGCCGCCCCGAGTTCCAGAATGGCAAGGTCTTCAATGGTGTCTGCAAAATCCTCTTTGGTGCTGCCTTGCAGGGCAATCTTATAAAGCTCGTCATTGTCGGCAATTTCAATGGCCGATACATCAACGATCATATGACCTTCCACCAGCCCGTCGCCAAGGTCGGCCGCAATGCCGGCCAAAACAAAACCGGTTCCGGCTGCTGATGATCCAACAAGGCCCGCTTCGTTCAAAATAAAATCCGTGTCTATCATTTGGGGTACTCTCCTATATTATATTGGGGTTAAGCGTTTTTGACGCCGTACAATCTGGCCGCGGCTTTCGGATGGAAAACGGC
>JBAQUK010000127.1:0-1814 GCA_049297455.1 Desulfosalsimonadaceae bacterium | reverse complement strand
ACCTATGCCTTAAAAAACCCAGTAAAATGATTGAGCGCAGCGAATCCAGTTTAAATAATCCGGAAAATAACTGTCACAGTCAAAATAATCAGAAAAATCAGTTACATTTTTTTTGGAAATCAACAGGAAGTCCTGGAAAGGAACATGTGCTCTTTGCCGTATATGTGGCCATTTTAATAAAAGAATCATTACTGGGTACGGTAATGGTCTGACTCATCTCTATATATGCATCGGAGGTGCCATCGTGTGAATACCAGCCATCCTCTTCATCAACGCAATTCATCCGTAACGTCCCATAACCATATCCTCTGTCCGTAACGCTTTGTTTGTCAGTGTCCCAAATATCCCAGTAAGGATTCTCTGTCGGGCAACCTTTTTGTGTCTCATAGACTGTCTCCCAATTTCTGCTTAATTCACCGATTTCATCTTCCAAGTCAAAGGGAGTGGGTGATGTACTTTCTCCGACTGTATATCCAAGACCGGTTTTAAATATTAATCCAAGCTCCTCGATCTGCTGATTCAACCCCGCGGCATCCAGCGGATATTCAGCATCACCCACCAAGCTTAAAAGCGATTTTCGATTAATGTCCCACAAAACAAATTCCCCGTCCAGTTCGATGACAAGACAAGGGGCTATTATATCTTGAACGATACCGATGACAGCATTTTCCTCATTGCCAAGCTTCCCCTTAAAAGCCAGGATGCATTTGGCTGAATCAAGATTTTCTTCCGGAATGGATTCGATAAGGTCGAAATGGTAATCCGCCTCCTGGTTGTATGCAAGCACGCCGCTTTTCACGACATCATCAGCTCTGACAAATACATCATCGCTCCCGTCTGAGTTTCCCCCGTCAGGAGTGTACCTGACGGTTAAAGAGAATTGTCCGTCTGACATTTCTTCCTGTGTTGGTGTTGCGTTCTTTATTTTTAATTCAAAAGACTGAGAAGAGGGCTCGGCGGTTACCTCCAGCTTACCACGGAAAAAATAATCAATCAGGTTTGCCGAATACCCGATGGCGCGGGGAACAAGTTTTGAGGCATATTCCCCATAGCACTTGTCATCCAATGTAAGATAGGTTAGTTCCGCATCGAGTTGCGGTCCGGCATAATCCAACATTGTTTCATTGTAATACTGGAGATAGCCGACCGTCGCCAGGTATTTGACCCGCTCCTCCGGATGCCCGTTGGTGCTTGAGAGGTACTTACGTTCATGCGAGAAAGAATCATAAGGCGGTTCAGTAAAATACACACAATCCTCTTCCCGAGGGTAAGGGCAATCCGGGGAAAAAATGCTGTACCTGCTGAAAAAATTGATCTGGGTATATTCGGATAGCCCCAGAAGACTTGACACAGTTGCAGGGTTGATTCCGGATGAATCATGGGTGTCCCAGAAATCGGTCAGGCGGGGGTTAGAAAGGGCACATTTTATCGGACCGCTATCAAACCATTCCCGCCCATTGTTTCGTTGAACATATTTTTCAAACGGGTTGCCCGGCCATTTTTTGGGACTCGCCCACTCTGGAAAAATAACCATATGCCCTGGAGAAAAATCATTACGCACATGGGCAGGGACCGCCATGTCCTGGAGCATATGTGCTACCTGCCCCAAAGCGCGCATGGATTTGGCCAGAGATTCTCGGCGGGTTTTGTCATCTGCGCCGGTCAGATAGGTATAAAAATATTCCCTGGCGCTGGCCCAATCCCATTCGTTCTTGTCAAGTATATTTACATAAAAATTATCCGGATTCGTCGAAAGATACCCGGTCGCCCAGGTCAGGGCGGAAATCACCGAATCGTGTCGATAATCACTAAAT
>JBAQUK010000126.1:0-2394 GCA_049297455.1 Desulfosalsimonadaceae bacterium | reverse complement strand
ATGTCGCATATAGCTTTTATCAATATCGATAATATTTTGCTTTAAATCTCCCTGTCCGATGGGAAAATCCAGTAAAATTTTTTACCGGAAAATTAAAAACCGGGGTTTTCGGTCAGGCACTAAATATGTGTCGATGGTGGAATTTGAAGTCGCACTCGCACGTTCAGTCAGTCTCGGATGGGTAAGATCATCGTTGAATGCCAATAAAATTGACGGTAAAAAAAGTATACATAAAATCAATGATAGACAAAAGGATCTCATGTTATTTCTCCTTTAAATTTCTTTTCAAAACTTTTTCCATCAATTGTTTTTCATGGCGAATCGACTTATCAAATAGGCCAAAACCAGATGTCGACAATAACGTCTGGACACTGGACGTAAAATCGGCATGCCGTTTGCGCAGCTCAGGTGATATATCATCCGGCATGGGTTCAAGTTCAATGGTCATACCATTGACGACACGATGCCAGAAACGCTTTGGAAACATTTCTTCGTAGGTTTTACCATATGGGTTAAAAATATCCTCGCTGCTCCAGCAGATATACCCCTCTTTATAAACCCCCATATAATGGGAACGCCATAAATACCGGGGAATGGTAAAACTCCCTTGGGCGTCGGTCAGGGTTTCAGCCGTGCCTAAATATTCCCTTGGCGTCGGCAGTCCCGGAGGCCCCCATTTATAATGAATCCACTCAACTGCAACAGCCGCGCCTTCTATGGGCTCGCCGGTATTGGCATCCACCACTGTCCCCCTTACCATCTGCTTCATCCCGCAGGCTGATGCGGTGAGGCAGACAAGCGCAAGCAAAACAAAAATACTGATGATTTTGATTTGGGATTTCATGCAATCCTCCTGAATCCTTTAAAAAAAGCGAAGCCGCTCCTGTCCGTTATTTGCTTTTACATATCCTTCGAATCGACTGCCGAACCAGGAGAAAGTCTCATATTTTAAATGCCCCTGGAGAAAAATCATTACGCACATGGGCAGGCACCGTCATGTCCTGAAGCATATGCGCTACCTGCCCCAAAGCGCGCATGGATTTGGCCAGAGATTCTCGGCGGGTTTTGCCATCTGCGCCGGTCAGATAGGTATAAAAATATTCCCTGGCGCTGGCCCAATCCCATTCGTTCTTGTCAAGTATATTTACATAAAAATTATCCGGATTCATCGAAAGATAACCGGTCGCCCAGGTAATGTCTGAAATCAACGCATCATGTCGATAATCACTAAATTCAATACAATAAAGATTGGCCAACCAACTGGTGTCGGTCAAGCCGGATTCGCCCCAGGGCAGATTGGGATTATGGAAGTGGTTGGATGCACGGCAGATATCTTCTGCATCCTCCATTTTAGCGCCGTATTTAATCCAATCCTGGATTGTCTTCTCCAAAATGTATTCTTTTACCCCCTTATCGATTTTCAAGTTTTCCTTTAAATAGTTGTCGATGTTAGAGTTAGAAGGTAAAATTGCACGCATAGTAAGTTCCGGATGAGTGGTGTCATCGTTGAATGCCCATGAACCTGCTGGGGGAAAAAATAAACAAATAATCAATGATAGACAAATGGATCGCATGTTATTTTTCCTTTGGGTTTCTTTTCAAATTTTGGATATATAGTTCTTCTTCATATCGAATTGCTTTTTCAAAGGGACCTGATGTCCATAAACGCGTTTCAACGCTGAGCATAAAGCTGGCATGCCGTCTACGCATCTCGGATGATATATCGACCGGCATGGGTTGCAGTTCAATGGTCATATTGTTACTGACGCGGTGCCAGAAACGCTTTTGAAATATTTCCTCGTATGTTTTGCCGTATGGATTGAAAATATCCTCGCTGCTCCAGCAGACATATCCCTCTTTATAAACCCCCATATAATGAGTGCGCCATATGTAACGGGGGATGGTAAAGTCCCCCTGAGCGTCGGTCAGGGTTTCCGTTGTCCCTAAAAAATCTCTGGGCGTGGGCAAGCCTGGGGGCCCCCATTTTTCATTAACCCAATAAATAGCAACTGCTGCCCCTTCGATGGGCTGACCGGTTGTGGCATCCAACACACGCCCCTGGGTCATCACTTTCATTCCGCAGCCGGTTGCAAATAAACAAACAAGCGTGATCAACATCAATGCACTTGCTATTGCTTTCATAAAATCCTCCTGAATCCGTTAATAAAGCGTATCCGCCTGATACTGATCACTTTTCAAGAACATGATGGCGCGACATCGCCACCATAGATATCCTCGCCGGTCAGATAGGTATAAAAATATTCCCGGGCGCTGGCCCAATCCCATTCGTTCTTGTCAAGTATATTTACATAAAAATTATCCGGATTCGTCGAAAGATACCCGGTCGCCCAGGTCAGGGCGGAAATCACCGAATCGTGTCGATAATCACTAAAT
>JBAQUK010000125.1:0-23997 GCA_049297455.1 Desulfosalsimonadaceae bacterium | reverse complement strand
CTTCTATCCTGCGCATTTTTTACAAACTCTTCCCCATCAAAAGTGGAGTTATACAGAGATTCCGCAGCGTCATAGGCCAGGGTCTTGGCTTTTCGATCCGTTATTTTTTCCGTGATCCTGGGGGTGGCTTCCTTTACGGAAGCGGTGGATGCAGGGGTATGGGCATCCGTCTTAATGATATGCCACCCGAACTGGGTTCGGACCGGTTCGCTGATGCTGCCGACAGTAAGGGCAAAAGCTGCGTCCGAAAAGGGTTTCACCATCTGGTCCCTGGTGAAGGAACCGAGATCCCCGCCCTTTTCCTTGGATGGGCAGTCGGAATATTTTTTGGCCAGTTCGGCGAAATCTTCCCCGGCGGTTGCTTTTTTCAGGACATCCGCTGCTTTCAGCCGGGCCGCTTCCGTCGCTTCGGGGGTTGCTTTTTCCGGCAGGCTGAAAAGAATATGCCGGGCCGTGACGGTTTCCGGTGTTTTGAACTCATCCGGGTATTCTGCGTAATATTGGGCGATTTCTTCAGGCGTGACCGTTATCCCTTTTTTGTAGCTTGCCGGATCGAATTTGATATATCTGGCCTGCACCTGGGGCTTTGTGCGATAGTCTTCTTTATGGGCGGCGTAATAATCCGCAATCATCTTATCGGTAATTTCAATATTGGTAAAGGTTTCCGGCTTAAAATGGACATAGTTAATATCCAGGGAGGTGTTTTCCCATTGATACCAGGCACGGGCTTCACCCTCTGAAACCTTTGCGCTGCGGATGATGAGGGATCGCATCTGATCCATGACCATTGCTTCTTTTTGAATGGTTTCAAATGTTTCCGGTGTTAATCGATTCTGGCCCAGCAGAATTTTATAACGGTCTTTATCAAAAGCGCCGTTATTTTGAAATGCGGGGATGCTGGTGATGGATGAGGCCAGTTCTTCGTCCGGGATACGCAAATCGTTTTTCTGGGCCGCCTGACGCAGCAGGGTGGCGTCGATGACCGCATCCAGCGCCTGCTGTTTGACGTTCAACATTTTGATCATTTCGTCATTTAGGCGGTTCCCGAACTGGGATCGAAGGTTTTCAAGGATATTGGAATAGGCGCGTTGATACTGATCTCCGGAAATGGCTTCTCCGTTCACGGTCGCAATTTTGGATGCCCGGCTGGCCCTGAAAGAGCCCGCCCCCATAAAGATAAACGCCACGACAATAACTCCCAGAAGCACTTTAATGATCCAGGAGCCGGCGTTTTCCCGCATTGTGTTTAACATGTAATTTTCCTTTGAACTTGAGATGGCGTTGTGATGGACAGCAAAACATTCAGCGGCTGAGTTTGCTGATCAGGTTAAAAAAGCGTTTTCGTGGCCGTGTTTAATAGTTTCAGGCAACCACAGGTTATTGCAAGTGTTATGTATTTATTATTAAGAGGTTATCTTGTCAATAAAATATCATGGTTTCGAAGGGATTTATCTGTGCCTCAGACGGGCTGCGTCATAAACATAACGCTGTTTAAGGTTATTTTAATGAAAATATCTATTGACAGAGAATTCTCATTTTATTAGGTTGACTGAAAAATTCCCATGGGGCTGTAGCTCAGCTGGGAGAGCGCATGACTGGCAGTCATGAGGTCGCCGGTTCGATCCCGACCAGCTCCACCAATATAATCAAGGGTTTATGGCAAAGTGCGTAAACCCTTTTTTATTTGATTTTCTAAAAAACCACCAAAAAACCACCATTTTTAATTTTAAGCAAAAAAAACCGGGTACATTTGCAGTCAACCCGGACTTTAAGTCCATCAATAATTTATTTTTTTTATTACCCAAAAAATCCAAATTCTTGTCATTCGATTAAGGTCTTTTGTTTATATCGCTTAATAGCCTTTTCGATTATTGACCGGAATAATTCCTCTAATTGCTTCTGACTTGGTGGTTTAATCACAATTTTAACTTTTAATTTTTTGGATTCTTTCATGGCTCAAATTTTCCAATTTCCATCAAAAAAAGATTTTTTTAAATCATTGCCGCCCAATGTGCCGCCCGATCTCATTGACTGTTTACAAAAAGAATATGATGCCGTTCTTGCTCAGCGTGAAAATTGTCCTATCTTAGTGCTGAAGACTGATATGTCCGTTAGCGAACAAATTGAAAAAATAGAAACTTTTAAAAATGAATTCAGCCAGTTTAATATAAAGTTATTGAGCGAAATCTTAGAGTTAAGAGCTGAAATCTGCTTATTAAAAAATCAATTATAACAATCCTGAAGTATCAAAAAAAGCGATAGTCAGCCCTTGCCCTTAACTTTTCCACGCCTTAAATCGCCTCTGGTGAAGCCGGTTTCAACAAGATAAAGTGTTCGCCTTGCCTTATGCCGCCATATCTTGCGGTGATTCCGCATCAACCCGAATTTTGAATTTTGCAAAATCCTCATGACTGCCGCCAGTCAAGCAAGTTTGCAAAAAATCCCCGTTTATTTTATATTTATCAAAACACGGACAGCATAATGAAATTTTTAAAACGGTATCATCCGGTTTAAAGCAAATCGCCATTGCAGACGGTCGCCATCCGCAGCATAGGCATTTTGAATTTTTCATAATTTAACCTCGCTTATTTGAAAAATTGCATTTAGAAGCGCTTCCCGCGCCGGTTCCGTCTCATCGGTCAAGGGTATAGTTTCAAAGCTCATTTTTAAAAGTCGCTTTGCCGCCATGAGATTGTCCGAATCGCTCGATTTTTTTAAGTCGAGGCTTAAAGAGTGTTCGCCAGCCGGTATAACTCTTTCCGGCAATGGTCCCGGCCAGTTCGATTCTAAGAAACTCGCAACTTCATAACCGGATAAGCTGCCACGTTCCGCCAGCAACCCGGCCAGCCGGTTAATGGCTTTTTTTGCTGGTTCCGATTCGATCAAATCCCGTGCCACATAACCGAATTTTTCGAAAAACGCCCGCGCCGCCGCTTCCCATGAATCCGGGTATTTGTCCAGCAAATCAGCCGCAACCCTTGACATTGCGCGCGCCTCAACCGTCCCGCCGGTAAGGTGTAGCATCGCCTCAAAGGTATCGTTCTCACAACCCAACGCGCCGATCCCAAAAAGCGCAGCCGGTGCCAAAAATGAAGACGCTATATCCGTCCCGTCTTCAACATTACGATGATCTCGCGGATAGGTGGCTAAGGCATAACAAGGCGTCCCGCGCCGGTCCGGCCCTGTTATGGTGGTCAAATGCAGTTTGCAGCCGCGCAACCACTGAACCACGGCATGACTTGCCTCATGTGTAGCAAGATAAGATTCATCCCTCATATAAAAACCCCCGCAGGTCGCACATAATTTTCAATGAAAATCATCAACTTATCGGCATCAACTGCCAAAACGCCATCAACTTTTTTAATCGGGCAGGTCGCCGGAAACTGTCGCATCAAGTCCAAAATTTGAGCATCTTGAGACAAATCCAAAAAATCCCGAATTGCTTTAACGCCCTTTAGTTGTTTATTGTAAAGGTGCGCCGTTCCAGCTTTCCGTGCCTGCTTGTATGCGTAATCCTTCAAATGGCGTGATGTTATGCTGTCAGGGTCACAACCGCGTTCTGAAAACCAGGCCATGATTTCAACCGGTGAAGCCGTCCAGATTGCGTTTTCGCGCTGCATCGGAAATTTAAAATCTCTTCTCCAATCCAAAAGGGTTGAATCGCTTTTTTCTGTAAACGCCTGAATTTCCAACATGCCGATTAATTTTTTTTGTTCGTTCATCTCTCATATTCCTTTCATTTAAAAGTTCGTTCATTAAAAAATCGTGTGTTTTTAACCATTTCTTTATTTGTCTCTTGTCTGCCGTCCAAATTCCGGCGGTTCGCTCCATCGGGAATTGACAGCATGCCCGCCAGGAAAGCAGGTCAGCATCCTCAGCCTTGAGATAACGCCCGATCTCGCTATAACCGCGTAACGTGTTATAATCTTTTAATTTTCGCCTGATAAAGTTAAGCATCGCATTGTGCCTTTACTGCCAAAATATCGGATAAGTTATTTAAAACATTAAATATTTCTTTCTCTAAAATTTGTTGACACTCAAAACGCCCGGATTCCACGGCCAGCAATGGCGCAAGCCTTACAGGTATTCCTTCCAGGCTTTCCCTAATTTGCAAACCCGCATCAAAAGCAGCTTTTTCCACGTCCACAGCCAAGATATAATTGCCCGATTCCTGATCCGCCGCCAACCGTTCACGCTCAGCGCGCGCTTTCCAATAAATTTTTTTTGAATCAATAATTTCCGGGTTTCCATCAGAAGCAACGTTTTCGCGCCACCACTTGAGCGATTGTTCAGCATCGAATTGACCATGCGTTTTTTTCGGCATTCCGGCCTTGACATACTCGGATAGGGTTTTCCGCGTAACGCCAAGAATCCGTTCCAACTCATTTGTTTTTATGACCATTTTTTAAATTCCTTTATTGTGACAATGTCACTGTGACGCGGTTTTAAGCCCTCTGACTGGGTGAAAGTTTGGCTTCGCATATCCGTATGACGCAGTGCGTCACAGAAGGACCCAAGCAATTAATATCATTATATATTCTTTCAGTTCGCTTGCGTTCATAAAGCGTTACCCTTTCCTTCACTATCAAACAAATCAGCCGGACCCCAGAAACTTGACTTGCCATCCGCTGAACCGTAACAAACCCATTGTTCCCAGGCGTCCGCGCCTTGAGGTTTGACGTATAATTTTTTAATGCTTCGCGGATGGATAAAAGCCCGTTCGTCATCATAGGTTATTGACGTTCGCCGGATGATTCGTTCTTTCGGAAATTCAATGACATTGGTTTTCATGATTTATCCTCTCGCTGCTTTTGGCCCGGTATCGCCGCCGCGCCTTAGCTTTTTGTGTCTCAAAAAAGGGTTATAGTGGTTTCAGGGGTTTTATTTCCCTATATATATATTTTTGTTCTGACATTTCTTATGCGTTGGCGGAAAAAAACCCCTATAACCCCTTAAACCCCTAAGCTATTGAAATTTAAGTATTTATTTTTTTCGCTTTATTTGCCAGGTTTTTACGCCGTTCACCATTGCCGAAAAGTCAAAATAATAATCATCAACTATCCGCCCCCGGTGCTTTTCAACCCATCGGCCTATTCGTCGCGGGTTCAAATTGTCGCGCCCTTCGCCGCCTATTTCGAATAACGCATTAAACAAAATATCCACGCCAGCAAATAAGGCCCCCCCTCGCGCTCTGACAATCGCATCCGCCACGCTTGCCGGTGCGGTGAAGGTCGCGGCCCAGGCGGACAGCAACGCGCCCAGCTTGTTTGTTTCGGGGTCCGCTTCAAACGCGCTGTCAATGGATTTGACGGGGTCATCAACCGGCAAAAAACCTTCGTCGCCTATCCAGCAAACAGTTTTTCTGATTGAATCGTTCCACTCGTTGAAACTGCCCATGCCAGCGGTCAGCCTGTAATCTGATTGCAAACCGCCTTTTAAAAGCGTCAACGCGGCCCCGATCATTTCCGGTCGGTGGTCCCGGCAATATGTCGCCGGGTCAAATGCAAACTGCCGTTTCCACGGCAATTCTGTTTTTGAATCTATCCGGCATGTCAAAATTCGCCGGCAAAGATCCCCCGCCAGGGTCAAATTATTGCCGGTCAAAAATAAGGTGGTCGCTGTCGAAACGGCCACGGTGTCAGACACGCCCAGGATTCGATCTTTAAAAATTTCGCTTGTCAGCATCGCGCAAACGGTGTCACTCGAAAAAATGCCGTTTATGTTATCAAAAATCACAACGCCCGCGCCTTCGCGTAAAACGGCAAACAGTTTTTTCCTGATTTCTTCGTCGTCTTTTTGAGATCCGCCCGGCATGACAGCCGGTCTATTTTCCCCGGCCAATATTGCTGCGCAAACCGCCGCCAGTGTTTTCCCGGTGCCCGCTGCCGGTGCGGTGAAACAAAAGCCGGGTGCGGTCGGTAGCATCGGCCTTATAATCGCCGTCAAGAGTGCTGATATGAAGACGCCCAGGTCAACAGGCCCCGCAAACGGGAAAAATTGAAAGGGGCTATAAAGCGTTTGTGCTGCCTGATTGCATTGGTCGCGGTCGGGTGTGTCGGGAATGTTCGGCCAGTCGTCCCCATTCAACCACAACAAAAGCCCCGTGCCCCTATCGTACCCATCGCGGGAAATAACGCGCCTTGTTGCCGGGTCAAGTATCGGGTGATTGATAACGGCCCGCAGTTCCGGCAAAGTCCCGGACAGTTTCGCGCAAACCGAAACAGCGGTAGCCTGGCCGCGGGAACAGTCTGTCGGGGTCCACTCTTGTTCTTTTTTGTTGAATTTTAGGAACTTTGCCAGCCCGTCTAAAAAATATAGCAAGCCGTCCAGGTTTACCGGCATAATGGCCCCGGTATCGGTCACGCGGACAATCTCGCCGCCCCTTGTGTATAAGGTGCCATCAATTTTAGCGGTGGTCAGCAGTTCATCGGCCAGGCGGTTTCGTTCGCCAGGTTGCAAGAAAATTTCTTTCCTTGCTCGTGTCAGGGTGAACCGGCTTCCGCCGTGCGTGAAGGCCCATAAATGGGGTTTATCGCTTCCAAGCAATTGCAAACGCGCCTTGCCGGTGTTTAAATCCGGTTCCAGCGGGTCACGGCAATATTTAAGGTGATATTTTTCTTTTTCGTTTAGGATTTGTTCAACGGTCGCGGTGGTTCCGTCTTGAAACTGGATAATAAATTCAGCGTATAAAGTGCGCTGTTTGACGGCCGATAAATAAAGGTTTTTGATTTCTTCCCGGCGCGTTTCGGACGGTTCGTTTTTTTCTTTTTTAACGGCTTCCTTGACTCGCTCATCAACCCATAAATCTTTCGCGGCCTGTGATTCCGGCCTTTTTGCGTCTTTTGCTTCCTGTATCAGGTCGTTAAGTGCTGCCGTTTCGGTAGGGGTCAGGCTTTTTATTAAAGCGGTGTCAAACGGTCCAGCGTCCTTATTATATAAGGTCGGTGCGGGTTTCCGCTGTTCAAGCGGTGGTTCGCAAACAGCAGGCCCCGCAAAGTCCAGGCGTTCAGGCTGCCAGACGGTCGCGTCAACCGGCCCGCGTATCAGATAGCTGCCAGACTTTGAAACGCCTATCCAGCCCCCGCCAGACAGCCAACAGCGTTCAAAAAATGCTTGCCCGGTCCTCGCTATGTCCGCCGCATTTAAAACCGGCATCCAGACGCGCCAGCCCTTCGCGCCGATCAATTCAACGTCGCCGTTATAAATATATGAACCAGCGGACGGCCTTATCATAATGGGTGCCGCTGCCAGGTCAGGACAAACGCCGATAAGCATTTCCCGGACGGCGTCCGCTGTTTGCGGTGCCGGTGCGCTCGGTGCCGGGTCATTATCAAAAATCATAAAACCCGCGTCTTCGGACCATCTGAAATGGTCTCGCGTCCGGCAAACCAGCGGTGCGCCAGGCGCGTGCGGTTTGTGAAATTCGGATTTTGTTAAAACATAGGCCGTTTCTAAATCACAAACGCCGTATGTCAAAGCCTGACTTGAATTTAAGCCGGTGACAAGCCCCGCCAGGTCGTCAAGGTCTTTGACTGGTCGCCGCTTGGCCTTTCCGCGTGTCAGGTTCGCCGCCGCCGTCTTTAACAACTTGCCGTCGATGATTTCGAATTTCTTTGCAAGGTGCGCCGGTTTTTCGGACGTGATAACGGTCAAAGTCGCGGTTCCGGTGGTTTCCATAGTGCCCGCCCTTTATGCCGCTTTTTTGCTTGTTTTGGCGTCCAACCAGGCCACAAGGTCAGCCCGTCGAATTGCCGGAAATTTCCCAATTTGAAATAAACTTGCGGTAAGTTCCGGGTCCGCATCCTTGCCGGTGACGCGGTTCCGAAAGCCGCCGCGTGAATACGGGAAACCCGGCAATCGGTCAGCCGTCATGTTTTTTAGTAAAACGGGGTCCGGCCATTTATTGCTTTCGGCAATGTCTTTCCAAAAAAATTCATTCATGGTTAAAATTCCTTTCGAAGGGTGATTAAAAACAGCTTTGCCCCTATCCGTGAAATTTTACCGAAAAACGGAAATTTTACCGGGTGAAACGGATTAACAGTTTGTGATTTAACAGGATATTTTTTTGAGAAAAAAAGAAAAAAGCCGGTAACATTTTACCGGCTTTAAATTGTAGGATTTTTTGGGTTTGTTATTGGTTTTGCAGGTGGGGGAATATTTTTTCTTTTGTGCCGTCCGGCATGGTTTCAAATAAATTTTCAGGATCTGCCGTCAATCGGAAAACGGTTTGCCATTGTCCTTTTATATAAGGTATGGGTTCGCCGCTTATATCTGGAAATAATGCCCGCAAAGTCTTTCTTAGCCGCGAAATGGTATGTTTTATGTCATCGGTGCCGGTGGTGGGTTTCAGTTCGCCGCTATTGATTGCCAGGATAAGAAACTGCATTAAAACTATGCCCGGCTTCCCGGCAACTTCTTTAAGGCCCATATCAGCATGACGCCGGTTTTCAACCTCGCCAGAAAATTTAATCTCTGTCATCTCGTAATTTCGGACAGTCATAAAAATATGCTTCCAGGTGACATTTTGCGCCGTGTGAATTGGTAGGATTTCAACCGGTGTTTTTTTTTCTTCAATGGGTGCGGATGCCGTTTCGTTTGCCAGAAACGCCGGTTTCAGTCCCATAACGCCAGCGATAACGCATAGGTCGTGCCGGGTCAATTCGATAGGGTAAAAGCCGTTCGGGTCCGCTTGAAAAGCGGGGTCATCGTTTAACTGAGTAAACACATGCGCTAAAACATGCCCTCCGGTAGACAAATTGTCTTTATTTATGCCTGTTTTTTGCCCTTGGATTTTAACCATAATTTCGTTAAATTCCACCGCGCCCGGCGTGGACGACCAGAATATCAGGATAAAGTTTTTCAGAAATGCGTCCACTGCAAGCAGGACAGGTTTCCTTTTTAACCAAAGAAAATTCGGTTGTGAAAGTTTGCCCGATGGTAAGTCGTATTCATCCGGCGGTGGTTCAACGTCTACCATTAAATAACAAGCCTGATGTAACCTGAATTTTTTAATGAATTTATATTTTTCAAACATAGCAAGTCCCTTTCTTGCGCCCTGTGTAAAGGTTCCCGGCCAGCCCTTCAGGGTTCAAGGGTTTTCGGCGACGGTGATCAGCCACCGCCTATGCCGGGAAAGTGTTTAACTTTGTTTTGCGCCGGTCATCGGTATGATTTCCGCGCCGGTGGTGGTCTTCATCTGGTCAAAAAATTTCGCCGTGTCCTGAAGGTTCCCAGGCGTCAAATGAGAATAGCGCGCCGTTAATTGTGGTGACTTATGCCCTAATAACTGCTGAACCGTAAACAAAGGCGTTCCGTGCTGTACAAGCCAACTTGCTGCCGTGTGTCTTAAATTGTGAAACGTGAATTTCTGCCGCCGGTCCGTTATGCCTTCATTAAAAGGCAGGGTTTCAACAACACGGTCAAAGGTCCGGGAAACGCTTGTTATGGGTTTGCCATTACGCCCAGGGAAAACAAGGCCTTGCGGGTTCCAGTCTTTATTTTCCTGCTGTCGCTGCATAATCGCGGCCCTTCGCGTTTCAAGCATTTGTTTTATGGTGTCGCTCATGTAAACGATTCGGGTTTCTGTGTTCTTCGTGTCCCGTAGCGTGATTTTTGCGGTTTCAAAGTCCAGGTCTCGCAATTCCAACCCGAAAATTTCACCAGCCCGCGCCGCTGTGTGTAGACTCATCAACGCCGCGTCATGAAGTTCCAAGCTGTGTTTTTTTAAGGCGTCCAGCAGGGTTTCAGTCTCTTCCACGGTCAGGAAACGCAGCCGCTTATTATCGAATTTCATTTTTTTGACTTTGCGTGAAGGATTTTCACCTTTTAGAAAACCGTGTTCGATTGCAAAGTTCAGGACTTGTCGGATCATTGCAAGGGTATATTGTGCGGTTCGCGGTGCGCGTCCGGCATCCAGTATATTTTTTTTAACCCGTTCAAGGTCCAGAGTGCAAATATCGGCCAAGGGTTTTTTGCCGATAACAGGGAAAACCCATTTTTGCATCCCGGAAACTTCTTGATAAATGGTGTGTGATTTTTTTGTCGTCTTCGCCAGGTCCAGGTATTTCGGCCAAACGTCTAAAAATGTCAGTTTGTCACGTTCTGCCTTTGCTTTCTTTTCAGCTTCAACGGCCCGCTTGCGTTCTGCTATTTCGCGTTTTTCGGCCAGGGTCAGCGGTCCTTCGCCGGTGGTCTTCGCCTGTTTTAAATTGACAATTTCGAGTAAACAGCGATCTTCGCTCCAACCTTCAGACAGCCAGCCTAAAGATTCTTCAACCCGTCCGCCGTCCGGTTTCGTGTGGCGATATTGATAAAATCGGTCAAATTCAATGCCGTGTTTTCGTTTCGGGTGTTTCCGGTAGCGCAAGCCTTTATGTTTCGTTTTGAACCATTGAACAGCCATATTTTCCCACCTTGATTGAATGTTTTTATTTTTATTCCGTATAGTTAAGCTTAAAATGGTGGTATGATTTTATGTTGTCTTTTTTGATGTTATTATTTTTATCATAAAGCCAGGCCTTTAGGCCCTGCCTTTTTAAAAAGTCCACCAAAATACCACCATTTTTTTGATTAAGAACCATGTTTATAAATGATAGTGTATGATAGACGATAAACGTAAACTTCTAAAATGTCAATGAAAAAATGTTAACAGTCTTTCATCTACTTTCATAATTTTCCCGACTGGCAGTCATGAGGTCGCCGGTTCGATCCCGACCAGCTCCACCAATAAAAAAAATGGACACCGGTTGATTTCATAAATGGATCAACCGGTGTTCTTGTCTGTGCCCCCGTCTCAGGTTTCCATTGAATCGCATGCGTATTGCCTGGAAATGGCAATATTGCCTCTTGTGCTTCGCCCACCCATATTGTATACCTCATTTTAACAATTGATTACTGAATAATTTCAGGAGGAGCGTTATGAATTTGGCGATACGCCGTCTGGCTGTTTGTTTATTGATGATCGGTGGGCTGCTGGTCAATGGGTGCATGTTTCCCACCGTCAAATTGTTCACCGATGCGTCCGATCCCTTGCAGGAATATACGCTTGAAGGCGATGCAAAGGGGAAGGTGCTGATGATTCCCGTCAACGGCATCATCTCGGATATTTCCACTAAGGGAATGATCCGGACTGAGCCGAGTCTGGTCCAGGATATTGTCTCTCAACTCCGCCTGGCTGAAAAGGATCCGGAAATTCAGGCGGTGCTGTTTAAAATCGATTCCCCGGGGGGATCAGTGACGGCCTCTGATGTCATTTATCATGAGATCCTGTCATTTAAGAAACGGACAGGGAAAAAGGTGACGGCGGTGATCATGAATGTCGCGGCTTCCGGCGGCTATTACATGGCGCTTCCGGCGGATTTCATCATGGCCCATCCCACATCCGTCACCGGATCCATCGGCGTTATTTTCGTGAGGCCGAAATTGTATGGGTTGATGGATAAAATCGGTGTTGACGTATCTGCGAATACTTCCGGAAAAAATAAGGATATGGGGTCGCCGTTCCGCAAAGCAACGGAAGCCGAGGATAAGATTTTTCAAAGCCTGACGGATTCTTTGGGAAAGCGGTTTGTTGATCTGGTGGTCGAACACAGACGCATCACCCCCGACGCGCTCAAGGATATCTCCACTGCCCGGATTTATCTCGCTCAGGAAGCATTAACCCTTGGATTGATCGATGAAATCGGTTATATTGGTGAAGCGATCAGTCGCACAAAAGAAATGGCCGGGCTGGATGAAAACAGTCGGGTTATTGTTTACCGCCGAGAGGAATTCGCCAACGATAATCTGTATAATTCGCAAACCAGATATGGCGATGGGCATTCATCGCTGATTGATATGGGGCTTCTGGATGCTGCTGTTTTGAATCTCTCGGGGTTCTATTACCTCTGGCCGGCAGGCCTGAACGGGAATTGATGGGGGGCCCGTCGCCTCTTACATGATTACCCGGTTGATGATGGAATAAAGCGCAGGTTTTCTGATGGATCAGAAAATAAAAGATAAAGTGAGCTTAATAAAAGAATCCCTGAGGGTGGAGGGGCTTGTGATTTCCGAGCGCTCCGGCGGTATTCGTGTAAAGCTGGATTCCGGCGATGATGTGGATATATACGCCTTGAGCAGCAGTCCGGATCATGTCCGGGCGAGAATAAAAACCAGAGAAAGCGACGACCGGAGAAGACAGGCGCTGATTGAATCAGCGCAAAAGTCCCTCTCTCAATCATTAGACGGTTTGGCACGAATTGAACCCTTCCGGATATCCCGGGAAACCGGTGGCGTGAGTATCTATAACGCCGTCGTTGAAATGGAGAAGCCGCACGATGCAGATGAACCGGTAGAGATCAGTGAGGATGCCGTCGAGGTGATTTCAGATGGGGGGGATGACCCCGTCGCAGCTCCCCCGGAAGATCCGGATATGTTTCAATTTGATTTTGATATTGACGACAACAACTGTCTGAGAACCATCAGTTCCCTGGCTGAAAAGGCGATGTCTCAGCTGGAATCCGTGGATGCGAAAATGTTGCGCCAAAGCCTCGACATGATGAGCCTGAAACGATCCGGTGTCGTCCGGCTGGCGTTAACCAGAATTTTTCGAAGTGCGCTGGATATTAAAGAACTGGAATCCGCTATTCAAAGTGAAGCCTTGAAAATAGTCACCCCCGAAGATCGAATGGAGCTTCAAATGGTCAAATCATTGAGCGTTAACGGTTTTTTGGATGCGGTGGTGGATTTGTTATGGCAGGAAGTGTTTAATAATCAGTATTAATGGCTGCGCAATTAATGGCTACGCATTGACGGTTTCGCAGAACATCCCCCGTCCAGGTGTTTATGATGAACCAGACAACAGATGACAGGGTTTCTATCCTTCGGGAAAGTCTTGACGCCGGGCCGGCGTCGGTTTTAGACCTTTCCGGCGCATTCCAGTTGGATTTCGACCCGGGATGCCGGATTTACATCTACGTTGAAACCAATGATGGCGCCATTACCGCCCGGTATGAGACAAAAGAAGCGGATCCCCAAAAGCGGCGGCTTACGATGGAAACCGTGCAGGATCTGCTGCAAAACGAGATCCCCGTGGCGCAAATCGCCGGTTTTCACCAGACGCAATCGCTAAATGACCGGTTTGTGTACACGACCTCTGTGGATATGGATCCGGAGGTTTTTTATCACCAGACGATCGTCATCGGAGAGGCGGTCACGGAAGCGCCGGTTTTGGTCGAGGTATCCGGCGAAAAAGCCGCCGGTTCTTTTGCCGCAATTCCCGAAACGGAGGTTGAAAATTTCTCCGGGACATCGCCTGTCGCGGAAGCGATCAAGGAGATGGAAGCCATTGACGCGAAAATTTTGCGGCAGGGGCTTGATATGATGAACCTGAAGCGTTCCAGTGCTGTCCGGGTCGCATTGACCCGGATTTTTCGGAGCTCGGGAGATGCGGAGGAGTTGATCCAGGCCATTCAACATGAAGCCGGAAAAATTGTTTCCCGGGAAGACCAGGAAGATCTTCGCATGATTCGGATCATTCATGCAGACGGATTTTTAAAGCCGGCGATTGACCTGTTATATGATGCTGTGTTTGATAACAATCTGCGAAAACCTTAAGGCTTTCGGACCGCTCGGACCGCCCCGCATTCCAGAGCGTCTTTCTTGACAATCTCCCAGTGGGTGGAATTTTCTGACGATATGGTGTCCACCATCACATGCCATCCGTCGGAATAACCGGTGAAATTTTCGGACGACCAGTAGCTCTTTTTCCCAGTCGACGGAAAAGCAGGGGACATCGTATAGATCCCGGACAGTTCGCCCGGCGTGGGAAGCCGCCAGTCGGTGAACCCGCCGGTTTTTAAATTCTTGATGTAGTTTTTGCTTTCATCGTATGTCAGGCATTCGGTGGATCGGGTGGCCAATGTATCCATCAATTCCCACATCAATCCGGTTTTGGTGTCGACAACCACACCCTTTGCCCGTTCAACAAACCGTCCGCCGGTTTTTGCCAATTGAACCCTTATGTCGTGGGCGGCCTTGTCCATGGTTTGGGCAGTGATCAGATCGTTCAACCTCTTCATTTCTTTTTGAATTTTATCGATAACGGTTGTATCCGGATAGGCTTCCAGGTATTCTTTAAAAATCTGCAATGCGGCGGTATAATCCGTTCCCTTAGCGGTCGCTTTTTCAACCAGCCCCGCAAAAATCTTTTCCCCCCGGATTTTTTCCTCCAGATCCGGCAGCAGTTGTTTTAACCGGTCGGCGTTGCTGTTGTCATAGATTTCGAGATATTTCCGGCACAGGTTAAAGCCGTCTTCCCATTTTTGAGCATGGTTAAAGACTTCGAGCTGTTTGGTAACATAAATAAAATATTCCCCGCTCATTTCGTTGATCAGAACCGTCACCCGGTCCTTGTTTTTTCCATTGGGGTGATCGGCAAGATATTTCTGATACAGGGCCATTTTCTGATCCGGCTCGCCGTTTAAGGATATGGCCGTGACCTGTTCAAAATCCCTTTGCTCGCTTAAGGTGAGGGTTTTTTGAATCAGGTCTTTGATGGTTTTTTGGGATTCTCCGTCCGTTGTTGATTCCAGTTGTTTGTTATACATCCCGAGAGCCTTTGCGTACTCCCCCGCCTGCACCAGGGCATCCGCCTCTTTGAGAAAACGGTTGAAGCGGTCGGCGTTCATGTTCCGCTTCAGCTCGTTGATCCGCTTGCCGGCATCCGTCACCTGTTCGCCCGGCGCATGGGATTTGACGTATTTTTCGAGAAGCTGGATTTTTTTCTCCGGTTCGGTCTGGGTCTGGACGGTTTTGATCAACCGGTCATATTCGGCGTTTAAGGCATTTTTTTTATAAATTGACGCAAACATGACCACACCGGCGATCAGAACGGCCGCAGAAATCACCACAGCCGCCGCAGTGATGAGAACCTTCCGTTTTTTTCCAGGTTTGCTTTCGATTCGATATTTTTTTTTCTGGCAGTAGTCCCGAAGATAGTCCGCAGCCTCTTGCCGGTCCATGCCGAAGGACATGGCTTTATCGATGAGCAGGCCCACATATTCATGCCGGATTTTGTTGTTGGCGGCGGCGATATTGATATCCGAATCAAGGGAAGCGAGTTTGGCCAGGGCAAGGCTGACATCATAGGCGATACGGGTGTCATTGGTTTTAAAAATGGTCAGGCAGTGGCCCGCCAGAACATTGCTTGCTGTGCCCACCGCATCTTTTCTGGCGGCGGTTGTCAGCTCTTTCTTTTTTTTGCCGGCCTTTGCCTGGAGGATGTCCAGATCGGAGTTTTCAGCCGTCCCGAGAAAGTCATACAGAGATACTTTGCCGACGATTTTTAAGTTGTCATTGATGGCTTTTTCAATGGACTTGTCAAGGGGCCGGGATTTGAGGTCGCCCGCTTCTTTTTCGTCTTTAAGGATGGGGCATCTTACCCGTTTTCTGAGTTCTTCGGTCTCGACGCCGTTTTGCCGGGCGATTTTAGACAATTCCGCTTCGGTGAGATAGCCTTTTCCCATGCGGAGATTGATTTGCTGATCCACCCGGCTGTATTGGGCGTCTTTTTTCGCTGCGATTCGCTCTTGAATGTCGCTTTGTTCAAGGCCGTGGGTTTCGGCAAGCCTGACGATATCTTCACTGGCGATATAGCCTTTGCCCATCAGGATATCGATATGACTGTCGATTTCTGAAATCTTGGATTCTTTTCCTTTTTCAATCACCCCCATCGCGGCCACGGCTTCCTGTTCCCGCAGGGCTTCATCACGCATAACCTGTTCCATGTCCGGTATCATGTTGATGAATTTCTGGGCTTGGAGGCCTTTGGTGGGATGATTGCGCAGTCGGCTCCATTCGGCTTTTTTCTGCAAAATGGCGGCTTCGATCACATTCGGATCGTTTTCCGGCGGATCGACGGTCAGATCAAGGAGTATGTAATAATTTTCTCGTTGCATGGGTGTTTGCTCAAGTGTCGGTTATATAAAATTTTTCAATAGAGAAGGGATGCGCGGCTGGATGTGGCGATCTCTGGGGGGATGATCAATGAACCACCAGGTTCTGGGATCTTTCCTTGGCTTTTTCAAGCGCTTCACCCTGGATTACCGAGGCGGTATCCACCAGCACATCGACTTGCCGTGATTCGGATTTTTCCAATGCGGTAATATGAAGTCTGCCTTCCTCATTCAGCACAAAGGTGATTTCAATGGGCAGATCGGCCGGAAGGTTCGGAGGAAGATTGAGTACGGCGGTTTTGATTTCGGACGCCTGACCCAACGGAATTTCCACCTGGCTGGTTTCACTTTCCATAATGCGTATCAAAACGGTTTTCTGGTCCACCACGGCTGTATAAAATGTTTTTTTCCGGCTAATGGGAACCGTGGTGTTGCGCAGCACAATATTAAACACGATTTCCTGATCACTGGCGGTATGCGCCACAATGCCGAAACTCTTACTGGTGACGTTTTTTACCTTGAGCATGGAGCGCTCAACGCTCGGCAGGGTGTAGCCCGTTGCATCCGCGACTTCCTGGGCCGCAGCTTTAAAATCTTTCGAGCTGATCTCCCTGCTTTCGATCATTTCCGATATTTCGTCAATCTGCTGGATCGGTTTATTGGTTTTTCGGGAGAGGCGATCAATGAGACCGTCATTCAGGCTCAGCTTCCAGCCGAATATGGCGGCGCCTTTGGCCACGGCCTCATCCGGGTCGAATATTTTCGGGATGACGGAAAATTCCTGCTGAATTCGTTCAATGACCTGGGGCATGCGGGTGGCGCCGCCCACCAGGATGATTTCATCAAAGGTTTTATATCCTTTGTTTTTTGCCTCCTCAAGCATTTCCCTGGTGAACTCAATGGTCCTTTCCAGCAGGTCTTCGGTGATTTCCTGAAATTTTTCCCGATCCAGGGTCATTTTGATGCGCTCGCCGCCATGGGTGACGGATATGGGGGTTTTGGGCCGCTGACTTAAAATCTTTTTGGCTTTTTCAGCGGAAAGCTGGAGGTCCTGCCATGTGTCCGGATCATCCAAAATATCTTCCTCGGTACCGGTTTCATTCTGAAAGGCTTCCACCATGTAGGCAACAATCCGGTCATCCCAGTCTTTGCCGCCCAGGTTATGATCCCCGCCCGTACAGATGACTTCCACGGAATCTTTCCGGATGTCGATCATCGTGATGTCGAACGTGCCGCCGCCCAAGTCGTAGACCAGCACCACACGCTCGTTGTGGGTGTCTATCGCGCCGTAGGCGATGGCGGCGGCAGTGGGTTCATTGATGATATGACGGACATTGAATCCCGCGATTTCACCGGCCTTGCGTGTTGCTTCCCGTTCATTGATGCCGAAATACGCCGGGCAGGTGATGACCACGTCCGTGACTTTCTCACCCAGATACTGCTCGGCGTCCTGGGCCAGTTTCTTCAGGATATACGCCGATATTTCCTCGGCCCGGTACTCTTCGGAATTATGCAGAAAAACAAAATTGGGTTCACCCATGGAGCGTTTGACAAAGCTGACGACTTCATTGGGGTAGAGTTTTGAGCTTTCCTTGGCCACATCCCCGACAACAATGCTGTCCTCATCAAAAAAAACAACCGACGGCATTACCCGTTCGTTTTCAGCATTCGGAATGATAACCGCTTTTCCAAATTCATCCACATAGGCGATTGAGGAATAGGTGGTGCCCAGGTCAATCCCGAAAACACGTTTCGATTGCTCCGTCATGAGTGATTTTAATCCCCTGAAGGTGAATTTGTTTGATAAATGTATGCAGATACCATTTCGGGACGAATGATTTTACCGTCCCATTCATATCCGGGTCTCAGCCTCTCCGCAATGGTTTTGTCTTTTTCCGGATCATTGGTTTCGATTTTGTTCAGTACCCGCTGACGGGCCGGGTCCACCACGTCCCCGTCGCAGGTAAACGGCACAACCCCTTCCCAGGAAAACATATCTTCAAGGTCTGATGCAATATTATCAATATATTTCAATAGTTTTACGGATGTTTCAGCGGAATGGGACTGCTGATTATAGTGGGCGGTGAGTTTTCTCATGTCGTCCACAATCTTGATCACATCCATGACGATCCGGTGTAAATATTTTTTTAACAGGCCTTCCCGGTGTTGCTGAAGATTCTGGTGCAGGTCATCAATGATTTTATTCTTATGGTCGTCATACTTCAGCTTGCTGTCAAACGCTGCGGATAGTCCTTCCATCTGGGCTTTGATGGCAAGAAGAAGATCCGTCCCGGAAGCAGTGTCTGCATCGGATGTTTTCAGTGCTTCTTCGTCACGAATCGGTTCGGCTTCAAAAGGGGCTGCGGGTTCCGAAGCATCAGTATCGCTTAGAAGTACATGGGCCGGAGCATCACCTATCGGTATGCCGATTTCAAATACATCCTCGCCATAAGGGTCATTCAGGATTTCGTTACCTGTTTCGACGGATGTCCCGATAGATGATTCCATAGATGGCTTGATGGCTGATTCGATATCCGGCATATCGCTTGTCGATTCATTTATCGCATCCGTTGGCGTTTTTTCCGGCATGGCCTGTGTCATATCTTTCTCGTTGCCGTCAGGGCTCTGATCATCATCGGGATCGTGGTCTGAATTTTCAGTATTCATAATAAACCTGTTTTTTTTGATGAGGAAGAGTCGATTTTTTAAAAAACGGGAGCATCCTGTTGCGCTGAGAAGCTTTTGAATTCTTAGTTATTTCTGAACATTAAATGGAAATCGGATGTTTATGTCAAGTAAAATTTTATAATATATTAAAATATTTGTCGAAACCAACGTCTTAAATCCGGAGTCCGGGATCATTTGATATGGGATTGTACGGTCTTGCGCAGCCAGCCGGCCCAATGGTCGATACCTTCTCCGGTTTTACAGGATGCTTTGAAAATTTTAATATCCGGATTCAGCCTTCGGACGCGTTCTTCCATGCGTTCCATATTGAAATCCGACAGGTGCAGGTAGTCCGTCTTGTTCACAATCAATGCGTGACATTTGGAGAACATCAGGGGGTATTTAAGGGGCTTGTCGTCTCCTTCGGGGACACTTAAGATCATGATGTCGATGGTGGCGCCGGTGTCAAACTCGGCCGGGCAGACGAGATTTCCGATATTTTCGATAAAAATTAAATCCAGCGACCGGGTATCCAAGGCTGCCAGTCCTTTTTTAACCATGGAAACATCCAGATGGCAAAATCCCCCGGTCCGGAGCTGAATGCTCTGGATGCCGGTTTCGGCGATTTTCTCGGCATCCACCACGGAATCGATGTCCGCTTCAATCACCGCGATTTTCAAATCATTCCGGAGAGCCCGGATGGTCTGAAGCAGGAGGCTGGTTTTGCCCGCACCGGGAGACGCCATCAGGTTCACCATGAAGGTTTTTTCGTTTTTTAAGGTATTTCGCAGCTCTTTTGCCGCCGCGTCATTATCGGCAAGGATATCTTCTTTAACTTCAATCAGTTGAATTTTACTCATGAATCGCCTCCATTGGTGTGGAATGTATTACAACAAAAAAAACATATCCTGTTTACCGGTAAATGGCAAACATATCTTTGGTGGGCGGCAAGGCGTGTCCCCATGCGTTCCCCACCGGTGCGGGGGAATTCCTGTTGACAAACCCGGTTCGGCCGGTAATGTGAAAAGTGCATATGGCCGTATAATAATCTAAATTCATGAGGAAAACCAATATGATTTCAAAAGAAGCGATTATTTTCAAAGCAAAGGAATTCGGATTTGAGGATGCGGGGTTCACCACCGCGGAACCCTTTGAAACCCATCGCCAGTTTCTGGTGGAACGGCAGGCGGAATACGGCTGGGCCGAAGCCGTGGGTCTTGATTTAATGAAAGGCACGGACCCCAAAGCCATTATGCCGGATGCTCAAACCGTCATCGTGCTGATGGAAGTGTATTTCCGCAAAGCCTATCCCAGGGCTATGGAAGGACATTTCGGCCGGTGTTACCTGGATGACGACCGGGTGACCGGAGACGGATTGACCCGGCGGATCAAGGGGTTCCGAAGCTTTTTGCGCGAGAACGGCGTGGATTCCAAAGTGCCGTTTAATCTGCCCCACCGGGTGGCGGCGGCCCGGGCCGGCATGGGCACATTCGGCAAAAACTGCCTGTTTTATTCCAACAGGGTGGCCCGGCAAAGCTCATGGGTGCTGCCCATTGCGGTGGTGGTCAATCGGTCGTTTGAGGCGGACGCGCCCACCCTTGAAATGGGTTGTCCGGACTGGTGCCGGAACGCCTGCATCGCCGCGTGTCCGACCCGGGCGCTCAAGGGAAACGGCGCCATTGATCCGCAGAAATGCATCTCATTTTTAACATATTTCGGACAGGGCCTCACTCCCAAAGAGCTTCGGGAACCCATGGGAATTTACGTCTATGGGTGCGACCGGTGCCAGAATGTCTGTCCCCGAAACGCCGCCTGGCTGGCCGCCGGCCTGCCCATGAATGAGAAGGTGTCGGCCAAGGCGGGGAATTTTAATCTGCCGGCCCTGCTGCATATGGACAAACCGTATTTTGAGGCAAAAGTCTGGCCCCATATGTTTTACATGTCCGGAGATGATCTTTGGCGGTGGAAAATGAATGTGGCCCGGGCCATGGGCAATACGCGCGACCCCGGATTTTCGGATGATCTTATCCGGGCTTTTGGGGAAAACACGGATGACCGGGTAAGATGTATGGTGGCATGGGCGTTGGGCCGCATCGGGCGAGAAAAAGACCGGCAAGCCCTGGAGGGGGGTTTTTGTCCGGATGTTCCGGGATTTTGAAAGGCGAGGTGGTTAACGCGATAGAGGCATGCGGCCGTCGTCGTTAATCCGACAGGTAATATTCGACGGTCGAAACCACCCGTATCTGCTTGATATGGGGATTGTTGTTGTCCCTGGGTTCGATGGTGAACTGGCCCTGGGACGCCCGCTTGATCTTGCCGAGCTTGCTTTTGGAATCCGCCGCGAATTTTGCGGCCACTTCCCTGGCGTTTTTGGTGGCTTCCTCAATCATTTCCGGTTTGATTTCATTGAGCCGGGTGAACAGGTACTCGGTGGCCTGGTAATTATTGCCGGTAAACGCGATGCCCTGCTTGCCGAGCTGGGACAGGTCGTTCATCACGGCCCTCACCGCTTCGATGTTTTTCGAATACACCGTCACAGTCTGCTCGCCGGAGTACCGGAATTCCGGGGGCGTAGCATCGCCGTAGCTTTGGGCGGATTTGTCGGTGATGGCCGGGGGGGAAAGTGAAATTTCAGACGCCGGTATTCCCTGTTTGTCCAGAAACGCCCGGGTTTTTGCCGCGCTTTGCTCAAGAGTCGTGTAGAGACCGCCGAGATCGTTGCCGGCTTCAATAAATGCAATGGGCCAGATCACGACATCCGCAGGATATTCCTTTTCGGACAGGCCTTTGACGGATACGGTTCGTTCATATTCCTTGAACGTGATGGCGGCGTTGCCCAGCAAATAGCCAAGGGCGGAAAGTCCCAGAAGAATGCAGATGCCTAACGTCAGAGCGCTGAATTTGCTGTTTTCTTTCATGGATGTTTCCTCCTTATTGACCATGCTTTGCTTAACTCACAAACGGCCGCCGCAGGACCGTGTCTTTTTTCCACCGTTGATCGTTTTTTCCCGGATACGCGATGTTATAGTGCAGACCCCGGCTTTCTTTCCGGTGGGTGGCGCACCGGATGATCAATTCTGCCACGGTGGAGATGTTGCGGAGTTCAATTAGATCCGGGGTGATTTTAAAGTCCCAGTAATATTCGTTGATTTCGCTCTGAATCATGTCGATCCTGCGTTTGGCCCGCTCCAGACGTTTGTCTGACCGGACGATACCCACATAATTCCACATCAGACGGCGCACCGCGTTCCAGGAATGGGTCACCATGATGACCTCATCGGAGTCGATGGCGCCCGCATCATCCCAGGGCGGCAGCGGCGGGGATGGCTCGAAGGTGAAATTCCCGTGATCTTCAATGGCTTTGGCCGCGGCATTGTGGGCATAGACCAGCGCTTCGAGCAGGGAATTGCTTGCCAGCCGGTTGGCGCCGTGAAGCCCGGTGCAGGCGGTCTCGCCGATGGCGAAAAGGCGCTGGATATTGGTCCGGCCATAGATATCCGTGGCCACGCCGCCGCACATGTAATGGGCCGCCGGCACCACCGGAATGGGGTCTTTGGTCATGTCGATGCCGAAGGTCAGGCATTTGGCGTAGAGATTGGGGAATCGGGTTCGGATAAAATCCGGGTCTTTGTGGGTGATGTCCAGAAACACCGAGTCGTCCCCTCTTTTTTTCAGTTCCGCATCAATGGCCCGGGCCACCACATCCCGGCAGGCCAGTTCCTTTAGGGGCGAATACTGCTCCATGAACCGCTGGCCTGCGGCATTGATCAGAATGGCGCCATCTCCCCGGACCGCCTCCGAGATCAGGAAGTTTTTGGCTGCCGGGTGATACAGGCAGGTGGGGTGGAATTGGACGAATTCCAGATTGGCGACGGTTGCGCCGGTGCGGTAGGCCATGGCGATGCCGTCGCCCGTGGCGATATCCGGGTTGCTGGTATAGGTATAGACTTTTCCGGCCCCGCCGGTGGCCAGCACAATGGTTCGGGCGCAGAAGGTGTGAATCTCAGCGGTGTTTCTGTTCAGCACGTATGCGCCGTAACAGTAATCCTCATGGGTGGTGACAATGGTTCCCCGCTGAAATCGCGTGGACCGGGTGATCAGGTCTATGGCGATATGGTCCTCCACAACGGTGATGTTGGGATGGCTCCGGACCCGGTCCACCAGGGCTTCCTCCACGGCCAGTCCGGTCAGGTCATCCGCGTGGACAATCCGGTTGTGGGAATGCCCGCCTTCGCGGCACAAGTCCAGGTGCAGATCCGATGTATCCATGGATTCCGCTTTCCGCCGGTTAAAGCGCACCCCCAGATCAATCAGTTCCTGGATGCGTTCCGGTGCGTTTCGGACCACCATCTCCACGACATTCGGATCGCAGATGCCGTCGCCAGAGGCGAGGGTATCCGCAATATGGGCTTCGAAAGAATCGGTTTTGGCCAGAACCGAGGCAATGCCACCCTGGGCGTAGGCGGTATTGCTTTCCGCAATATTGCGTTTGGTGATAATGGTGACGGTCCCGTGATCCGCCACTTTAATGGCAAACAGCAGCCCTGCGACGCCGCTGCCGATGATTAAAAAATCCGATTCATGTTCCATAGGTTGAACTCATTTTCAGTAAAATTAGATGAAGGATGACCGTTTCTTTTTGTTCCGCGACCCCAGCAGAAACCCCGCCAGAAGGATGCCGGCCCCTACCAGGGCCCATTTGACGGCCATGTCGGTATATTGCTTCTTAAGTTTTTTTTCCAGGACCGCGATCCGTTCGGTTTTTTCCTTCAGCTCCTGGTCCCGCTTGGTCAGGGTGTCTTTTAACTGATGGTAGGCGTCCGCATCTCTTTTCAAGGATTGAAAGGCATCTTCCATGGCCCCCATTTGAATGGTCTGCTCGTTCAACCGGGTGGTCAGGCTGATGTTTTCTTCTTTTAAAGCCTGATTCTCAAGTGCTGCGGCCTGGTATTTTTCTTTCAGGGTCCCGGGTTCGGGAAGATCGGGCCCATCCGTGGTCTCGGAAGGCGGAATTGTCGAGAGATACCGGGTGCTGACCCATCCTGCCAGGCCTTCGGTTGTCAGGATTCGTGTCCAGCCGTTGGCGCTGGCGAATGCCTGAACTTTTTGCCCTGCCGTGACGCTTCCCATGACCTTTGCTTTTTCATTGCCGTCGGCCCTGACATTCAGGGCCGCGATATCGACAACATACATGTCCGTTCCCAAACATTGCGCCATCTGGGGACAGGATAACAGGATCACCATAAACATTGTTGCCACACATTTTTTCATTGTATGAAAATCTCCGGTCGTGACGCTTATTCGCATAAAGGAGAACCGTATTTCTCTTCATGCATTGATTTCAAATAGTTAAAATTATAAAGTGAATCTTGATGAAGAAAAAAAAACATATCTGAAA
>JBAQUK010000124.1:0-21898 GCA_049297455.1 Desulfosalsimonadaceae bacterium | reverse complement strand
GAATATTTCAAATTAAATCAGATAGTTATAAGTTTCGAAAATTTTATTTAACTGACTGTTTTTATTAAAAATTTAACCACACCCGCAATTTGCGGGCCATCGCTGAAAACCGGGAAACTTCAGCTTTCCTTACATTCACGCGATTCCGATACGACCCTTGAGTGAACACCTTGATATTCCGATTTTTTAGTTTATCACTGTCTTGTATCGCTTGACGTATTTGGCGTTCAGCGTTTTCAGCCCTTTCTTGTTCTGTTGCGCTTGGACCCTGCGACCAAGTGGTAAAAACAGATTCCCAGTCCCTTCCCATATTGACTCCCTTTGTGAATTTGCCGAAGCCATTGATTGACACCCATCGATTGTTGATACATGAAAAATAAGCCAAAATTTAAATCCGACCCATGAAGCCTCACTATCACGTAACACCCTAACATGTAAAGAATATCTTTTTATCGTAAAAATACCCCGTTATACGATCCCCTACCCCAACGGGATCGCGTTATTCCTTCACAAACCGCCTGCCCTATTCCATCTCCTGACGCAACCCCGTTGGGGTAGATGGCACATGGTTTATGAACCCAGGGTAGCGGGCAAGCCGCAACCCTGGGCTGAATGACGCAGCCCCTTTGGGGCAATTATCTTTATCTGCTTAGCCTGGGGTCGTTTGTATCGTAACGAAAGCGATTCCGGACGAATTGCCGGGATTAAGGATTTGAAAAATTTTAAAATACCACCATGCCGTTCTTCTTGCTCATGCCCTTGCTCTTAATCTTACTTTAAAATCTCAAGAATAAGAGCATGAGCAGGATTAAGATCAAGAGCATGAAAAGGGTATATTGGTAAATTTCAAATCCCCAAGGATTCATCTTAAGAAGGCCGGGGGGCTACGGACATGTCTATTTTCCTCCCGATGAAATACGCGTCGACGATCCCAAAAACCCAGCAGATCACGATCAGGAAAAAAGCGCCGTTCAGGATCAGACTGTCGGACGCGGTAATGGCCCGGGTGGCTGCGGCGGTAATCGCGGGCACGTCGATGACGCCGCCGCTTGCCGCAAGTTTATCCAGAATGGCCAGCGCAATCTGAACGCCTTTGACGATCATCGCCGCCATGCCGACCATCACAGCAAGAATCAGCGCGATCCCTCGCCCGGTATGCTTTAGGGCAATCTGCCCTGCTCCCGGAAACACCAAGCCGGAGAGCAAGGCCCCTTTTAACGACGCTTTCATGATGTTTTTTCTTTATTCATCATTCATCTCTCATCATTCATCATTCCGCCTACCACCCTTTATGCGTCAGAATATCCCGGATGCGCTGTTCGTTCTTCTTTTCCACCAGAATGATTTTTTCCGCTTTGGCATGTTTGATGCGGTCGATAATGGTGGACAGCTCCGCCGGTTTTTCGATCAGGTCCATGGCCCCGAGCTTCATGGCCTCAATGCCTTTTTCCACAGTGGCATGCCCGGTCAGCAGGATAATCTGGATATCGGGATTTTTTTCCTTCATGATCTTCAGGGTTTCCAGTCCGTCCATCTCCGGCATCATGAGATCCAGCACCACCGCGTCATAGGACGTCTTGTCAATCATTTTTAACGCTTCTTTGGCGGATGTGGCGGTTGACACTTGCATGTCCCGGGTTTTCAGGCGCTCGGACATCAGGTTTAAAAATTCCACTTCGTCATCCACGATCAAGACTTTGTCAGACATCAGCGTTCTCCTTATTTATGTTTGTTTGTGTGTTGTATAAGTTATTGGTTTTTTACTAATTTTGTTGCGCCAACACCGGTTTGTGGATATCCTCGGGCAAAGATACCGTTATCCGGCCCTGGTCCGCTGCCGGAACACAGGCCGCTTTCAGGGCGTCCAGCACCATGCCCCCGCCTTGAGCAAGAAAATCCTGAAAACCCGTATCCGTGAGCCGGTCCAGTCCGGTAAAATGAATTTCCGCACCCGTCGGGGTTTTGACCGGCTGCATCGTAAAGGATTTATTTTCCCCGCAGACGGTCATGGCGAAATTCACCATCAGCCAGATCAGGTTCTGGAGAAAAAACGGGTGGGTGATCACAGAGGCCGGCTTATCGGCAGGCGTGACCGTCAGCCGGAAACCCTTTGTCACCACCGTGCGTTCGGACAGGTGCGCCATCAGGTCCACCAGTTCATTTAGATCCACCCGACGGGAATCCTCATCCAGGCTGTGGGCCAGCCGATTCATGTTTTTGATGATGGTATTGGTCCGCTGCACCTGCTTCAGCATGGTGGAAGCCAGTGCCCCGAGCCGGTCCGGGTCCAGGGGGACTCCCTTCCGGGTCATGAGGGTGACGTCTTCCAGGTACCCGGCGCTTTCATTGATCACCGCCAGAGAATTTTTAATTTCGTGGGAGATGCTTGCTGATATCTTGGAAAAAAATGTCAGGCCGGCGGCTCCCAGGGGGTCTGTGTGAATGTTCATGCGACGGCCTCCCTATGTTGCCAGTGCGGTTTTTATTTTATCGATCAAGTCATTGATATTGATGGGTTTCATGAGGTAATACTCCGCCTCGGCGCTTCCTGCCTTGTAATCCTCCTCGGACCCGTGGCCGGTGAGGTAGATGGTTTTGATTCCCGGCAGCTTTTTTTCCAGAATCTGCTTTAACTGCCGTCCGCCCATGTGGGGCATCTTCACATCCAGCACCACCAGGTCATAATGCCGGGTGTCGACGATTTGTTCGGCTTCTTTCGCGCTGGTCACCCAGTCGGCTTCAATGTCCCGCAGGGAAAGCCGTTCAGCCAGGGTGGCCACAAATTCTTCTTCATCATCTACGAGCAGGATGCGCATTTATTTCCCCCCTTGTTTGTGTTGCTCTGCGTGGAGCGGCAGGGTGATGGTAAAGGTGGTGCCGACGCCGACCTCGCTCGTCACATCAATGGCGCCGCCAAGTTCCTGAATCAGCGAATACGTGATGGAAAGCCCGAGTCCGGTTCCGCCGACGTTCGTCTTGGTTGAGAAAAAAGGTTCGAATATGTGTTTCATGGCTTTGGCCGGAATACCGCAACCGGTATCCGCCACCGTGATGCGGACATGATCGTCATGTTGCTTTACGGCCGTAATGTCAAGGCGGCCCCCTTCGGCCAACGCAGCAAAGGAGTTGTTGATGAGGTTCAGGAGAATCTGCTGGAGCTTTCCCCGGTCGCTCTCAAATTGCGGAATATCCGGCGACACGTCAACCGAAATCTCGATATTGCGGTATTCCGCTTCTTTGCCTAAAAACCCGATAACCCCCTGAATGACGTTTTTCAGTTCCACCGGCTGAAAACTGGAATCCATGTGCCGTGCGAAACTTAAGAGCTGCTTGGTGATGGCCCCGCACCGGGCCACGGAATCGTGGATGGCGTCCACCAGGCCGATGAGCTTTTCATCATGGGCATATTGCTGTTTTAATTGAAAAATATCTTTTATCAGCCCGGATTTTTCGTTGATGATGGCCAGGGGGTTGTTGATTTCATGGGCCACCCCGGCAGCCAGCCGGCCGATGGACGCCAGCTTGTTGGAATATTCCACCTGGTGCAGGGTTTTGATCCGCCGCTGGTCGGCAATATAGATGTTGTTCACAAAATACGTTGCAAAACCGATCACCCCGATCATGACGATGAGAATGCCGCCGGACAGAAAAAGGAAAATCTGAAGCCGGGTCTTGTGCCAGACCTTCATCAGCTCGTTCTTGTTTTTGGCGATCATCAATATGAACGGCGTGTCCTGAATATAGGCGTACCCCACGATCAACGTTTCTTTTCCGGGTTCATCATATTGAAACACCTCTGTTTTGGATGAAAACGAGGGGACGGGAATGGCGATTTTTTCAAAAATTTTTTCGCGGTTTGCCGCAGTGGTCTGAAGGATTCCCTGGTCGTTGATGATAAACGCATTGCCGTGGGCGCTCAATTCAAGGGTGGAAAGAAGCTCATTGAGCTGTTCCGTGTCAATGGAGGTGCGCAAGACATAAAACGTTCCGTCCGGCAGATCGTATTTGACGGAAATCACCAGATGGGGTTCATTGCGGAAACCTAAAAAAACGTCGCTGATGAAAATGCCTTTTTCCCGGACTTTCTTGAACCACTCCTGCTCGCTGTAGTCCTTGCCTTCCAGGTGATACGGGCCGATATAGGCCACCTGCCGGCCCGTGCCGTCGATGACGCCGATATCGGTGATCCCCACAAAGGATTTTTGAAGATTTTCCAGAATGACCGCCAGGCGCAGGGGATCCACCAGGTCTTCAATCACATTGTCATGGACGATAAAATCCAGGACGGATTTCCGCTCCGCCAGAAACCCGGCGATGGCCCGTTTGGTATTGGAAACCGTCCGGGAAGTGCGTTCTATGGCTTCGGAGTCCACGGCCTTCCGGGTAACGTTGTAATCGACCCAGGTGATGGCCAGGAGCGGCAGGATGGCGGACAGGGCGGTCAGCATCACGGCGGACCGCCAGAGCCGGCCGTAATTGACCATGTGCTTGAACAGCGGGCCCTGGGACTCTTTTCGTCCCCACAAAAAATCGGGTTTAAACAATTTTAATGATACGGGCATGGATTCGGCCTTCTACCGTGAATTTAAATCCCTTTGTTTTTAAGCAGTTGCACTTTTTCGTTGGCCGCTTTCAGTGTTTTGCTGAGTACTTCGATATCCACGGGTTTATGCAGGTAGGCGAATGCCCCGAGCTGCATGCAGATCTGCCGGTCGGCTTCCGAGCCATGGCCGGTGAGGATGATGACCTCAATGTCCGGACGGGTCTGCTTGACCTTGCGCAACACTTCAATGCCGTCAATGCCCGGCATTTTGAGATCTAAAATCATGACTTCCGGTTCTTCCTCGTCCACCATGGAGAGTGCCGATTCGCCGTCATAGGCCACGGCGGAACCCATGTCCCGCATGATCAGGCGTTCGGAAAGGGTCTGGACGAATTCCCGCTCGTCATCCACCAGGAGTATTTTGGACGGCATCTGGAAATCGTATTTCCGGTAAATGTCCGGCTGATGAAAATTCGCGCCCACGCTGGTCTCCACCCCGGCCACCCCCGGAATTTTCTCAACGATCTGGCGCAGTTCTTCTTCCAGTCGGGACAGCATCAGCACATGCTTGTTGATGGTGATGTGCACGATGGCGTTTTTGGCGCTGGTGGCGACATCGTGCCCGGCATTGGCCAGAACTTCGCCTGCCTTCGCCGCCAGCTGGAAGTCGGCCACCGCCTGTTTGGACCGGTCGGTCCGCTTCACCACATCGGATGCGGCATGCTGGGCGATCAATTCCGCGGCTTCCGTATCGGACATTTTGTCCGTGGGAATCATGATGTCATAGAGCCCCGGATTCCAGGGATCGTCTGCTCCCCGCACGGCACTGACCCAGGCGGCCAGGTTTTCATCGTGTTTGCGAATCAGGGCGGCGGCGTCTTTTTCCGAAACCTTTTCCTGCTGCTGGGCCGTCAGCAAACGGGATTTCATGTCCGCAATCATGCAGACCCGCAGCACATGGCTGACGGTATCGGGAATTAAGAGGCCGGTCGCGCCGCTGATGATGAGGTTGTCGTCACCCAGCATTCCGGCCAGGGCCAGCCGCAGGTAGGCGATGGACCGTTCCTTCTCATGGGTGAACTGGTTGAAAATCGATGTTTTGGCGGAAAACGCCCCCTGTATTTTCCGGTCGGAGATACCCGATATCCGGGCGGCCTCGCTAACCAGCGCAGCATCATCAATCCGCCGGAACCCGGTTTGCAAAGCCGTTTTCTGGATAACCGTCTCGCTGTTGCAGAAGGCGCCGCTGAAGATGGTGATAATCGACATATCTGAATTCCTTATTTTTAAGAGTTTTACACAGTCTCTATGAAATCCGGCAAACCGTGGTCAACGGACAATGGGATTCCTGTCCGTTTTGATGGGCCTGGGAATGAACCGCGCAAATGGCTTTTTCCATGGTCGGATAGATGTTTTCCGGCCGGATTTTGGCCATGAGATGGGTCCGCTGAAACACTTTCATCACCGATTCATTCACGCCGGAAAATGACAACTGGACCCCGGCGGCCCGTACATTTTCAATGAGCAGGGACAGTACTTCCTCGCCCGAAGCGTCGATATCGTTGATGGCGTTGGCCACAATCACAATATGTTTCAGGCTTTTCCGGCTCATCATGCGCTCGTTGATTTTGTCCTCCAGGTAACTGGCGTTGGCGAAAAACAGCGGGCCTTCAAACCGGACCAGGTCGATGTATTCGCACTGGGCCAGCCCGTGGGTCATGGCATCCCGAAGCGCGTCATCCTCATGCCGGGACAGGGAGGTGACGGTGGGGCGCATGCTTTTGTATAAAAACACCCCCAGGGACAATACCACCCCCACCATAATGCCTTTATCCAGATGGGGCGCAAAGGCCAGGGTGCACAGAAACGTAATGATGGAAATGGCGCCGTCATACCACTGCACATTCCAGGCATGCACGAACCCGCTGACATTGACGAGTCCGATGACCGCCAGCATGATCACCGCTGCCAGAACCGCCTGGGGCAGATGATACAACAACGGCGTCAGGAAGAGAAGCACAATCAGCACAGCCACACTGGTAAAGGCGCTGGCCAGGCCGGTCATGGCCCCTGCCTGGAGGTTGACCGCGGAACGCGAAAAAGATCCGGATACCGGGTAGCTTTTTCCCACGGCCCCGATCATGTTGGCCAGGCCCTGGCCGATGAGTTCCTGGTTGGGATCCAGGCGCTGGCCGGTCTTGGCCGCCATGGCTTTGGCGATGGAAATGGCTTCCATGAATCCCAGGAGCGAAATAATGGCGGCAAAGGGAAACAGATGCAGCATGACCTTGAAGTCGATTTTGGGGATCGAGAAGGCGGGCAAGCCTTTGGGGATCTCGCCGATGACCGCGCCGCCGCCGGTCATGGTGATTTTTTGCGGGTCCAGGGCTTTATTTCTCACCCGTATCCGCCACACCCGGTTGTCCTCCTGATCCCGAACCGCCGGATCATCCTTGAGCAGAAACGACATACCGGCATCATTGGTTTGTTTTGCGTAAAAGAGCATGGACCGGAGTTTTTTACGGGCGGTATAGGCGTCTTTTTTAAACGTGTCGATCTGGTAGTTGATCACGCTGATGTCGTGTTCCGCGTCCAGACGTCCCATCCCGTTATGGCTGGTCTTGGCGTCATCCAGCACTTTGGTGATCCGGGTGCGCTGTTCCGTGGCATTGTCAATGGAAGTCACGGCCCGGTTGAAATCGGCGATCAGGGCCTGAACCTCCGGGACTTGAATGGCGCTCACCACCACGGTTGTTTTGTGTTCGAACCCTGCAAAAAAGGAAATGGTCGTGGTGACCACCACCGCCACCAGCACGTTGGGGATGCGGGGATTGACGCGCCTGAGGCCGTACATGATGCCAAAGGCCAGCACCCCCATGGCGAGCGTCGGCCAATGGGTGTAATGGAACGCCGCCTCGCAAACCCGGATAATGGTTTCATAATGATGGGTCGCCTCATCCACATCCACACCGAACATCTTGGAAAGCTGGGAAGAGGCGATGATAATGGCCGCCGCATTGGTGAACCCGTTGACCACCGGATGGGAAAGAAAATTCACCACCACGCCGAGCCGCAACACGCCTAAGGAAAGCTGGAAGATGCCCACCATCAGCGCCAGGAGAATGGCATAGGCGATATAGCCCTCGGAGCCTGCGCTGGCCAGAGGCCCTAAGGATGCGGCGGTCATCAGCGACACCACGGCCACGGGACCGGTGGCCAGTTGCCTGCTGGAGCCGAACAGGGAGGCGATCACGGGGGGGAGGAATGCGGCGTACAATCCGTAGTAGGACGGCAATCCCGCGAGCTGGGCGTAGGCCATGGACTGGGGAATCAGGACCAGGGCCACGGTCAGGCCCGCCAGTGAATCAATTTTCAGTTTATCAAGGCTGTAGTCCTTCAGCCAGGCCAAAAAAGGAAAAATAACATTGATCATTGGAAACACCACCTATTGTTTCTGATTTTGATTTGCCGCCATTTGTCGGATGCAGACGATCAGTTCATTATACAGAGCGCCCGCGTCATATAAATTGCAGTTTTTGAACCGGACAATGCCATCCACCGTGGACAGAATCACCAGGGCTGTTTTACGGGGAGACAGGTCCCTCATGGACCCGTCGGTTTGCCCCTGGGTCAGGGCTTTTTCAAAAATATCGACAAAACAGTTGTAAATGTCTTCCAGGTGCCGCCGGCAGGTTTCATTTTCTTCCGCCAGTTTGTAGGGATAATACCGGTGGAGCAGCAGAAACCACTCCGCCCTGGAGCCTGCCAGATACAGGTAGAAAGAGACGCTCCCTTCAAGCATTTCAAGGCCGCTGGCAAAACTTTTTTCCCCGAAATAGTGGGAAAATTCCTCAAGAATGCCGTCTTTGACACTGCTCAAAACCGATAAGAACAGGTCGTCTTTGGTGTTGAAGTGATAAAAAATGGTGGCGCTGGCCACGCCGGAGGCTTTGGCGACCTCCCCCATAGAGGTTTCCTTGAACCCGTTGGTGGCGAAAAGCAGGGTGGCGGTCTTCAGTATTTCTCGTTTTCTTGACATCTTATATGGCATGATCATTCCACTGAATTAAAAGCATTTGAATTTTGAGCGACGCTGCACGCTATTTTGTCGGGTGAGCCCATCACCAAAATAAAACTGACTCATCAGTCAGTACTAACTGATGAGTCAGTTTTATTTGATGCGGCATTTCTTGTCAAGGGTTTTCTGGCCGGCCCGGATTTTTTTGGATGACCATGAATCTTTTTTTGCAAAATCTGCTGATTTATGAGTAATTAAGTGTGCCTTAATTGCATGATGCTAATTTAATGGAGGATGAACCGGCATGGGTGGTTTTTTTGGATGTGTGGCCAAGGAAGATTGTGTCACGGATGTATTTTATGGAACCGATTACCATTCCCATCTCGGCACCCGCCGGGGGGGCATTGCGGTCAAAAATAAGACCGGCTTTCAAAAAACCATCAAAAATATTGAAGGCAGTTATTTTCGCACCAAACTGGAGCCGGAACTGACTCACCTGAACGGGGAAAAAGGCATCGGCGTGATCAGCGACACGGATTCCCAGCCGCTCATCATCGGGTCCCACCTGGGCACATTCAGCATTGCCACAGTGGGGAAAATCAACAATCTCCCTGAAATCACGCAGAAAGCCTTTCGCCAACGCCTTAATTTTTCAGAATACGGTGAAGAGCAGATCAATCCCACGGAACTCGTGGCCATGCTCATCAGCCAGGGGAGCACCTTTGAGGACGGCATTGCCCATGCCCAGGAAACGATTGAAGGTTCCTGCTCCATTCTGCTTTTGACCGAAAAAGGGATTTACGCGGCCAGGGACAAACTGGGCCGGACCCCCATCGTCATCGGCCGCAAACAAGATGCGTTTGCCGTGACCTTTGACACGTGCGCGTTTTTTAACCTTGGCTATGCCGTTGAAAAGTATATCGGCCCCGGCGAGATCGTATTTTTAACTGCGGAAGGACATGAACAGCTTAAGAAACCCAATGAGCGCATGCAGATCTGTTCGTTTTTATGGGTATATTACGGCTATCCGGCCTCCGGCTATGAAAGCATCAATGTGGAACAGGTGCGCTACCGGTGCGGTTGCGCCCTGGCAAAAGACGATACCACGCCGGTGGATGTGGTGGCGGGCATTCCGGATTCGGGCATCGGCCATGCCATCGGGTACGCCAATTGCCGGAACATTCCCTACAACCGGCCGTTTGTGAAATATACCCCCACCTGGCCCCGGAGTTTCATGCCCCAGAACCAGAAAACCCGGGATCTGGTGGCCCGGATGAAATTGATACCGGTCCAGGAGTTGATTACCGGCAAGCGGCTGTTGTTTTGCGATGATTCCATTGTCCGGGGAACCCAGCTTAAGGAAAATATTCAGATATTGTTTGATATCGGGGCCCGGGAAGTCCACATGCGCACCGCCTGCCCAACGCTCATTTACCCGTGTATATTTTTGAATTTTTCCAGTTCCCGGTCCACCCTGGACCTGATCGGGCGGAAAGTGATTCATGAAATTGAAGGGCCGGATTTTACCGACATCCGGAAATACGCCGTTGCCGGATCAGGGGAAAACACTGAAATGACGGACCGCATCCGGGACCGGCTGAAACTGACGACCCTCAAATACCAGAAAATAGAAGACCTGGTGACCGCCATCGGCCTGCCCAAAGACCGGCTGTGCACCCATTGCTGGGACGGCACGAGTGGTTTTTAAAACTACATTAAGGAGAACCCCATGCCCAAATTAGAGAACATCAACAAAGTCATGATTATCGGGTCCGGTCCCATTATTATCGGACAGGCCTGTGAATTTGATTATTCAGGTACCCAGGCCTGCAAAGCCCTGCGGTCCTTAGGCTATGAGATCGTGCTCGTGAATTCCAACCCCGCCACTATTATGACCGACCCCGAAATGGCGGATATCACCTATATCGAACCGTTAAACGTTCAGACCATGGAGTGGATTATTGAAAAAGAACGTCCGGACGCCCTGCTGCCCAACCTCGGTGGCCAGTCGGCCCTGAATCTGACTTCCGAACTGGCGGCCCAAGGGATTTTGGAAAAATACGGGGTCACCATCATCGGCGTGAATTTGGGCGCCATCGAGCGCGGCGAGGACCGCACCGCATTCAAGGAAACCATGACCAAGATCGGCATCGACATGCCGAAAAGTATGGCCGTCAATACCCTGGAAGATGCGGAGCGGGCCGCTGAATCCCTGGGATATCCGGTGGTCATCCGGCCGGCCTACACCATGGGCGGCACGGGCGGCGGACTGGTCTATAATGTTGAAGAACTCCGGGTCATTGCTTCCAGAGGACTGGCCGCAAGCCTCGTTCACCAGGTGCTGGTGGAAGAATCGGTGCTGGGCTGGGAGGAGCTGGAGCTGGAGGTGGTCCGGGACGCCAAAAACCAGATGATCACCATCTGTTTTATTGAAAACGTCGACGCCATGGGGGTTCATACCGGTGATTCCTTTTGCACGGCCCCCATGATGACCATTGCGCCGGAACTTCAAAAGCGGCTTCAGGATTATTCCTACGCCATTGTGGAAGCCATTGAGGTCATCGGCGGCACCAACGTCCAGTTCGCCCATGATCCGAAAACCGGCCGGGTGGTGGTGATCGAAATCAATCCCCGCACTTCCCGTTCTTCGGCCCTGGCCTCCAAGGCCACGGGCTTTCCCATCGCCCTGGTGTCGGCATGGCTGGCCGGCGGCATGGCGCTGGATGAGATGCCGTACTGGCGGGACGGAAGCCTTGAAAAATACACCCCATCCGGGGATTATGTGGTGGTGAAATTCGCCCGGTGGGCCTTTGAAAAATTCAAGGGCGTTGAAGACCGGCTGGGCACCCAGATGCGGGCCGTGGGCGAGGTCATGAGCATCGGAAAAAATTACAAGGAAGCGTTTCAAAAAGCCATCCGGTCTCTGGAGAACGGTCGTTACGGGCTGGGATTTGCCAGGGATTTCAACAAAAAATCCCTGGAAGAACTGATGACGCTGGTCAGCACCCCCACCAGCGAGCGTCAATTCATCATGTATGAAGCGCTCCGAAAAGGGGCGGACATTGACCGATTGTATGGCATCACCCATATCAAACCCTGGTTTATCCGGCAGATGAAAGAGCTGGTGGAACTGGAGGAAACGATCCTTAAGCATACCGGATCCTTGCCGCCGGACGTGCTGCTGGTTCAGGCCAAAAAAGACGGGTTTGCGGATAAATACCTGGCCAAACTGCTGGCGATCCCGGAAAAAAGCATCCGGGAAAAACGCCTTGCCTTGGGTGTTGCGGAAAGCTGGGAACCGGTGCCGGTGAGTGGGGTGGCGGACGCGGCCTATTATTATTCCACTTATAATGCCCCGGACCGGGTTCCGGTGAGCAATAACCGGAAAATCATGGTGCTGGGGGGCGGACCCAACCGCATCGGCCAGGGCATTGAATTTGATTATTGCTGCGTGCATGCAGCCTTCGCCATTCGGGACGCGAAAATTGAATCCATTATGGTGAACTGCAACCCGGAAACCGTGTCCACGGATTACGACACGTCGGACAAGCTCTACTTTGAGCCACTGACCGTGGAAGACGTGCTCAGCATTTATGAAAAGGAAAAACCCGAAGGCGTCATTGTCCAGTTCGGGGGCCAGACCCCGCTCAATATCGCAAAGGAACTGGCGGAAGCCGGCGTTCCGATTCTGGGCACGTCCCCGGACACCATTGATCTTGCGGAAGACCGGGACCGGTTCCGGCAGGTCATCAAAAAAATGGGCATCCCCCAGCCGGAATCCGGCATGGCCCACACGGAAGCCCAGGCTTTGGAAGTGGCGGCCCGCATCGGATACCCGCTGATGGTGCGGCCTTCCTATGTGCTGGGGGGCCGGGCCATGATGGTGGTGCTGGACGAGGACATGCTGAAACAGTATGTGGCGGCTGCGGTGGATGTGTCGCCGAAACGTCCCATTCTGATTGATAAATTCCTCCAGAACGCCATTGAGGCGGAAGCGGACGCCATTTCCGACGGCACCGACGCCTTTGTGCCGGCGGTCATGGAGCATATCGAACTGGCCGGGGTTCATTCCGGAGATTCCGCATGCGTGATTCCGCCGGTGAGTATTCCTCTAAAACATATTGAAACCATTCAGGAATATACCCGTCGGATCGCCATTGAGCTGGGGGTGGTGGGGCTGATGAATATCCAGTACGCCATTGCCGACGATACGGTCTATATCCTGGAAGCCAACCCACGGGCGTCCCGGACCGTGCCGCTGGTGTCCAAGGTGTGCAATATTTCCATGGCCAGAATCGCCACCCAGGTCATGCTGGGCAAAAAATTGTCCGAATTTGACCTGACCCACAAAACCATTCCCCATTTCGGGGTCAAGGAAGCGGTGTTCCCCTTTAACATGTTTCCGGAAGTGGACCCGGTGCTGGGGCCGGAAATGCGCTCCACCGGTGAAGTGCTGGGAATGGCGGACTCCTTCGGCCTGGCGTTTTTCAAATCCCAGGAAGCGACAAAGACGTCCCTGCCCCTGGAAGGCACGGTGCTGTTCACCGTGGCGGATGCGGACAAGCCCGGCGCGCTGGAAACGGCACGGTTGTTTCAGGATTTGAATTTCCGGATCCTGTCCACCAATGGCACCCGCCAGTTTCTGATGGACCACGGCATCGCATCCGAACCGGTCCGGAAACTCGGTTACGGCCGGCCGGATATTGTGGATGAAATCAAAAACAACAACATCCATCTGGTCATCAACACGCCCAGGGGCAAGGAAAGCCAGGAGGACGATTCCTATATCCGGAAAGCGGCCATCAATTACAAAGTGCCGTATATCACCACCATCGCCTCTGCCCTTGCGGCGGCCAAAGGAATCCGGGCCAGACGCCAAGGCGTTTCAAAGCCCAAATCCCTTCAGGAATATCATGGGGACATCAGGTAGAAGATAGAACTGCGTAGGCCGGATTAGCGCGGCAACCTGTTTCAATTGCCGGGGATCAAAACTGACACAGCGCGTAATCCGGCACCCGTAACTTGGATACGATAGAAGGCAGAAGCGGAAAACAAAAAAATGTCGGATGTCCTGTTGAAGGGCATCCGACATTTTGTATAAAGGGTCGGTCGGTTTTCCGTTGATCTTTTTTTACGGCAGGGTGGCCAGTTTGGTGTAATCGATGGCTTTGGCATAATCCTTGAGATCAGCGTCGGTCACGCCGCTCCCCTCAACCGTGACCAGAAACCGGTTGGCGACGACAATTTTAATATCCCCGTTTTTATCCGTCGGGTTATATTTGATCACCGCCTTCTGGCCGCCGATGCGTTCCACCTTGCCGCCGTCGGACGCTGCGAACATGGGATTTCCCATCATCATCATCACTCCCTGCAAAAGGGGGGAATCCGCCACGATATTCACTTTAACGGAACTGTCCCCCTTGGTGTAGGAACGTTCGGCGGAAATACCGCCGCCCATTATGGCGTTGCCCGCAGCCGTATTGGTGGCTTTTTCCGCCGTCCAGCTCTTCAATGCTTCCGGCAGAAAAGCCTCCAAGCCCGCGCTTTTTTTCTGCTGAATCAGTTGTTCCGCAAAATTGAGACTGTCCACCGCTTCCGTAAATTTGCCGTCTTTGTAAAATTTCAAGGCTTCGTCAATGTAATCGGAGACTTCATCCGCAAATGCGGCCGTTGAAACCGTTAAAACGGCCATTGCGCAAACAGCAAGGGTCTTCAGGGTTTTTACAAAATACGTCATCATGTTCCTCCATGGGGTTGGGCGATTTGGGTTAAAAAAAGTGATTTGCCATTGAATTTCGGATTGATTAAAAATAGGGTTATGCTTCCAGTTCGATAATTTTCGGTGTAATTTTGCCGCCGTTGATTTCCAGCATACCCATGGAAATCGGGAGCTGAAATCGTTTGGGGCCCGCGCTGCCGGGATTGATATACAAGACGCGGCCCCGGTATGATATCTTCGGGATATGGGAATGGCCCGAAACCACCACATCCATTCCGGCCGCCGGGTCGAAATCCATTGCCGCCAGGTCATGAATCACATACAGGAAAAGCCCGCCGGCATCAACAATCTCATATCCGGGGAGATGTTTCAGCTCCGGGAGGCGGTCCATGTTGCCGCGCACCGCATAGACCCGGGCAATGGCGGAGAGTTCCGTCAGCACTTCCGGGGTGTCGATGTCTCCGGCATGAATGATGATGTCCGCGCTCTTTAATGCGGTCACGGCGCTTTTTCGCAGCAGGCCATGGGTGTCCGAGATTAATCCGATATTCATTGAGGTTTATTATCACACCCGGCAAATGCGTGTCGAATAAATTTTATAAACAGGAAATTGAGGCCATGGCAAAAGAAATTGAGCGGAAATTTATCGTGGATACGAATCTCTGGCGTCCGGCAGGCCCCGGGGTCCGCATCCGGCAGGGGTATCTTCCCTCGTCAACCAAAACCGTTGTGCGGGTTCGCATAAGCGGCGACAACGCCTGGCTCACCGTCAAAGGGGAAAACAAGGGAATGGTCCGGCCGGAATTCGAATACCCGATTCCGCTAATGGACGCGGCCCGGATGCTGGAAGAATTGTGCGTCCGGCCGTTCATTGAAAAAACACGGCATTCGCTCCAGTTTTCGGGCGCGGACTGGACGGTGGATGTGTTTGAAGGGGAAAATGCCGGGCTGGTGGTGGCGGAAATCGAGCTGGCGAGCGAAAACCAGAGGGTCACCCTTCCGCCCTGGGCCGAGGCGGAAGTGACGGATAACCCGAGATATTATAATTCCAGCCTGGTTGCCCATCCCTATAGCCGGTGGTGAAAGAGAATAGACTGAGGGCATTTAGGCCGTGGGCTATAGGGCGGTCCGCAATAAAATCATTTTTTAAAAACCGCCCGGACCCTCTATCCGCCTATAGCCTATCAGGCTAAAGCCTACAGCCTAACTTACCCGCAGCATTTCTTGAATTTTTTGCCGCTGCCGCAGGGACACGGATCATTGCGCCCGACTTTCTTTTCAACGGACACGGTTTTGGGCGGATTCTGCAATATTTCCAGATCCGTGATGTCTTCCGGCTTATCCGGCTCCAGGTCAATGGTAAACTGCCATCCGTTTTCCTTAAATATGGCGGACACTTCCTTCAATCGTTCTTCTGTCTGTACATGCACCACGGCGGGCTTTTTTTTCGTGCCCAGCTTTGCCGTTGTTTCTCCACTGAATATTTTAACCATTGATTCACCTTTATTCATTGATTTTATGGGGTTCACCGAAAGCAAGCCGGTTAAAAACAACAAAATGCGGCTATTTTTTCCGGGGGTCTTTTAAGTAAATCGCTTTTGACGGCCCGTCGCCCACGACCCGTTCTTCAATCTGGAACAGTTTGGTTGCCGCCACAAGCGAGCCCAGTTTTTTGTAGCCGTAATTTCTGGGATCAAACTCCGGGGCCTGCTTGGCGATATTGCTTCCCACGGCAGCCAGGTGGGCCCATCCGCTGTCATCGGACGACGCTTCAACCGCATTCCGCAGCAAGCTCAAGAGCTTCGTGTCCCGTTTCAGGTCGGTGGGGGTTTTTCGATGGATCTGTTCCGCATCTTCGTCATCATCGTCCTTGAACCGGAGCACTTCGGTAAAGATAAACTTATCGCAAGCCGATACAAAGGGTTCCGGCGTTTTTTTCTCGCCGAAACCGTACACAAACAGACCGGCCTCCCTGATCCGTGAGGCCAGCTTGGTGAAATCGCTGTCGCTGGACACAATGCAGAACCCGTCAAACCTGCCGGTATACAGCAAATCCATGGCATCAATGATCATGGCGCTGTCGGTGGCGTTTTTGCCTGTGGTATACCCGAATTGCTGGATGGGTTGAATGGAATACCGCAGCAATACCTCTTTCCACCCCTTCAGCCCCGGCGCCGTCCAGTCGCCGTAGATCCGTTTGACATTGGCGGTTCCGTATTTCGCGATTTCCGCCAGCAGCCCTTCCACAATGGACGGTTGTGCGTTGTCCGCATCAATGAGCACCGCCAGTTTTTCCGTTTTTTCGTCCGTCATGTGCCGGTCCTTTTGCTGGTTCTTAAATTAACGCCCGGATGATGCAGACCAAAAATACCCCCCGTTGCCGCCATCCGGCGAAAATTTCCCTATTCCTGCGTTTCTCCCTCATCCGCTGCTTCTTCCGGGTTCTCGGCCTCTCCCGAATCCGGATTTTCCAGTTTGCGCAGCTTTTTTTCTTCCTTTTTTTTCTGTTTGGCCAATTCTTTCTGACGTTTTGCGAATTTATAATTGGGTTTTGCCACTATCTCCTCCTTTGCACGGCTGTGTTTGCGCCGTCCGTTTTCCCATTAAGTGGTCTGTAACTGTTTATTTTTTAAAACCTTTTGATTTTTCATGATTTTCTTTACAGATTAACTATAAACCGCCGCGCCGCATAATGCAAGGCAGGATAACGATATGCGGCCATCGAACAGCATCTTTTCCATAACATTTTGATATGTTAAACATTTTAAATCCTTGACGCGCATTCCGAATTCAAGTAATTTTTTAGATCTGCCCGGACCAGAGGGGGAAAACAGCCTTATGAGGCCTTAATTTCATATGAAAACAAATAGTTTTAGATAATCATAAAACGGATTTAATTTAAAGGAACACATTATGGCAACGGAATACGCCAAACTCATCATTGATGGGAAAGAACTGCAACTGCCGGTGATCACGGGGACGGAGGGCGAAAAAGCCATTGATATCCGAATCCTGCGGCAGACGACCGGATACATCACCTATGATCCCGGATTCGGCAACACCGGATCATGCAAGAGCGCCATTACCTTCATGGACGGCGAAAAAGGCATCCTGCGGCACCGGGGCATTTCCATCGAAGATCTGGCGGAAAAATCCACATTTGTGGAAACCGCATACCTGATCATCAACGGCAAACTGCCGAACCGCAGGGAGCTTACCCACAACAGCATCATGCTCAACGACCAGTCCATGGTCCACGAAGACATGCAGTTTTTTTATCAGAATTTTCCGAGGCTTTCCCATCCCATGGGCATTTTGTCCGCCATGGTGAACGCCCTGCGCAGCTTTTACCCGGAACTCATGCAGACCGACGAGGATTTTCAAAAGGTCGCCATTCGCCTCTTGTCCAAAGTCCGGACCATGGCCGCCATGTCCTATAAGATTTCCCGGGGCCACAAGGTGATTTATCCGCGGCCCGACTATACCTATTGCGCCAATTTCTTGAACATGATGTTCGACAGCCCGGTCAACCCCTACAGGGTGGACGATGATATGGTCAACGCACTCAATACATTCTGGATTCTTCATGCCGACCACGAGCAGAACTGTTCCACAATGGCCGTCAAGACCGTGGGTTCCGCCAAAGCCAATATTTACGCCTCCATTTCCGCGGGTATTTCCGCCCTCTGGGGCACGCTTCACGGGGGCGCCAACCAGAAAGTCATTGAAATGCTGACGGAAATTCACAAGACAGGGATCTCAACCAGGGATATCGTGGAACGGGCGAAAAGAAAGGACAACCCCTTTCGGCTCATGGGTTTCGGCCACAGGGTGTATAAAACCTATGACCCCAGGGCCAAAATCATGAAAAAAGTCTGTGACAAGGTGCTGCCCAAATTAAAGGTGGAAGACCCCCTGCTGGATATCGCCAAACAACTGGAGGAAGCCGCCTTGAGCGATTCCTATTTTATCGACAAACACCTGTATCCCAACGTGGATTTTTACTCCGGCATCCTGCTCCGGGCCATGGGCATTCCCACCAACATGTTCACCGTCATGTTCGCCATCGGACGCCTGCCGGGGTGGATCGCCCAGTGGAAGGAAAACAACGACGACGGAGAGCAGAAAATCACCCGGCCCCGGCAGATTTATATGGGGGAAACGGTATCGCCCTATGTTCCCCTATCCAAGCGGGATATTGAAACAAGCGGATCATAAAAAATTCCTTTTTAATGTTGAACATAGCGGAAAAAGCACGCAGCTAAGGTCCAAAACAAAATAAGGATCATTATTAATGACTCACAGGTGGTGAAATGAAAACAGAGGAAGAAGGAATATCTTCAGTTCAGGAAATGATAGAGCGACCGGCCCCACTGGAAAAAAAAGACAATGCGGATAGCGTTCTTCGACTGCTGCTTGAGCGGATCGCAAAAGAAAATGACCATACCGGAGATTTTCAATGGGCTGCCGATTACCTCATAAATAACCCCTGGAATGAGGTATGGAAAGCTCGGCGTGACTTCTTTGCTGCCTTGCAGCCGTTGCTCAAGGAGCCGATTGATCTCAATGAAATCAAAAAGGTTATCAATAATCAGGGGACCACGGTATTGGCAGGGCATGGCTCAACGCGAGCCCAGATAAAAGAATTCCTGGTAAACAAGGAATTCGAACTTTTCCTTCGCCAATATATTATTAATCCGGGCCTAAAACCCGATGCCGATCGCCTGAATTATTTTCTGTATACGGAAATGCAGACCGGATTTCACAATAAAGAAGGCAGGCCCATTTTCAATAAGGCCGCCCTTTTCATCAGTGGCATACTGACTGCTGTATATCCGGATACTTTTGTTGATTACAGGAATGACCGCTGGGAATGGATGAGGGAAAACTTCTTTCTCCAGGATCGCCCAATAAAGACTTATGGAGATCGTCTCTGCTGGGCCGGTCGCATTGCCAGCGATTTTGCCGCCACTCCAACATTCGAGAAGTATTTCGGCATTTACTTTGATAAAGCTCACCCAAACTGGATCGTGGCTGGAGTATCTTTTTTCCTTTGTAAAGAGCCGACGATGCGACGCATGGTCGAAGAAATTAACGGAAGCTACACGCCACCCAAGGATGAGCCGGAACAGGGAAATGAAGTGGAACATGTGGCCGAAAAAGCCCGGAGTCCAATTCAAACCACTCAAAATCTCATCTTTTATGGCCCACCTGGTACGGGAAAGACCTATCAAATTGCACATGAGCTTATTCCGCAATTCATGGATGAAAAAGAAAAACGCTATGAATTTGTGACATTTCACCAATCATACAGTTATGAAGAATTTGTTGAAGGCATCCGGCCTGTTATGGGTGAAACAGAAGACAACAAGGACAATATCTGTTACGAAATCAAGCGGGGGATATTCAAACAGATTGCATTGCGGGCCACGAAACAGCCGGACAAAGCTTACGCTATCTTTATCGACGAGATCAACCGGGGAAACATCAGCAAGATATTCGGCGAATTGATCACGTTGATTGAATTGGACAAGCGGATAAAGCCTGACGGAAGCGGCTTAAAAATCCGCCTCCCTTATTCCCAGGAAGAATTCGGCGTACCGGTTAACCTTTCCATCATCGGTGCCATGAATACTGCGGATCGCTCTATCGCTTTTATTGACACGGCTTTGCGGCGGCGATTCGCTTTCGTGGAGATGATGCCGGATGCCGAGCTTATCCGAAAAACCATCGGTGGGGATTTAGGAAGTATGGTGGCGGATCTCCTTACTAACATCAATGACCGGATAGAATTCCTGTATGATCGTGATCACAGAATCGGTCATTCATACTTTCTTAATATTAAAAATTATTTGGATCTCAAAACGGTCTTTCTCCGCCATGTTATTCCGCTGCTCCAAGAATATTTCTACGGGGATTGGGGAAAAATCTGCCTGGTGCTCGGGTGTCCTTACAGCGAAGACGGAACCCCGTATAAGGAGGATGCAGAACCTGTTATCAACGCTTTTGAAATGATTAAAATGGACATTATCGGTTTTGAACATGATGTCTTAGAAAACAAACTCCGCTATGAGATCTGCCCCGAATTCATCAATGCCACAGAAAACGGCGTCGTGCGATATTTTGTAGACATGATCGGCAAGTGACGTTATGAAACCAATCGTTATTCCGGAATACGGCCGGATTGAACGTTTGCCCCATAATGCACGCCCCCTCGAACGTCTCCAAGCATTTGACGTTAACTTCGCTCGGCAAAACAACGGCTGCCAGGTCTTTGACTGGAGCAGGAGAGACTTCGTCAGGGCGAATAGCTATGTCGGTGTTATCATGGTGCCGGGTTTGACCGTGGAAATTCTGCCGAAAATAGACATTCCCGATAAAGAAACAACATGGGGGATAGCTCCTTATGCATCTCGGATAAGGGCAAGGGACAACCTCTTGTACATGCTGTCCCTGACCCGCAATGTCCCGGTCGAAGAGAGAGACCTGGCAAACCTCAGATTCCAGAAAATGCCTCTTCTGGAAGTAGTTATCCGGATATACATCGAAAGGTTATTGGCAGAGCTGAGGCGAGGCCTTGACCATGACTATATTCGCTGTGAAGAAAATCTTACCTGCTTGAAGGGGAAAATTCTCCTGAACAGCCATATTCGCCAAAACGCCGCCCATCGAGAACGGGCATTTGTCGGTTACGATGATTTCATTGCTGACACTTGGCTAAACCGGATTATCAAGTGGACATGCCTCAAGCTACTTGCATTGACATCCCATGCGGGCAACCAGAAGCGCCTGCGGGAAGCGATAGTGCTTCTCGATGAAATCCGTTATTGCGAGATCGAAGAAAATGACTTCGCCAAGGTCCATTTGACCAGAAATAACGAACGCTACCGTATCATCCTCGATTTCGGCCGCATGGTCCTGCTCCGACAAAGCCCCGCTGTCGGCATTGGCGGTGAACAAACTTTTTCGCTGCTGTTCCCTATGGAAAAGCTTTTCGAAGAATTCATCGCTTCATTCCTCTATAGGCATGCCGCTCATTTTGAGTTCAAACGGAGCATGATTCACCAGCAGTCGAAAAACCGACGTTTACACCTGCTCAGATGTAAAATAGAAAACAGAAACAAAGGCCGCTTTCAATTAAAGCCTGATATCATCATTGATGATATAAAAGAGGGGGCGCGACTGATCCTGGATACAAAATGGAAATTCTTGAAGACGGATGTCGAGGATCGTAAGAATGGCGTCCAACAGATCGATATGTATCAATTATATGCCTATGCCACCCGTTACAGGACCATTGATAATATTCTGCTTTTTCCCCGTGTGCCGGGGGTTACCGAAAAAAGCTATTGTCTCGAAGAGGATGAAGCCGTCCGCCTCAGGGTGGCGATGATCAATATGAATTTTGATTTATTAACAGCACAAGGGCAGGCAGAATTCAAAAAGGACATTTATCGCATCCTGCATCTATCTTGAATCAGGATGCCCCGATAAGGAATGTGCACAAAATAACTTATGCAACCTATAAAACCGTCGTTCCAGAAAGGGCAACATAATTCCATTGCCCCAGATGTTCGTCAAACACGATCCGCATCGACTCCTTGAACCCCTCTGCCAC
>JBAQUK010000123.1:0-10583 GCA_049297455.1 Desulfosalsimonadaceae bacterium | reverse complement strand
GCAAGAACCGGTATCTGAATGGAATCCATTTCAATGATCATATCATTATGCCCGTGTATTTTTAACCTTCCGGTTTTGTAACTGCTCAGGTATTCAGGAGACAGAATTCAGAAGCCAGAATGAAGGGCAATTCCGGGGACGCCAAACCGAATTAATCGACATTTTTCCTTTTACTAGTCTCTATCAAGGTTAAAGCCTCCGCCTTTAGGCGGATAGATTTATCCTTTCAGATATGATACTCCATAAATTAAGGAGGATGGGAAATGGAGTATCGATATGGGAGTCATACAGTTTTTAATATTGAATATCATTTTGTATGGGTAACCAAGTATCGTTATCATGTTTTGCAAGGAGATGTTGCTCAGCGCGTTCGTGAATTGGTCAGGCAGACATGCGAAGCGTTTGAAATTCGGATAATCAGTGGTGTTGTCAGCAAAGATCATGTGCATATTTTTGTGTCTGCTCCCCCGACAATGGCTCCGAGTGAAATAATGAGAAGAATTAAAGGGCGAACAGCTTCCAAACTTTTTGAGGAATTTCCAGTAATAAAGAAGAAATATTGGGGGCGTCATTTTTGGGGCAGAGGTTTTTTTTGTGTCACTTCCGGCCAAATTACGGATGAAATGATTAAGGCTTATCTTGAGCATCATTTTGAACCTAAGAAGGATGATAACTTTAGAACTGAATAATGACGGGTCTTTGACCCGTATCCGTGCTTTCAGCACTTGACTTCAACCCACCAGCTTTAGCTGGTGGTTGTTTAGTTTTCTTAGCGGGCAAGAAAAGCAACAAAAGAATCCAGCCCCGCACCGCTTGTTCCCCTGGCGGGCGGGATTCCGGAGAACATGTCCGTTATCACGAACCGCATCCGGCAACTGGCGACGATATTGACCGCCCCCTGCTGGGCCGGCCATCGGAACACCAGTTTCTTCAGAAATGGTGTTCCTTTCCGGTCATCTCATACAGAAGCCCGCACGTTGATTGACCAGGTCAAACAGACCCGGACAAAACACGATGAACGCTTTCCGCAAGCGACTTCATCTTGACGGGCTTCATCAAAAACTCCCGAAAGCCGAGCGAGATGGCCTTTTCCCGCGTGATGCGCTCACTGAAGCCCGTACACAGAATGATCGGCATATCCGGCCGGATTTTCAGGATTTCCCCGGCCAAAACTTCGCCGGTCATTTTGGGCATGGTCATGTCCGTAATGACCAGATCAAATGCCTCCGGCCGGTCTTTAAAAATCTGCAGGGCCTCATCCGACTGAGAAGCAGAGACCACCTGGTAACCGAGACTTTTCAGCGCGTCTTCTCCAAAATCCACTATCATGACCTCATCGTCCACCAGCAAAATCCGTTCATTGCCGCCCATTGGCAGCGGCTCCGCTTCGATGACGGGCTCTTCAACGAACTGGTCCAGCCGGGGAAGATACACGGAAAATATCGTTCCCTCGCCGGGAGCGCTGACGACATCCACCACTCCGCCGAAACTTTGCACAATCCCGTGGACCACCGCCAGCCCCAGACCGGTGCCGACCCCTTTTTCCTTGGTGGAAAAATACGGTTCAAAAATACGATCCAGCGTCTCCGGGGGTATGCCGTGGCCGGTGTCCGACACGGTGAGGCGGACCCACGCGCCGGGCGCCAAAACCGGGTCATCGGGTTCCGGGCGGCTTCCCGGTTCCACAATCACTGTCCACAGACCGATTTCCAGGACTCCGCCCTCCCGGATCATGGCATGATGGGCATTGGTGCATAAATTCATGAGTATCTGATGGATCTGGGTGGGATCCCCCATCACCTGAACCGACTCGTCGTCCATGGCCTGCCGGATTTCGATGGTGCTGGGCAGGGATGCCTTCAGCAGCTTAACGGTTTCGGCAATGATCAGGCGCGGGGCCACAGGCCGCATCTCCTGTTCGCTTTTCCGGCTGAACAGCAGAATCTGCGCCACCAGATCCCTAGCCCGCTGACTCGCCGCATAAATCGTATCCAGCCGTTTCTTCACCGGTTCGCCAAGGTCTTTTTGATATTGGAGCAATTCGGTATTGCCCATGATTCCGGATAATATATTATTGAAATCATGTGCGATACCGCCTGCCATGGTGCCGATGGCCTCCATTTTCTGGGACTGCCGGAGCCGGGTTTCCAGTTGTTTCAACTCCGTCATATCCACCAGAATCATCACCCCGCCGATGATCCGCCCTTCCTTGTCCCGGACCCCGGCTGCTGAAAACGAGACGGGCCGAGTCTTCCCCTGGGGATCGATAATCCATATCTCCAGACCGGCGATAATGGCCCCTTTTTTGATCTGATCAATGGTGTTCTGGGTGACTGCCCTTCTGGATTTGGGGGCCAGAATCAGGGGCGCCATATCGCTGAAGGCTTTGCCGAGAATATCCTTTTCCGGCCGTCCGAGCCAGTCGAGCAACACCGGGTTGATATAACTGAAGCGAATGTCCTCATCCATCAGGAACACGCCGTTCGGAATGCTGGCCAGGCTCCTTTCCAGAAACATTTTTGATTTTGCGGTCGCTTCTTCCGCATGTTGCCGCTCGATGAGATCCTGTCCCGCTTTTTTGAGGGCTTTCTGGTTAATGGAAAATACAAGATAAGAGGTGATGCAGATAAACATAATCGCCAGCATATTATCCATCCAGTATTCCATGGCCGCCTTTTCCGTGGGGAAACATCCCTGCATGAAACAATAATGCACAAATGCGGCCAATATCATCACATTCACCCCGAAATACGCGCTGATGGGCCATCGCCGCTCATCCACGACAAGGGGCGTCATGGTCAAAAGCGCCAGCACAATGACGATGGTGTCGAGCTGGGATATCACCCCGGTATCATCCATAAACGCCACTGTCCAGACAGCCGAGAGACTGGATATTAAAATCAGATGGGAGGCGACTGAAAACCGGCCCTTGCTGAGAAGGTACAGAGAAAAAAGAATACTAAAAAAAACACTGGCTTCAGGAAGTATCACGCCCGGGGATCGGATGCCGGCGACAAAGAAGGTATAGGGGAGAACCAGCGGCTGAATGACCAGGATGACCAGGCAGACCGTAAAAGCGACCTTCACCTTCTGCTGTCGCAGAAAATCGCTGTTTTCATAAGCCTTCCAGCCCATGAATGATTTCAAGATATTTCCGATATAATCGATACCCGGTCGCATATACCCCCTGCCGAAGACGCCGTTTGAGAGTTTTGCCGATGATGATGGTCAATTAAGCCGACGATGAAAATAACCGCCGCCAAAAAATATTAGAATATCCTAGGGTATTGAAAATTGCCAACTTTTTTTACCCCGAACCCAAGGGGCACGTTGTAGCAGTTTCAACTGCCTTTATTTTTACTTGACAGACGCATTATGAATATGATTTTAAACAAAATTCGACTGATTTTGTCAGCCGGATAAAATGAATATCCAGGCGAATTATTAAATATAAATTGATGGGATGATCAATTTTCGGAGTTACCCATGGTAAAAGCAAAACAAAAGCCTTTAGTGGAAATCCAGCAGTATATCGCCCCATACCCAAACACCCTGATCGTCGGGTGCGGCGGCTGCGTATCCGTTTGCCTGGCCGGGGGCCAGCGGGAAGTCAACACCCTCAAAACAGAACTGGAACTGGCGCATTTTCAGGCCCATGCAGCCAAGCGCATTCAGGGATATACCGTGGAGCGGCAATGCAATCCCGAGTTGATCAAAGAACTCGACCCCTACATCGAGAATGCCGATTGCGTGGTGTCCATCGCCTGCGGTGCGGGCGCCCAGCTTCTGGCCGAAAGATATCCGGAAAAACCGGTGTTTCCGGGGGTCAACACCATCGCCATCGGCGTTGATCTGGATATCGGCCTTTATGAAGAGCGGTGCCGGGCCTGCGGCGAATGCGTCCTGGCCTATACGGGCGGCATCTGCCCGGTTACCCGGTGCGCCAAGGGACTCTTTAACGGACCCTGCGGCGGCACCAACGGGGACAAATGCGAGGTCAGTAATGAGATCGACTGCGCGTGGCACCAAATTTACACCCGCCTGAAAGCCCAGAACCGCTTGGACGATATCTTAAAAATTCAGCCCCCCATGGAATGGAAAAATCAGATTAAACGCACCACTGTCCAGAGAGGGTATGAAGATCGGTACATGGAACAAAAATGAACCCCGCCATTATTTATAATTTCATAGAAGGCCCTTTGGTCTGGCTGTCGCTCGCGATTTTTATTTCAGGCATTTTTTTCCAGACCTGGCGGCTGTCACAGATGATGCAGCCGAACCTTAACGGCCGTCGGATACCGGAAAATGAATTACCGGCCCCGAAAACCATGTCCAAAAAAGAGCGGTTCATCCGAAAACTCTTTTTTCTGAAAAATTCAATTCTGGGGGTCAACCCCCTGGTGGTCTTCATCAGCCTGATATTTCACTTATGTCTCCTGCTGACGCCGGTATTTGTACCCGCTCATGCGATTCTACTGGAAAAATTCTTCGGGATTGCCTGGATATCCTGGTTCTCCTGGTCCCCGCAAACCGTTCACTTCACCACCGGCCTGATTCTCGCCTGCGGGTTCTTTTTCGGGGTCCGGCGGATCATGATCCGGCGGGTGAGGGCCATCACCACGGCTTATGACTACCTGATGCTGGGCCTGGCCCTGACCCCGTTTTTAACCGGATACATGGCGCACGCGAACATAGGGGACTACCGCCTCATGATCATGCTCCACATCCTTTCCGGCGAACTGATGCTGATACTGATTCCGTTTTCCAAATTTTTCCATATGATCTTTTTCTTTTTCAGCCGGTTTGCCATTGTCAGTGAATACAGCCTGGGAACGCCCAAACGGTCCTGGCAGTTTTAGTCCGCCGGCCATCATCCTTATTATTTTGACACCCGACAACGAGCAACCAATGGAAAACAATACCAACCCGACGCCTGACACACCCGCCATCCAATCGATCCTGAATGAACATAAAAAACAGATCAAGATCGGCCTGACCATGTGCGCCCATTGCAGCCTGTGTGCGGAGAGCTGTTTTTTATACATGTCCCATGAGGGCGACCCGCAGTATATGCCGTCCTATAAATTTCTGCATTCCGTGGGCACGCTTTTCCGTAAAAAAGGGAAGGTTACCCAGCCCCAGCTTGAAACCATGCGGGATCTGGTGTTTGACAACTGCGTGCTGTGCACCCGGTGCTACTGCCCGCTGGGCATCGATATCCCCGCGCTCATCACAGTGGGCCGCCGGATCTGCCGCTCCCAGGGCCTGTTCCGGACATACGACAAATAATTTTTTCCGTTTCCCGTACTCCCGTTTTTACGATCATCCGGACCTGAATCCCCCATAGCTGAACATTGTTCCCTTCCTTGACACCCGATCCGATTCCATGTAATAATCCGTCATCGTTTCATATTCGTGTTTGCCCATCCCTTCAGCCGAGGACGCCCATGATGATGGACACCTGTTTTGCCCCGCCCCAGCGGGCGGATCTCCAAACCCTTGCCGGACAGATTGACGCCGTAAACCACAATCCGGTTCTCAATTCCCTGCTGGAAATTGTCGACGGCCTGGTGGCGGTATTGAACGAGCATCGACAGATCATTGCGTTAAACCATCATCTTCTTCACATGCTGGGGATTGAAGATCCCGCCGAGGCTCTGGGGCTCCGGCCAGGAGAAGCCATCGGCTGCATTCATGCAGACACCGGACCCGGGGGATGCGGCACATCCGAATTCTGTTCCACCTGCGGGGCTGCGGTGGCCATCGTCACCAGCCTTTCCACCAGTGAGCCGGTCGAAAGAATGTGCGCCATCACCATTGAAAAATCCGATAAAACAAAAGACGTATACCTCCGGGTGAGGTCCCAGCCGCTCGCCATCAGCGACCGGAAGTGTCTTCTGTTGTTTATCCAGGATATTACCCATCAACAACAATGGGCCATCGTGGACCGGATATTTTTTCATGATCTGAACAATATTATCCATGGACTGTTAAATGCCGGCGAATTGCTGTCGATTCAGCAACCGGATAACAAACTCATTAATATTGTTCAAAATTTATCCGTTCAGCTTTCCAATGAAATTGCCATTCAAAGCCTTCTCAACCAATCGAAACTGACTGAATTCAAACCCGTTCTGAATCGGACCACCCCCGGTCAGCTCATCCAGGAAATTCACAAAACCATCATTCGGCACCCGGCAGCGGAATCACGACACCTCCTTTTTCCGAAACCCCTTCCGGACATCACATTCACCACCAGCCTGAACCTGCTCAGCCGGGTGATGATCAATATGATCATCAATGCTCTGGAGGCCTCAGACCCTGGCGACAGCGTCAAATTGACCGTTGACGCCGCGGATGACCGCATCACCTTTTCCGTCTGGAACCGGCAATGCATCCCGGAGGATATCGCCCGGCGAATCTTTCAGCGCAATTTTTCCACAAAAGAAAAACTCGGCAGGGGATGGGGAAGCCACTCCATGAAATTGCTGGGAGAGAACATCCTCGGCGGTAAAGTGGAATTTATTTCCAGCGCCGACCACGGCACGACATCCTTTTTCCATTTGCCCAGATGACAGGCCTTCATGATACGATTTAAAAGGATTTACTACCTGCTCTTCATCATCGTCGTTTTGCTGGGGTATACGCTCTTCTCCACCTATAACGATCTGAAAAATAAAACGATAACGGAGTTTAACGCCCAGCAGGCCCTTCTGGCGAAACAGGCGGCCGGCAGCATCGAAAAACATTTCAGCCATTATATGTTAGACATTACCGGCCTTTCCGAAATCAGCTTCATTGCGGCGCTGAACGGACCGGGCAAAGAATTGCTGCATGCCTTTTACAATAAACACGCCCATGAAATTCAAGCACTTACACGAGTCGATGAAAACGGCCGCATCCTTTATACAGTTCCCTATAACGAATCCGCCATCGGGTCGGACATATCCGGTCAGGCCCACATCCGTCATATCATCGAAACACGGGAACCGGTGGTGAGTGAAGTGTTTACGGCAGTTCAGGGTTTCCGGACCGTGGCCTGCCATGTGCCGGTATTCGAGGGGTTGACATTTAAGGGAACGCTGGCTGTTCTGATCCCGTTTCACCTTCTGACGGAAGAATTCATGAAAGACATCAACACCGGCAGGGACGGATACGCATGGGTGATCAGCCGGAAAGGCGTCGTGTTGTACAGTCCGATCCCGGGCCAGGCCGATAAAACGGTGTTTGAAATATACCGCGATGCGCCTTCCGTGATTTCCATGGCACGGGAAATGATGTCCGGAAAACACGGCAACACCCGGTATTCTGTTGACCGGGCACAACCGGACGGGATTGAAAAAACAGCCATGCAGGCCGTATATTATCCGATTCACCTGGGCAATACGTTCTGGTCCATTGTCGTGGCTTCGCCGGAAAAAGAAATTTTATCCACCATGGCGGGTTTCAGAAATAAATTACTGGTCATCGCCCTGTTGTTTGCGGCTGCGGCATCCATGTATTCTTTTTTTATCATACGGGCGCGAACCATTCTCAAGGAAGAAAAAAAACGCCGCCAGACGGAGGCGGCATTGCTCGAAAGCGAAAAAAAATACAGAACCATTCTCGATGATATCGAAGACGGATATTTTGAAGTGGATATCCGGGGGAATTTAATTTTTTTCAACAATGCGATGTGCCATATACTGGGTTATTCTCGATCCGAGCTGATGGGGAAAAACAATCGGGAATTCATGGATACTGCAAACGCTACAAAAGTGTATCAAGCATTCAACAAGGTATTTGTCACGGAAAAGGCGATTAAAGAGTTTGACTGGGAGGTTATTCCAAAAAACGGGGCCCGGCGCCATATCGACACCTCCGTTTCCTTAATGAAAGATTCGGAAGGCCGAAAAACCGGTTTCCGGGGAATCATGCGGGACATATCGGAACGCAGGCTGGCGGAAGAAAAAATGCGCGAATACAAAAACCGCTACCAGGCCCTGTTTGACCGTTCCCTTGACTGTGTATTTGTCCATGATTTTAAAGGGCGTTTCATCGATGCCAATGAAGCGGCGATCAATATGCTGGGCTATGACGGAAAGGATCTGCCGGGCCTGTCGGTGAAGGACATCCTGAGGAGGGATCAGTTTGTCCTGGCTGCCGATGTTTTGAAAGACCTTCAGGAAAGCGGTTTTCAGAAAAAACTTACCGGATTTAAGCTGAAACATAAAAATGGACAGACCGTGGATGTTGAGACAAAAAGCGCCGTGATCTACAAGGAGGGGAAACCCTACGCCATACAGGGAATCGCACGGGATATCACCGAAAAACTGAAGATGGAAGCGCAATTCCAGCAAGCCCGGAAATTAGAGGCCATCGGTACGCTGGCCGGGGGAATTGCCCATGATTTTAACAATATTTTGACCGCTATTCTCGGCAACACGGAAATGGCCCGGTATGTGCTGCCTGAAAACAGCCGGGCCGCCGCACACATCAACCGGGTTTATCAGGCGGGTATCCGGGCCCGGGATCTGGTCAAACAAATTCTCGCATTCAGCCGCCAGGCGGATTATGACCTGGAAATCATTAAAATACAGGATGTTGTCAAGGAGGCCATCACCTTCCTGAGGGCGTCCATTCCCACGACCATTGATATCCGGCAAGACATCCATCCGGATTGCGGACCCATTAAGGGGGACCCGACCCAGATTCACCAGATCATCATGAATCTTTGCACCAATGCCTACCACGCCATGCGTGAGACCGGCGGCGTGATGCGCATTGCCCTTTCCCAGACAGAGGCGCGTCCGGAAAACCCGGCAATGGGAAATCCTTCACCGCCCCATGCCTGGGTGAGGCTTGAGGTCAGCGACACCGGCACCGGCATTGACGGGGATGCTTTGGAAAAAATTTTTGATCCCTACTACCCTGAAAGTCGTGTAAAGCGTACATTTTAAACCAATCTGTGATCGCTATTTATTTGAAATAATTTGTTTTTATTTCTGTTTTTAACGTGTACGTAATATATTTATACGAACACGATAAAAATGAAGAAAAGTTGTAAGTGTTTTCAAATGCTTAGTTACAATAACGTTGTGTTTTTTGGCTTAAAGTGTGCGCTTTATCCGACTTTTAGGATTATAATCTCCTGCTGTCATTGGCTTGCGTTATGCGCCTACGCGGGAGTAAATCAGATATGTCTCTTAGAATTCAACATCCGTGCCAACTTGCGTAAAAAGGTAATAGTCAATTATTACTGATTGTTATAATCAGTGGTATTTTCTGTAAAAACTTTTGTATTATTTTGAGTGATTCGTTTTGATATGCATGTATGATTTTGGAACAACATTGATTGGATAGGGATCGGCATCATATAAACAAGGCTTGCAAATAGGGCGGAAGGAAAAGAAATGAATTTAGGAAAAGATGCTAAAGATGTGGATTTTTGGATAAAATAGATTACAAATGCTAAACCTTATCTATAAGTTTCCGAATAGAAATGCATAGGTCATTAACCTTACAGGGCTTCATGATGAAATCATTAATTCCGGCGGCAAACGCCTCTTCTTTATTCACCTGATCACTGTACCCGGTGCACAAAATGATGGGTATTCCAGGGCGTATGGCCAGAATTTTACCGGCAAGTTCTTTTCCCGTCATCCCCGGCATTGTCTGGTCCGTAATCACAATATCAAATGCATCCGGGTTGGTTTCAAAACGTCTGAGGGCTTTACGACTGTCGGTTTCAGTGGTCAATTGATACCCGAACATGCTCAACAGGAGAGAAAGCGCGGAGACCAGGATCTCCTCATCATCCACCAGCAAAATACGCTCCGTTCCTTTCAAAAACGCTTTCTTCGATTCTTTTGTTGATTGTTTTGTCATTTCGGCATTCACTTGCGGAAGGAAAATCTGAAAAACACACCCTTCGCCCGGCTTATTTTGAACGGTGATCGCACCATGGTGATTTTTAATGATTTCTTTGGAAACGGCCAGTCCTAACCCGGTGCCCTCTTCATTTTTTTTGGTTGAAAAATAAGGATCAAAAATCCGATCCAGAATTAAAGGGTCAATACCGCCACCCGTATCACCAACGTTGATAACAATATATTTTCCCGGCTGTATAACAGTTTCCTGGAATGTTTTTATCTGATTCAGATCAATTGAATTCACCGAGACCTGAAATACCCCGCCATTACTGCGCATTGCATGCGCTGAATTCGATCATAGATTCATCAATACCTGCTGAATTTGCTCTTCATATACCCTGATACACCCGGCATCATCGGCCAAGCTTTTTTTAATCTCTATGGTTGATGGCAGTAAAGCCCGTAGAAGCCGTAAAGTGTCATCTATCAATGATTTGATGGATACTATCCGCTTCTCTTTTTCAGCAGGACGGCTGAAATTGATAATCTGTTTGATCAATTGCTTTGCGCGTTGACCGGCCATTAAAATATGTGACAAATTAGAGCCTGAAGTTTCCCCAAAAAGCGTCATGCCGCCATGCGTAGTAGTACGGCTATTAGAGAATTAACGACGGATTTTTGTGGTACTGGGAAAAGACTACTAAAATTATCGTCCAATGCCGCTTCCGTGAT